>NZ_JCAFRI010000003.1:0-352298 GCF_059367915.1 Stenotrophomonas sp. YJH_SMC_19
ACTCGGCCAACTCCACGGCTTGGTGCTTGAACTCATCGGTGTAGCTACGGCGGGTGATACGGGACATAAGGGACCTCCAAGTGCGATCAAAGTATCGCTTCTTGGCGTCCGCTGACGGGGGGCCAGATCAGATACCCCCGCCACGCCCACCCGCCCGGCCTCATACGGTTTCCTGGGCACCGCGGGGAGATCAAAAGAAAAATCAAAAGCAAAACGCGGTTCTTCAGGCATTCGTGTCGACCAAGGTCGACACCTACCAGAGCAGAACACCGTTCCGACAGACCGCGGGAATCTGTCGAAGGCGGGGTGGGTCCGGTTGAGGGGGCGTGAGCCGCATGGATGCGGCGACCGAGCTTACATGGACGTACTTGCAGCGTCCCCCTCAACCGGACCCACCCCGCCACCCCACGGATAGCCAGCTTTTGACGTTGACGTTGATTGCAGCGGGTGCAGGGCTGCAAGCCCTGCCGGAAACCCTCTCCCCTCAGCAGGCCTCAGCCACCGCAGTGCGCGGACGCCCCAGCCACGCCAGCAGCAGCCCCGATGCCGCCAGCAGGCCACCGGCCACCGGAATCGCCGCGTAACCCAAACCCGAGCTGATCACCGCACCACCCAGCGCGGCACCCACCGCGTTGCCGAGGTTGAACGCACCCACGTTGATCGACGACGCCAGGCCCGGCGCCTCGCTCGCCGCCTGCATCACCCGGATCTGCAGCGGCGGCACGATGGCGAAGGTCGCCGCGCCGAACAGCAGCACGCCCAGCGCCGCAGTGGCGTGGTGCATGAACGCCAGCGGCAGCAAGAACATCAGCACGGCCAGGACCGCCAGCAGGATGCGGGTCGCGCCATCAAGCGACCAGTCGGCCATGCGCCCACCGATGCCATTGCCAAACGTGAAGCCGATACCGATCAGGGCCAGCGACATCGCGATGAAGGTGTTGGAGGCGCCGGTCAGTTCGGTCAGCACCGGCGCCACGTAGGTGTACAGAGTGAACATCGCACCCGCGCCGAGCACCGTGGTGCCCATCGCCAGCAGTACCTGCGGCTGCAGGATGGCCTTCAGTTCGCGGCGCACGTCCGGGCGCGGCCCCGGTGCAGATGCCGGCAGCGCGAAGCCGAGCGCGGTGATCGCAATCAGGCCCAGCACTGCAGTACCGGCGAAGGACAGGCGCCAGCCCAGTTGCTGGCCCACCCAGGTCGCCAGCGGCACGCCGCCGATATTGGCGATGGTCAGGCCCATGAACATGGTGGCCACGGCGGCGGCCTGCTTGTCCTTCGGCACCAGGCTGGCGGCAACCACCGCACCGATGCCGAAGAAGGCACCGTGGTTGAGGCTGGTGACCAGGCGCGACAGCAACAGCAGGCCGTAGTTCGGGGCCAGTGCCGAAAGCAGGTTGCCGACCACGAAGATCGACATCAGCAGCATCAGCGCGGTGCGCTTGCCGAAGCGGCCCATCAGCAGGGTCATCACCGGTGCGCCCAGCATCACGCCCACGGCGTAAGCGGTGATCAGCATGCCGGCAGTGGGAATGCCCACGCCCACGCCGTCGGCGATGACCGGCAACAGGCCCATCGGCGCAAACTCGGTGGTTCCGATGGCGAAGGCGCCGACGGCAAGCGCCAGCAAGGCGGCTCTGGAATTCATGGGGGGGTCCTGGGGGAGGGATTCGGGAGTGCGTAGCCTGCGCGCTTTGCTGTGGCGGATTAAGCCTCGTCCCGGGAAAACACTGTTGATCCTGGTTCACAAGTGGGGCACGGAAACCCGCTACAAGTGCAAAAACCGCAGCGCCGTAGCAGAGCCGTGCCCCCACAAACGCAGAACCCCCGGTCGGGCCGGGGGTTCTGAGGGACTTACATGCCAGAGGCGCTTACCAGTTACCAGCGCCCGGCACGTTGTGCTCGCGGGCGCGACGGCGCATCAGCAGGTTCAGCCATTCCACCAGCACCGAGAAGCCCATCGCGGCGTAGATGTAGGGCTTGGGCACGTGCACGTCCAGGCCGTCCAGGATCAGCACCGCACCGATCATCAGGATGAAGGCCAGCGCCAGCATCTTCACGGTCGGGTTGGCGTCGATGAAGCGGCCCAGCGGGTTGGCGGCCAGCAGCATCACCAACACCGACAGCAGGATGGCGGCGACCATGACCGGGATGTGGTCGGCGATGCCAACCGCGGTGATCACCGAGTCCAGCGAGAACACGATGTCGATCACCGCGATCTGCGCGATCACGTAGCCGAACACGGCCGAGGCCTTGGTGGTGCTCGGATCTTCATCCTCGCCGCCGCTGATCAGTTCCTTGATCTCCATGCAGCCCTTGATGATCAGGAACAGGCCACCGACGATCAGCACCAGGTCACGGATGGAGATGCCCATGCCGGCCACCGTGAACAGGTTGGCCGCCATGTGCGCCAGATACGCCAGCGACACCAGCAGACCGATACGGGTGATGCAGGCCACGGCGATACCGAGCTTGCGTGCGAACGGGCGACGCTCTTCCGGCAGCTTGCTGACCGCGATGGAAATGAACACCAGGTTGTCGATGCCGAGCACGATTTCCAGCGCGCTGAGCGTGAACAGGGTTACCCAGGCATTGGGGTCGGCGAGGAACTCAAAGGACATGGAATCTCTTCAAGGCAGTGGGGGAATGGGGTTTCAGCCGTAGCTGCCGGCCAGCGCGTGTGGAACCACGACCAGGGCCCAGCACAACAGCACGTTCATCATCAGCACGAACACCGCCGCCGAGCCCATGTCCTTGGCGCGGCCAGCCAACTCGTGGATTTCGCTGCCGTAACGTTCGATCACCGCCTCGATCGCCGAGTTGGCCAGTTCCATCGCAAGCACCAGCAGCATCGAACCGATCATCAGCGCACGCTCGACCGGCGTCTGCCCCAGCCAGACCGCGACCGGCGCCAGCAGGATCAGCAGGTAGACCTCCAGCCGGAACGACGATTCGTGCAGCCAGGCGGCGCGCAGGCCCTGCCAGGACCAGCGGGCGGCCTGGAAGATGCGGCGCGGGCCACGCGGCAGATGGCCGAACTGATCAGCCACGGGTGGAACATCCAGCAATAGGGGCGCGGCGCAGCGACCGCTCAGACGCACGGCAGGGAATCATGGGTGCACAGGAATAGGCAGATGGCCGCCATTTTGCCACAAGGCCGCCAGCCGCATCCCGGCGCCGGCCCGGTGAATGGACTGCCAGGGGCAAGCCCCGGCCCGCCCCAGCTTCTATGATGGCGTTCCCTTCCCTGCTGGAGCGCCTGATGTCCCGTCGCCGTACCTGCCTGCTGATGCTGGGCCTGCTGACCGCCGCACCGCTGGCCCAGGCCCTGGGCCCGACCACGTCGCCCCAGGTACCCGAACAGGTCTCCAACGTGGCCTGGGCCGGCGACATGGCCCGGTTCGCCAGCGCCGACCAGGCCAACCCGCCGCCCCGCGGTGGCATCGAATTCATCGGCAGCTCCTCCATCCGCTTCTGGGAGAGCCTGGCCACCGACTTCCCCGGCCAGCCTGTATTCAACCGCGGTTTCGGCGGCTCGGAAGTGCGCGACAGCACCTGGTATGCCGGCCAGATCGTGGTGCCGTATGCGCCGTGCAAGGTGTTCTTCTACGCCGGTGACAACGACCTCAACAGCGGCCGCACCGCGACCCAGGTCCGCGACGACGTGGTCGCCTTCGTGCAGCGCGTGCATCGCGACCTGCCGAAGACCAAGGTCGAGTACCTGTCGATCAAGCCGAGCCCGTCGCGGGCGCACCTGCTGCCGGCGATCAACGAGGCCAACACGCTGATCAAGGCCGCGCTGGCCAAGCTGCCCAACACCGGCTTCACCGATATCTACACGCCGATGCTGGGCGCGGATGGCCAGCCGGATGCAACGCTGTTCCGCGAGGACATGCTGCACATGACCCCGGCCGGGTATGACATCTGGACCAAGGCGCTGGCGCCGAAGGTCAACTGCAACTGAGCAACCCCATCCACGCATGGCGTGGATGTACTGCGGATCGCGGGAAACTGTCGAAGGCGGGGCGGTGTGGGTTTGCAGGACCGTTGGCGCCATGGATGGCGCCATCGAGCCCCCATGGGTGAGGGCGCTTTGCTTGCGAAGCACTGCTTCGCAAGCGCCCGAACGCACAGCCGCCAGCGGCTGGGCCGGACCCCGGAGGGGGGTTTACGGCGTGTCCTGCAAACCCACACCGCCCCGCCATTCCACGGAATGCCCGCTTTTGATGTTGATGTTGCCTCGGCGGGTGCCGGGCGCAGCCCGGCAAAATCCCTCTACCGGAAGATCACCGTTGCCTCGGTGCCCTGACCCGGCTCGCTGGCCAGGCTGACCTTCCAGCCGAAGCGATCACACAGCCTGCGTACGATCGACAGGCCCAGGCCGGTACCCTGCGGCCGGCTGGGTTCGGCGCGATAGAACGGTTCGAACGCCCGCGACAGCGCTTCGGGGGACATGCCGATGCCGGTATCGTGCACCACCACCCGATCGTTGTGCACATGCACGTCGATGCGCCCCTCGTCGGTGTAGCTGCATGCATTGCGCACCAGGTTGCTGACCACCACCTGCAGCACCCGCGGCGGCGCATGCAGCTGCACCGGGCCATCGCTGTGCAGGTGCACCGACACCGGGCGAGCCCCCAGCAGTTCGTTGGCGTTGTCCACTTCATAGCGGACGATGTCGTTGACGTCGAACAGCTCGATCTGCGGTTCGACGTCTGCCTCGCGGGCCAGGATCAGGAACGCATCGATCACCGCTTCCATGTCGCGGCCAGCCCGCTGGATGCGCTGCAGGCTGCGGCGCAGGCGCGGCTGCAGGCTTTCATCACCCAGTGCCATGTCGCTGGCAACGCGGATGACGGTCAGCGGCGTGCGCAGTTCATGGCTGGCATCGCGGGTGAAGTTGCGCTCGCGTGCCACGTGCGCGCTCACCCGGTTGGCCAGCGAGTGCAACGCGGCCGCCAGCTGCCGGGTCTCGCCCTGCATGTCCGCCGGCAGCTTGTTGGGCTCCAGGTCGGCCGCTTCCGGATGCCCCGGGTCCCAGCGCGAGACGCGCCGAGCCAGCCAGTTCACCGGCGACACCAGGCGCTTGGACGCGCGGTAGGTCACCCAGCTGGCGCCATACACCGCCAACAGGGTCAGCAGCACCGGCACGATGCCGAACCAGAACGCCAGCATCTCTGCGCGCGAGCGCAGGAACACCAGGTACAGGCGGCCAGCCGGGCGCACATCAACCAGCACCAGCTGGTCGTCCTTGGGCAGTTCGTGGAAGCCGGGCTCCAGATTGCGCAGGTTGGCCGGCAACGACAGTGCCGACTGCCCGCTTTCCAGCAGGTAGCCGCGGATGTTCTGGGTATTGGGCGGCGGCTGCACCGGGGACGCTTCGTGCAGCGTCCAGTAGTACGCCGCCTCCTCGCGCAGGGCAGCGCCCACCAGGCTGTGCTTGATCACTAGCGAGACCAGCCACGCACCCAGCAGGATGCCCAGGCTGGCCAGCACTGCCTGCAGGATGAAGGCGATACGGATCTTGCGCGGCAGGCCGTGCGGCATTGCGGAGTCCCGGTCAGAGCGCTGCGATTATAGGCAGCGCGCCACGCCGTGCGGGTGCATGGGCGATGACCGGCGGCAACGCCGGCCGGTCATGCCCTGCCCTCGTACGTGGCCACAACCCGGCCGGGCCTGCTGCTGCACCGGCGAGTATCCTGCTCAGGCCATCGGCTGGGCGATGTCGGCAATGCGGTAGCCGGCACTCTGCACGGTGTGCAGCAGCGGACGGTCGAACGGCTTGTCGATGATCTTGCGCAGGTTGTACAGGTGGCTGCGCAGGGTGTCCGAATCCGGCAGGCCATTGCCCCAGATCTCGCGCTCGATCTCCTGGCGGGTGACCACGCGCGGCGATTCGCGCATCAGGATGGTCAGCAGGCGCAGGCCGATCGGCGAAAGCTGCAGCTCGGTGCCGGCACGGGTCGCACGCATGCTGACCGGATCGAGCACCAGGTCGGCCACCTTCAGCACTTCCGAACCGACCTGGCGACGTTCGCGACGGATCAGCGCGCGCAGGCGGGCTTCCAGCTCCTGGATCGCGAACGGCTTGGTCAGGTAGTCATCGGCACCGAAACCCAGGCCGGTGAGCTTGTCGTCCAGCGTGTCGCGTGCCGTGAGCATCAGCACCGGGGTGGACTTGCGCGCATCGTTGCGCAGGCGACGGCACACTTCGATGCCATCCAGGCGCGGCAACATCAAGTCGAGCACCACGACGTCATAGCTGTTCTCCGCCGCAAGGCGGTAGCCATCCAGGCCGTCCTGTGCATAGTCGACTTCGAAGCCGCGACCTTCCAGGTATTCCCCGATCATCTCGGAGATGTTGCGGTTGTCTTCGACCACCAGCACCAAGCCGGAGGTCTCCTTCGTCTGACGCATGTGATTCCCTCTAACTTCAGCTTTGTGAAACATGCCGGATCGACGGTGGACGCGATGTGAAGTTCCGTCAAGAGGTAAACAAACGGTTCAGAGCAGCGGCCTCAGCAGCGGCCAGACGTTGTCCAGCACCTTTGGCTGCGCCTGTGCGGTCGGGTGCAGGCCGTCGGCCTGCATCATGCCCGGCTGCAGGGCCACCCCCTCCAGCAGGAAGGGCAGCAGCGGCACCTTGTACTGCGTGGCCAGCGCCCTGTAGGCCGCCGCCAGGCGCTGGCGATAGGCCGGCCCGTAGTTGGGCGGCACGTCAATGCCCAGCAGCAGCACCTTCGCGCCCGCCTTCTGGCTGGCCTGCACCATCTTTCCCAGGTTGCCCTGCACCTGCGCCGGGGTCAGCCCGCGCAGTGCATCGTTGCCGCCAAGGGCGATCACTACCACGGTCGGCTTTTCCTTCGCCAGCAGGGCCGGCAGGCGGGTCAGCGCGCCGGCGGTGGTCTCGCCGCTCATGCTGGCGTTGACGATGCGCACCGGGGTTTTCGACTGCTGCCTGACCCGCTGCTGCAGCAGGCTGACCCAGCCGGCGTCGGCAGGGATATTGTGGGCAGCACTGAGGCTGTCGCCGAGCACCAGCACGGTGCCGGCCGGACCTTTGGCACAGGCCAGCCCCGGCAGCAGCAGGAACCCTAGCAGCAGCACCATCATCGCGCCGGCTCGCCGGCTCCATCCCGTCTTGCGCATTGGAGTCTCCTCATCGACAGCCTGTCCCCCCGCAGCGCGCCCGCCGCCATCGCCGTCGACCAGGTCGGCAAGTCCGTGCAGGGCCCGGAGGGTGAAGTCCACATACTGGACAACATCACCCTGACGGTCCATGAAGGCACCAGCGTGGCCATCGTCGGCGCCTCCGGTTCCGGCAAGACCACCCTGCTTGGCCTGCTGGCCGGGCTGGACCTGCCCAGTCGCGGCCGCATCGCGCTGGCTGGCCAGGACCTGTCGGCGCTGGACGAGGAGGCCCGCGCCCAGCTGCGCGCGCGTGAGGTCGGCTTCGTGTTCCAGAGTTTCCACCTGCTGCCGGCGCTGACCGCCGCCGAGAATGTCGCGTTGCCGCTGGAACTGGCCGGACGCGAAGACCGGGCGCGGGTCGATGAAGTGCTGGCCCAGGTCGGGCTGGCCCATCGCGCCCGCCACTATCCGCGCCAGTTGTCGGGCGGCGAGCAGCAACGCGTGGCATTGGCACGTGCGTTCGTCACCCGCCCGCGCATCCTGTTCGCCGACGAACCGACCGGCTCGCTGGACCACGCCACCGGCCAGCACATCAGCGACCTGCTGTTCGAACTCAACGCCGGCAGCGGCACCACCCTGGTGCTGGTCACCCACGACCTGCGCCTGGCCCAGCGTTGCCAGTACATCCACCGCATCGACGACGGCCGCCTGCTGCCGGTCGAGCGCGGGGCGCAGGCATGAACCTGCTGCGGCATGCGTGGCGCGCGCTGCGCCGCGAGGCGCTGGCCGGTGACCTGCTGACCGTGTTCGCCGCACTGGTGCTGGGCGTGGCGGTGATGACCGCGGTCGGCACGCTGGTGAATCGGGTCAACCTGGCACTGACCGGCAGCGCAGCGGAAATGCTCGGTGGCGACCTCGGCATCGCCGGGCGCGATGACCCGCCGCAGGCGTTCGCCGACGAGGCGCAGCGGCGTGGACTGGCCTTCACCCGCATCGCCAGCTTCGGCAGCGTGCTGTTCAACGGTGATGCCAGCCAGATGGCCAGCATCAAGGCGGTGCAGGCGGGCTATCCGCTGCGTGGCACGCTGCGGGTGCGGGCCACACCCGGCGGCGCCCTGGTCGCCGAGGCCGGCATGCCGCCCAAGGGCCAGGCCTATGCCGACCCGCGCCTGCTGCAGGGGCTGGGACTGAAGGCCGGCGACGATCTCGAGTTCGGCGCTGGCACGCTGCGCATCGCCGGCATCATCGAGGCCGAACCGGATACCGGTGGCGACCTGCTGACGCTCTCCCCCACCCTGCTGGTCAACCGCGCCGATGTGGAGGGCACCGGCCTGCTCGGCCCTGGCAGCCGCATCAACTACCGGCTCATGTTCGCCGGCTCCGCCGACCAGGTTGCCGCGTTGCGCCAGTGGCTGCTGCCACAGGTAAAAGGCCTTCGCCTGCTGAGCGTGGACGACACCCAGCGCGGCGTGCGCCAGGCCTTTGATCTTGCCGGGCGCTTCCTCGGCCTGAGCGCACTGCTGGCGGTATTGCTGGCCGGCGTGGCGACCGCGCTGGCGGCCAACCGTTTTGCCCTGCGCCGCATCGACCAGGTGGCGATCCTGCGCTGCCTGGGCGCGCGCCAGCGCGACATCCTGCTTGGCCTGGCGCTGCAGCTGCTGATGCTGGCGCTGCCGGCCTGTGCGCTCGGCATCGGCCTGGGCATGGCCGCGCAGGAAGGCCTGGTGCAGGTGCTGGGCAGCCTGGTGCCGCAGCGCTTGCCGCTACCCGAGGCAATCCCGGCGCTGACCGGCGCCGGCATCGGCCTGTTGCTGCTGTTCGGCTTCGGCCTGCCGCCGCTGCTGCGCCTGCGCGGGGTGCCGCCGATGCGCGTGCTCAACCGCTCCTTCGCCGCCCTGCCCCCGGCCTCGCTGCTGGCCTACGTAGCAGCGCTGGCGGCGAGCCTGCTGCTGGCGGTGCAGGTGACCGGTGATCTCAAGCTGGCGCTATGGGTGCTGGGCGGCCTGGCCGCGTTGGCGGTGGCGGCCGGCGTGGTCGGTTTCGTGCTGCTGCAGCTGCTGCGCGGCCTGCAGCACCGCCTGCACGGCCACTGGCGGCTGGGCCTGGCGGCGCTGACCCGGCGCCGGATGCTGGCGGTGATGCAGCTGGTCGGGCTGTCGCTGTCGCTGTGCGCGCTGTTGCTGCTGGCGGTGACCGGCCCCGGCCTGCTGCAGCAGTGGCGCGAGCGACTGCCTGCGGACACGCCGAACTACTTCCTGATCAACATCCAGCCCGAACAGCGCGACAGCGTGCTGGCCGCGCTGCGTGGACTGGGCGCCAACGACGCCAGCATCGAACCGATGGCCACCGGCCGCCTGATCGCGATCAACGGCAAGCCGCCGCTGCGCGTGGATCGCTCGCCGGACCAGAGCGGGCAGCCGGCGTCTGGCGAAGCCCAGCGCGATGACGACGACGAGAACCGGCCGTTGAACTTCAGCTGGCGCAGCAGCTTCCCGCCGGCCAATACGCTGATGAACGGCACCTTCTGGACGCCCGACAGCACGGCGCCGGAGGCGTCGGTTGAAATCGGCTGGGCCAAGCGCTACGGCGTGTATCCCGGCGACCGCATCACCATTGCAGTAGGCGAGCAGGAGCGCGAGTTCACCGTGACCAGTGTGCGCAAGGCCGACTGGAACACCTTCCGGCCGAACTTCTTCGTGCTGCTGAACCCGAACGCGGTGGGCGATACACCGCACAACCTGCTGTCGGCATTCCACCTGCCGGCCGGCAAGGCAGCCGGACTGGGCGAGCTGGTGCGCGCTCAGCCCAACCTGTCGCTGCTGGACGTGGACGCGGTGATCTCGCAGGTGCGCGATGTGATGGAGCGGGTGGCACAGGCGGTGCAGCTGGTGATGGTGTTCAGCCTGCTGGCCGGCGTGCTGGTGCTGCTGGCCGCGCTGCAGGCCACGGCGGGCGAGCGTCGCTACGACAGCGCGGTGCTGCGCACGCTGGGCGCGACCCGGCGCCAGCTGCGCGGTGCGGTGCTGGTGGAGTTCGGCGCACTGGGCACGCTGGCCGCGTTGCTCGCGGTGGGCGCGGCGGCCGCCATCGGCGTGGCAGTCTCGCAGAAGGTGTTCGAGCTGCCATTGCTGCCGCCGTGGCCGGGCCTGCTGATCGGCGGCGTGGTCGGCATCGGGCTGAGCCTGCTGGCAGGCTGGTGGGGTACGCGGGCGATCCTGCATACGCCGCCGGCATTGGCGCTGCGCGAGGCCTGAGGCGGCGCCGGACCGGGGCGCGTGCCGAGCAAGCTCGGCACCTACCAAGAGCCCAGGACGGCGCTGCCAGTGTTCAAGGAACAAGCACATCCACGCATGGCGTGGATCTACTGGGCCTTTTCCACGTACTTGGCGAACACTTCGTCGATCTGCTTGTCCTTCACCTTCTTGCCGGACTGGATCTCTTCGGCCTGGGTGAACAGCGGAATGATCATCGCCATGCCGTCGATCCTGGTCTTCAGGTGCACGCCCGGGGCCTGGGTCAGGAAACCGTCCCAGCGCTGGCGCACCTTGGCCCAGTAACCGGCGGTGGCCTTCCAGTAGTTGCGCGCCGGGGTGAAGTCGACCTCGGTGGTCTTCACGTAGTCGTTGAAGCCGAACTCGCGTGCGATCTCCACCTGGCTGCCATCGGCGTTGCGCTGCACCTTGGTGTTGAACTGTTCGTGGGTCCAGCCGTTCGGGGTCAGCGTATGGCGGTTGACCACAGCCAGCGCGTTGTAGTCGCTGCGCTTGGTGTACTCACGGCGCGGCAGCGGGCGCCAGCTCAGATCGCTGGTCCAGCTCGGCACGTTGTTGGTGTAGGTCCAGGTGCCGGTGCCGCAGTAGCGCGGTGCGTCGCTCACTTCGTACACGCACTGGGTCCAGGCGCCCTGGTTCACCGCCGACGGAATACTGCGCACCTTCCAGGTCTGGTCGGCGCTGAACTCGAAACGGTTCGGCGCTTCGTACACCCAGTCCTGGCGCCAGTGCTTGGTGATGTGGCCGCTCTTTTCATCCAGCAGCAGGTGCTGCAGCACGATGCGCTTCGGGGTGTTCTCGACCACGATGACCACTTCACTGCCGCCGCTGCGCATCGCCGGTGCACGCTCGTAGCCCGGCTTCAGCAGCACGGTCTCGTCGAAGGCGAAGTCCACGGTGTACTCACCCTGCATGGCGAGGATGCTGTCGTGGTCGCGGGCGATATCGGAGGGCTGCGCGCTGGCCACGCCGCTGGCGGCGAGCAGCAGCATGGCGCTGGCTGTCTGGAGCTTCATCGGGGTCTTCCTTCGGGGTTGCAGATTCATTGAGGGGCCATCCGTGGCCAACGGGCGTTCCATCAGGAGAGGGTCACAGGCGGATCAGCGGCAGGTCGCCGGGAATCTGGGGCGCCGGACGCCGGGCGGCGTCGGCACAGCAGCAGTCGTCGATCGCCAGCTCGCCTTCAGCACCTTCCAGGCGTGCGATGCGGCGCGCGGTGGCCGCGCCCAGCGAGGACAGGGTCGACAGACTGGCGGCCAGCGTGCGTCCGTCGTCGGCGGCATGCAGGCGCAGCGCGCACAGGCGCCAGCGCTGGCCGCCAAGATGGCCGGCCAAACGCCGCCACAGGCGTTCGCCAACGCTCGCCTCGCTGTCGTGTTCCGGTCCCGGCGGCAGCGCCGCGACCAGACGGTCCCAGGCCAGGAAATCGCTGTCGGGCAGCAGGTACAGGCGCCACACGCAGCGGCCGCGGCCATCAAGGAAGCACAGGCTTTCGCGCAGGCCCTCGCTGTCCACGCCCTGACAGGCGTGTACGCGTACGGCCTGGCGCCAGCCGCCCAGCTCGTTGCCGTCGGCGTGGTACAGGCACAACACGGTGCCGAGCGTGGCCAGCTGTGCCGGGGTCGGCCAGGCCGCGCTGTTCGGCGCGGCGATGGAGTCATTCCTGCGTGCGGACAGTGCTCGGCTCATGAGGTCACCAGGAAACGGCAAGGCTGGCGGAGAAGGTGCGGCCCGGGCTGCTGAAACGATCGCTCAGTGCGCGATCGCTGATCAGGCTCGGGGTGATCGACGACCATTCGATGTAGCGCTTGTCGGCCAGGTTGAACACGCCGACATTGAAGGTGGCACCCGGCGCGAAGTTCCAGTGCGCCATCAGGTCCAGCACGCCGTAGCCGGCCGGCTGGTAGACGAACGGCGCCGGTGCGTTCGGATTGGTCTGCGCTGCAGGCGGCGGCAGGCGCTTCTTGCGCTGCACGAAGGTACCGGCCAGTTCGACGCCCCAGGTATCGGTGTCGTACATCAGGCCCAGCGTGCCACGCAGCGGATCGACCGAGGCCAGCGGTTCGTCATCGGTCCGGTTGTCACCACGCGACCATGCCAACGCACTGCGCAGCGCCCAGCCCTTCAGCGCCGGGCTGAGTTCGCCGAACTCGATGCCGGCCTTCATTTCCGCGCCATAGATGCGCGCGTCGGCGATGTTCTGCGACTGGAACACGGTCAAACCCTGTGCGTTGCGACCGGTATCGACGTTGGACTGGATGAAATCCTTGTAGTCGTTGTAGTAGCCGCTGACGCTGACGTACGCCGCCGGCGCGATGAAGCGCAGGCCCAGTTCGTAACCGTCGCTGGTTTCCGGCTTCAGATCCGGGTTGGCGATGGCGGTATAGCGGAAGGCGACGTTGGTCAGGCCGATGTTGACGTCGTTGTACGGCGGCGAACGGAAGCCACGCGCATAACCGGCGAACAGCGACCATTCGTCGGTAAAGCGCCAGACCATGCCCAGCTTCGGCGACACGCTGGTCTTCTTCAGTTGCGCCACGGCCGTGGTCGGGTTGTCTTCGGCGAAGATGCTGTCCACTTCCGGCTTCAGCTCGTAGCGGTCCACGCGCACGCCCGGCACCAGCGACAGCCGGCCATCGGCAAAGCGCATCTCATCCTGTGCATACAGGCCCAGCTCGGTGGTCTTGCTGATCGGGAAGTCACGCACCGGGAAGGTGTCCGGCAGCACCGTGTTGCTGACCACGCCAGCCTTGCTGACCTGATAGCCGTCGCGCTTCTGGCGGATCTCGGTACGGGTGCCTTCGAAACCGTAGGTCAATGCGTGCTCGACGCTGCCGGTGGCGAACGCCTTGTTGAACTGCGCCTGCAGGCCATAGGCATGCTGGTCGAAGGAGAACACGCGGTGGCGACGGGTGCCGTCGGTGCGGGTCTCGTCGGTCTGCTGCCGGGTTTCGCTGTTCTGCGCGTACACCTGCCAATGCAGGCTGTCGGCGAACGGCTGGTCCAGCGCATCCATCTCGTGGGCGAAGGACACGCGGTTGCGCTTCTGGGTGTCGTGGGACTTCATGCCAGTGGCCGCAGCCATCGCGCCGGGGCGCGGTGCAACGCTGGCGATCGCCGACAGCACATTGGTATCGGTGGTGTCTTCGTTGCCTTCCACGGTCAGGCGGAAGCGCTGGTCCTCGCTGGGTGCATAGACCAGTTTGCTGAGCAGGCTGCGGCCGTCGCGATCCTGCGGATTGGACGCGGTGCGGGTGTCGTTGTCGCTGCGCACCGTCCCCTTGTTGTCCGTTTCCTGGCCCTGGTGATGGTTGACGTTGACCAGGCCGCTCCAGTGGTCGCCACCGAAGGCGGCGGTGACACCGCCGAGCAGGCCCTTCCACTCACCGTCGTAGCCGAATTTCAGACCGAAGTAGCTGTTCTTGCCGTCCTTGAGATAGTCGGCCGGGTCTTTGGTCACGAACGCGACCACGCCACCGAGTGCGTCGGAGCCGTACAGCGAGCTGGCCGGTCCACGCACGATCTCGACGCGCTTGAGCGTATCGAGGTCGGTGAAGTTGCGGTTGGAACTGGCGAACGAACCGATGTCGAACCGGGTCGGCATGACGATGCCGTCGGTCTGGATGCGCACGCGGTTGCCGTCCAGGCCACGGATGCGGAAACCATCCAGGCCGAAGCGGGTCGCGCTGCGGGTGACCGACAGGCCCGGCTCGTAGCGCACCAGATCCTTGATGTCCTGCACCAGGTGCCGGTCCATCTGCTCACGGTCGATGACATCCACCGTGGCCGCCACGTCGCTCACCGCCCGCTCGGTGCGGGTGGCGGTGACCTGCACCCGATCGAATTCGCGCGCATCGGGGGCAGCAGTGGCAGCAGCGTGGGCGGACAGCGGCAGCACCATCCAGACAGCAAGGCAAAGGGCGGTATGGCGGGTCATCGGGTTCGTTCGGTCAGGCAGGGGAACCCCCGGTTACCGGCACACCCGGAAGGTGCACGCGGTAGACCGAGGGGGAGAGAGCGGGAGCGGACGGGTCGCCCACCCTGTCGGCGCTGCCGGCAGGAGGGAGGGAGGCGGGCGACCAGACCGCGATTACTTGGTCAGGATCAGCTTGTCGTTGCTGGTGTGCCGCAGGCGATAGAAGCGGTCGCCGTGCTGGATCAGGATTTCACGACGGCCCTTGAGCAGGGCTTCGCTGTCGATGACCTCTTCCGGCGGAACGACGCGGACCGGACGATCGCGGAGGGTCAGTGTTTCGGGGCGCAGCAGTACAGGTTGAGCATTCATGAGCATCTGGACTCGTGCGAGGGACGAGTTAAATGATAATGATTCTCAGTTGACAATCAACAACCATTCTCAATTTGATTGATGGGATTAATGATCGAATTCCGTAATCCGATAGATCGCATCAATTAAATGGCGACGCAGGTGTGTAGAGTCGACTGTTGGTCGACTGCTGTTGCTCGAAGCAGTCGGTTATTCGAAGCAGTCGACTGACAGTCGACTCTACCGTTCCCGTTCCCGTTCCCGTCCCGTTCCCTCGGCCGAACCGGCCCGAGCGAGGCCCCCGAGGCCCGGCCGGCCCCGGGGTTCAGGCGAAGACGGCTTCGACCTGCGCCCAGCCGGCCGCGTCGACCTGCTCCAGCACGTCCAGTGCCTTCAGGTTCTGCAGCAGCTGGCTGACCCGGCTGGCGCCGAGGATCACGCTGGAAACGTTCGGGTTGCGCAGGCACCAGGCGATGGCCAGCGTGGCCGGGGCGTGGCCCAGCGCGCGTGCCACCTCGCTGAAGCGCCGCACCTGGCCCAGGCGGGCCCCGGCGTCGGCCCCCAGCACCAGGTCCTGCAACCACTCCATGCCTTCCCGCCCCAGCCGTGCATCGGCCGGAATGCCCTGGTCGTACTTGCCGGTGAGCAGGCCCGACGCCAGCGGCGAGAAGATGGTGGTACCCAGGCCGGCACCGGCATACAGCGGCGCGTACTCGACCTCGACCCGCTCGCGGTGCAGCAGGTTGTACTGCGGCTGCTCCATCGACGGGCCCTGCAGGTTGCGCGCCTCGGCGATGTCCAGCGCCTGCTGGATCTGCACCGCCGACCACTCCGAGGTGCCCCAGTAGAGGATCTTGCCCTGCCGCACCAGGGTGTCCATCGCATGCACGGTCTCGGCGATCGGCGCGTCCGGATCCGGGCGGTGGCAGTAGTAAAGGTCCAGGTAGTCCACCCGCAGGCGCTTGAGTGCAGCGTGGCAGGCGTCGGTCACGTGCTTGCGCGACAGCCCGCGCTGGGTCGGCCGCGGGTCCTTGGCGCTGCCGAAAAACACCTTGCTGGACACGCAGAAACCGTCGCGCGGCAGGCGCAGGTCGGCGATCACGTCACCCATGACCTGTTCGGCACGGCCGTTGGCATAGCCCTCGGCGTTGTCGAAGAAGTTGACACCATGATCCCAGGCGGCGGCCACCAGGTTGCGCGCCTCATCACGCGGGATCTGGTCACCGAAGGTCACCCAGGCGCCGAAGGAAAGGGCGGAAATCGGCAGGCCGGTGGAGCCCAGGCGACGGTATTGCATGCGAATCTCCTGCTGCGGGCCCGCATCCGGGCCGGGATCGACCCCCATTCTACCTGCCGCCGCCAGCCGCAAGCCCTTGCCGTTGCTGGCCTGATCGGTACCGTTGGCCGCGCGCACGCTGCTTTTTCTTGCCCCGGCCCCTGCCCTGCACTAGGCTTCCCGTTTTTCGCGACGCCCCAGGGGAGTCACTCACATGGTCGAAGGTTTGGGCAGGATCGGCTTCGGCCTGTTCGGGTTGGCGGTGCTGATCGGCATCACCTGGTTGTTTTCCAATAACAAGCGCGCGGTTGACTGGAAGCTGGTTGCCACCGGTATCACCCTGCAGATCGCCTTCGCGGCGCTGGTGATCCTGGTGCCGGGCGGGCGCGACGTGTTCGACGCGCTGGGCCACGGCTTCGTCAAGGTGCTGAGCTTCGTCAACGAGGGTTCCGGTTTCATCTTCGGCTCGTTGATGGACACCAAGAATTACGGCTTCATCTTCGCCTTCCAGGTGCTGCCGACCATCATCTTCTTCTCGGCGCTGATGGGGGTGATGTACCACCTGAACATCATGCAGGCGATCGTGCGCGTGATGGCGTGGGCGATCACCAAGGTCATGCGTGTGTCCGGTGCGGAAACCACCAGCGTCTGCGCCAGCGTCTTCATCGGCCAGACCGAGGCGCCGCTGACCGTGCGCCCGTACATCGCCAGGATGACCCAGTCCGAGCTGCTGACCATGATGATCGGCGGCATGGCACACATCGCCGGCGGCGTGCTGGCGGCCTACGTGGGCATGCTTGGCGGCGGCGACCCAGCGCAGCAGGCCTTCTACGCCAAGCATCTGCTGGCGGCCAGCATCATGGCCGCGCCGGCCACCTTGGTCGTGGCCAAGCTGCTGATCCCGGAAACCGGCACCCCGCTCACCCGCGGCACGGTGAAGATGGAAGTCGAAAAGACCTCCAGCAACATCATCGACGCGGCTGCGGCCGGCGCCGGCGACGGCCTGAAGCTGGCGCTGAACATCGGCGCGATGCTGCTGGCCTTCATCGCCCTGATCGCGCTGCTGAACGCCCCGCTGACCTGGATCGGTGAAGTGACCGGCCTGGCTGCGCAGATCGGCAAGCCGACCAACCTGTCGACCATCTTCGGCTACCTGCTGGCCCCGATCGCCTGGGTGATCGGTACGCCGTGGGCCGATGCCACCACCGTCGGTTCGCTGATCGGCCAGAAGGTCGTGATCAACGAGTTCGTGGCCTACACCGAGTTGTCGCAGATCGTGAACGGCCAGGTGGCTGGCGTCAGCCTGTCCAGCGAAGGTCGCCTGATCGCGACCTACGCGCTGTGCGGCTTCGCCAACTTCAGCTCGATCGCGATCCAGATCGGCGGCATCGGTGGCCTGGCCCCGGAACGTCGCCACGACCTGGCCAAGTTCGGCCTGCGCGCGGTGCTGGGCGGTACCATTGCCACCTTCATGACGGCGACCATCGCCGGCGTGCTGACGCACTTCAGTTGAACCCTTGGTTGAGAAAAGATTCCCTATGAGCAGCAGTGTCGTTGTCGTCGGTTCCTTCAATGTCGATCACGTGTGGCGGTGCGAGTCGCTGCCGGCACCGGGCGCGACCATTGCCGGCCGCTACAGCACCGGCCCCGGTGGCAAGGGCTTCAACCAGGCCGTGGCGGCCTGCCGCGCCGGTGCCGAGACGCACTTCGTGTGCGCGCTGGGCGACGACGCCGGTGGCGCCACCGCGCGCGAACTGGCGGCGCAGGATGGTTTCGGCCTCATCGCCGAAGCCAGCAGCGAACCGACCGGCACCGCCGGCATCTACGTCGATGCCCGTGGCCGCAACACCATCGTGATCGGCCCGGGTGCCAACGCTGCGCTGAGCACCGACTTCCTGCAACAGCAGCAGGCCCTGCTGACCGGCGCCAGGGTGGTGCTGGTGCAGCTGGAATCGCCGGTGCAGACCATCGAAGCGGCACTGGCCACGGCCCGCGAGGCCGGCGTCACCACCGTGCTCAACACCGCACCGGCCGATGCCCCCTCGACCATCGGCCTGCTCAAGCTGGCCGATGTGATCACCCCGAACGAGACCGAGTTCGCTGCCCTGCTCGGCCGCCATGTCGGTGAGCGCGTGGATGCCAACGACGTCGCCGCGCTGGATGGCGCCAGCCTGCACGCGCTGTGCCGCAAGCTGGTCGGCAACGGTACCGTGGTGGTCACCCTGGGCTCGGTGGGCGTGTTCGTGTCGCATGCCGACGAGAACCTGCGCGGCGATACCCAGCCGTACTACCGCGTGGGCGCCGAACAGGTACAGGCCATCGACACCACCGGTGCCGGTGACGCCTTCAACGGTGCGCTGGCCGCGTCGCTGGCGCAGGTGGCCGACGCCCCGTTCGCCCGCCACGTGCGCTTCGCCAACCAGTTCGCCGGTCGTTCGACCGAGAAGGAAGGTGCTGCAGCGGCGATGCCGCGCTTCACCCCGGCCGACGCCGAAGCAAAGTAGATCCACGCCATGCGTGGATGAAGAAGCCCGGGCATGCAGATGCCCGGGCTTTTTTGTGGGTCTTCCATCCACGCATGGCGTGGATCTACTGCAAGCACCACGGCGGCACGTTCAATGGGGTAGATCCACGCCATGCGTGGATGCACGAGACCGGGCAAGCCATCGCAGCAACAGGCCTGCGGCAATCGCCAGCAACGCAACGGCCGCGCCCACCGCACCCAGCGATGCCAGGCCGAAGCGTTCGATGGCGCCGCCTCCCAACAGCGCCCCCAGGCCGATGCCTGCATTGGCCGCCGAGACATTCAAGGTTCCGGCCAGCGCCTGTGCCTGCGGCGCTGCACGCATCACCCGCACCTGGCACAGCGGAAACAGCGCGGTGTGGGCCACGCCCCAGACCGCCAGCGCGATGAGCGCGAATGCTCCCTGCCCGGCCAGCCCGACGCTGCCCAGCACGCCCAGCGCCAATACGCCACAGAACGCCAAGGTCGCACCCAGTGGCGCGCGATCCACCCAGCGGCCGCCCAACGCGTTGCCGATCAATCCAACCGCACCGAAGCCCATCAGCCACCACCCCACCTGTGCGGCAGGAACCCACAGCAGCCGTTCGAGTACATCGGCCAGATAGGTATAGGCAGCGAACATGGCGGTGAACACCAGCACCGACAACAGCACATTGCCCTGCAGCCAGGGCTGGCGCAGCACGCGTGCCTGTTCGCGCAGCGCGCGCCGCGGCCCGGCAACCGTATCGGGCATCCACAACGCTAATGCAGCGGCCATCAGCAGTGACAACGCTGCCAGCAACCAGAAGCTGCCGCGCCAACCGATGGCATCGGCAGCCAACGTGCCCAGCGGAATGCCGAACAGCATCGCGGCGGTGATGCCCAGATAGACCCGTGCCACCGCACGCCCCCCCTGCTCCGCAGGTGCCAGCAGTGCAGCAGTCTCGCTGGCCGTGCCCCAGAACACCGGCAGGGCCAGCGCCGGCAGCACCCGTGCCAGCGCCAGCAGCCATGGCTGCGTGGACATCGCGGCCAGCGCGTTGGAGCCGGCGAACAGCAGCAGGATGGCCACGAACAGGCGGCGTCGGTCGACGTGCGCGAGCAGCGCGGTCAACGGTGGCCCGGCCAGCATCACGGTGAACGCAAACAGGGTGACCAGTTGCCCGGCACGGGCAATGCCCAGGCCAAGGTCGTGGGCCAGTGCCGGCAGCAGGCCGACGATCAGGAACTCGGTGGTAACGATGACGAAAGCGGACACCGCCAGCAGGGCGACCGAAAGCTGTCGGCGCACATTGGCGTGGCCAGCGGCCACGGGAGAATCGGGGGAGGACATGGAGGAGCACCAGAACTGGAGCCGCCAGACTATTTATTCCCGTAGTTCCGATTACTGCTATATTTTCCACCTATTCAAGACAAAATTTCCCATGCTCCCCACCGAACGCCTGCGTGGCATCGAGGCCTTCGTCGCCACCGCTGACGCCGGCAGCTTCACCGCTGCCGCCGAGCGCCTGCATGTAACCAGTTCGGCGGTCGGCAAGACCATCGCACGGCTCGAGGCACGGCTGGGAGCCAGATTGTTCGAACGCAGCACCCGGCGATTGCGCCTGACCGAAGCCGGTGAAGGATTCCATCGCACCTGCGTGCGGGTGCTGGCCGAACTGGCTGATGCCGAATCAGTGCTGGCCGCACATGGCGGGGCGCCCGTGGGGCGTCTGCGCGTGGATGCGCCGGCCACCTTCGGGCGCCTCAAAGTCTGGCCGTTGCTGCTGCAGCTGGCCGATGCGTTCCCGCACCTGCGGCCGCAGGTGACCTTCGGCGACCGCTTCATCGACCTGGCCGAGGACGGCATCGATCTGGCTGTGCGCATCGGTGGCCCCGAGCCGCTGCCAGCGACCCTGGGCAGCCGCCTGCTCGGCTACGAGCGCCTGTGCTTCTGCGCGTCGCCGGCCTATCTGGAACGGCACGGCCTGCCCCGTTCGACCTCCGAACTGGCCGACCACGACGGCGTGATGTTCGGCCGCGCCGACGGCAGCATCGGGCCGTGGCAGGTGGCTGACGCCGGGAATCGCAGCGCATGGCTGCAGGCCCGCGCACGCCTGGTGGTCGGTAGTGCCGAAGCGCAGGTGGCGGCGGTCGAGGCCGGCTTTGGCATCGCCCAGCTGGCCACCTGGCTGGTCGATGACGCGCTGGCACGCGGCAGCCTGGTTTCGATCCTGCCAACGCTGGACTGCCGCGGCCTGCCCTTGCGCCTGTTGTGGCCACAGGGCCGGCAGCTGTTGCCGCGCGTGGATGTGGCATTGGACCGTCTCGGCGCCGGGTTGCAGATCGATCCGCCGCGCTGAGCGCGGGGCCATCAGGGACGACCGCAGGCAGTGCCATCGCAGCCTGGTCGACTGATAATCGATTCTCCCTAGGCTGGAGGCATTCCCAAGCCTGGGCAACGCCGGGCCTGGCAGCCGGGGGCAGCGCGACCGGGTAGAGTCGACTGGTAGTCGACTGCTTTCCGGCCAGGCCGCGGAAACCCCGCGCTTCGCGCGATAGTCGACTGACAGTCGACTCTACCCCGTCTCGCCACATCCCCAGCCCGGCGGCATTGGCCTTCACCAAGCACCCCACCATCACCCGCCCTTGGGGGCGGTGGAAGCAACCATCAAGCATCTGCTGATGCCGGTACGGCATGAGGTCGGTGCCGATCGGCCTGAACCGGACCGCGCCCGACGCGGCCGTACCGCCGCGCGCGCCCTACAATGGGCGCATGCAGATCGGCCCGTACACCATTGCCCCCAACGTCGTGCTGGCGCCCATGGCCGGCGTCACCGACAAGCCCTTCCGCCTGCTGTGCAAACGGCTGGGCGCGGGTCTGGCCGCCTCGGAAATGACCATCAGTGATCCGCGCTTCTGGAACACGCGCAAGTCGATCCACCGCATGGACCATGACGGCGAACCGGCCCCGATCAGCGTGCAGATCGCCGGCACCGAGCCGCAGCAGCTGGCCGAGGCCGCGCGCTACAACGTCGACCACGGCGCGCAGATCATCGACATCAACATGGGGTGCCCGGCCAAGAAGGTGTGCAACGCCTGGGCCGGTTCGGCACTGATGCGCGACGAGCAACTGGTGGCGCGCATCCTCGAGGCCGTGGTCAACGCGGTGGACGTGCCGGTCACGCTGAAGATCCGTACCGGTTGGGACTGCGATCATCGCAATGGCCCGCTGATCGCACGCATCGCCGAGGACAGCGGTATCGCGGCACTGGCGGTGCACGGCCGTACCCGCGACCAGCACTACACCGGCCAGGCGGAGTACGCCACGATCGGCGAGATCAAGGCCGCGCTGCGCATTCCGGTGATCGCCAACGGCGATATCGATTCGCCGCAGAAGGCCGCCTACGTCCTGAAGGAAACCGGCGTGGATGCGGTGATGATCGGTCGCTCGGCGCAGGGCCGGCCGTGGATCTTCCGCGAAGTGGCGCACTACCTGGCCACCGGCGAGGAACTGCCACCGCCATCATTGGCGGAAGTGCGCGACATCCTGCTTGGCCACCTGCACGCGCTGCATGCGTTCTATGGCGAGCCGCAGGGCGTGCGCATCGCGCGCAAGCACCTGGGCTGGTATGCCAAGGACCGGCCGGAGAATGCCGCTTTCCGCGCGGTGGTCAACCGTGCCGAGGATCCGGCCAGCCAGATCGCATTGACCACCGAATACTTCGACCGCCTGATCGCCGGGGAACCGGCGCTGCCTTCGGCGGCCTGAGCCGCCAGCCCCGCGTTTGCGAACAGTCGAGCCAGCTCGACGCTACAAGAGCCCACCATGACCCCGCCGATTTCCTCCCCGACCTATCTGCACGGGTTTTCCGGCACCGAGCAGCAGCGCCTGATGACCCAGGCCCGGCTGCTGGAGTCAAGCATCTTCGGCCAGATCGACTACAGCGGCGCGCGGCGCCTGCTGGAAGTCGGCAGCGGCGTGGGCGCACAGACCGAGATCCTGCTGCGCCGCTTCCCCGAGCTGCACGTGACCGGCGTGGACCTGAGCGAAACGCAGCTGGCCACCGCGCGCGAGAACCTGGCGCGCACGCCGTGGTGCAGCGACCGCTATACCCTGCAGCAGGCCGATGCCAGTGAGCTGCCGTTCGAGGCACGCAGCTTCGACGCGGCGTTCCTGTGCTGGGTGCTGGAGCACGTGCCGTCACCCGCACGTGTGCTGAGCGAAGTGCGCCGGGTGCTGGCACCGGGTTCGCCGGTGTACATCACCGAAGTGATGAATGCCTCGTTCTTGCTCGATCCGTATTCGCCGCACATCTGGCGCTACTGGATGGCCTTCAACGATTTCCAGTACGACCACGGGGGCGACCCGTTCGTCGGCGCCAAGCTGGGCAACCTGCTGCTGGCCGGCGGCTTCCGCGACGTGCACACCGAGATCAAGACCATCCACCTGGACAACCGCGAGCCGGCGCGTCGCAAGACGATGATCGCGTTCTGGGAACAGCTGCTGCTGTCGGCCGCCGACCAGCTGCTGCAGGCCGGCTCGGTGGACGAGGAAACCGTGGAAGGCATGCGCCGCGAGTTCCGCCTGGTGCAGAACGACCCGAACGCGGTGTTCTTCTACTCGTTCGTGCAGGGCCGCGCGACGGTGTATTGAGGCCTATCCTCGCCACAGGATGGCCTGCGGCTCCGGCGGCAACCGGCTAGAATCCCGCAGTCCCGGCCTCGGAACGGCGCGTGCCGGGATCCCCCTCTATTGCCCTCAGGCATCGGTGTGCGGGTACGTCGCGCATGGATGGACCTTACCTGCGAGCGCATGATGAGTGACAGCGGCCGAACGCCTTTCCCTGCCCAGGACCCGGGCCAGACGGGCGGACTTCGCCCTGGCCAGGTTCGCCTGCTTGCCGGGATCATGGCGCTGCTGTGCATCCTGTATGTCGCGCTCGCACTGACGCCTTCTTCCTACTCGCTGGCCTACGAGTACCTCGGCCTGACCCCGCAGCAGCCGCTGCTCGGTACCGCCCGCTACATCCGCACCGACGAATGGATGGTGTTCACGCCGTACATCCAGATCGCGGTCAACAACGACTTCGGGCAGTTCAATGCGCACTCGGCATACCACGAGTCACTGCGCACCTTCCAGGCGCTGCCGCTGCAGGACTGGGGGCTGCTGTTCAAGCCGTACCACTGGGCGTTCTTCATGCTGCCTGCAGCGAACGCCTATTCATTCTTCTTCATGTTCATGGCCATGGCCTTCCTGAGCGGATGGGCCCTGCTCCTGCGCCAACTGCGGATGCCGGCACTAGCCGCAGTACTGGTTTCGACCACGCTGTTCTTCGCGCCGTTCGTGCAGGTCTGGTGGACCAGTAATGCCGGTGCCTTCGCGCTGGCACCCTGGGCTGCGGTGGCATGGCTGGGCATCGGCCATCGCGCGCTGCGCATCGTGGCCTGCGCCTATGCACTGGCGGCATGGCTGATCGCGGTGTCCTACCCACCTTTCATCATTTCCTCGGTGCTGGCCCTGGCGGTGCTGGTGCTGGCGGTCCGGCGCGATGCCATCACCGTTGTACGTCTGGTCGATGCCGCCATCGCAGGCGCGATCGCACTGGCGGTGTTCGTCGGCTACTTCCACGACATCATCCCGATCGTGCGCAACACGGTGTACCCCGGCCAGCGCCAGAGCGCCGGTGGCGGTGTCGGCCTGACCAGCCTGCTCGCGCACCTCTTCCCGAACCTGATGACCTACCGGTTCGCACCGCTGCCGTTGTTCAAGGCATCCAACGATTGCGAAATCGCGGTGCTGGGCAGCCTGCTGCCACTGTTCACGCTGGTGCTGGCCGATGGCGCACGGCTGCGTGAATGGGCGAAAAGCCATCGCAGCTCCCTGCTGATCCTCGCCGCCGGCCTGCTGTTCATCGCCTGCTGGATCTTCCTGCCTGTGCCTGCCGTGGTTGGCAAACTGACCACCCTGTCGATGGTGCCCCCCGCTCGCGCACTGCTGGCCTTCGGCCTGTTGCTCAACATCGCCTGCGCGATGATCCTGGTGCACTGCGGCGTGCGCCTGCAGCGCTGGCGCCTGCTGCTTCTGGCGGCGTTGCTGATGGTCGGCAGCCTGGCCAAGTTCCTGTTCGGTGAAGGCCAGTTCAGTCGCCTGCACAGCGCTGCCGATGCCATTCCCTACCTGTGCCTGGCCGCACTCGCCGTCGCCGCGCGGCGCCCGCAGTTGTCGGTTCACGCCGCGAGCCTGGTGCTGGCCACGGCCGCGCTGGCCAACCTGCTGGGCAACGGCCTGTTCAATCCCGTGCAGCCGGCCGGCCCGATCTTCGCAATGGACCGCACTGCCGTCCTGCACTCCCTGCAGGCCCGCGGCTCAGCCACCACGACCGAAGGCGCGCTGGTGGCTCCCGGTGGGTTCGGGGCCCTCCTGCCGGGTGTTGGCATTCCCGCCGTGAACCATGTGCTGTACCTGCCACAGATGGATTACTTCCGCCGCTACTTCCCATCCCTGCCCGACGAGCAGTTCGACTTCACCTTCAACCGCTACCACCACATCACCGTAGCGCCTGAGGGCGACGCACCACGGGTGCTGCAGGGGGATCTGGTGGAACTGCCGGCAAAACCCCTGCTGGCCCACCCAGCCCCATGAATCCGATGACCACCACTTCGCCCTCCGCATCCACGCCGGCTCGGATCGCCGTGATCATCCCCTGCTACAAAGTGACCCGCCACGTGCTGTCCGTGCTGGCGGCGATCGATGATGCGGTAACGGCGATCTACTGCGTGGACGATGCGTGCCCCGACGGCAGCGGCCGCCTGATCCAGGCCGAAGCCAACGACCCGCGCATCACCGTGCTGTTCCATCAGCACAACCTCGGCGTCGGCGGCGCGATCAAGACCGGGTACCGCGCGGCCATCGCCGATGGCATGGACATTCTGGTCAAGGTCGATGGCGATGGGCAGATGGACCCGGCGCTGCTGATGGACTTCGTCGCGCCGATCGCCGACGGCCATGCCGACTACACCAAGGGCAACCGATTCTGGAACCTGACCCACATCCGCCGCATGCCCCCGGTGCGGCGCCTGGGCAACCTGCTGCTGTCCTTCATGACCAAGGCTTCGTCCGGGTACTGGCAGGTGTTCGATCCGACCAACGGCTACACCGCCATCCATGCCAAGGTCGCCAGCCACCTGAAACTCGAGGCGGTCAGCGACCGCTATTTCTTCGAGACCGACATGCTGTTCCGACTGAACACCGTGCGCGCGGTCGTGCAGGATGTGGCAATGGATGCCCACTACGGCGACGAAACCAGCAACCTGCGCATTGGTCGCATCCTGGGTGAGTTCACCTTCAAGCACCTGCGCAACACGCTCAAGCGCATTGCCTACAACTATTTCCTGCGCGACCTCAGCATCGCGTCGCTGGAGCTGATCGCCGGCAGCAGCCTGCTCGCCTTCGGGGGGCTGTTCGGGCTGTACCACTGGGTACGGTCGGCCCAGGCCGATGTCGCCACGCCGGTGGGTACCATCATGATCGCCATGGTCGCGCTGATCTCCGGGCTGCAGTTCCTGCTGGCGTTCGTTGGCTTTGACATCGCCAACGTGCCGCGCCAGGTGCTGAACCGTTCGATCAAGCTCAACCGCCAGCCGCAGTAGAGCCACGCCCTGCGTGGCTGTTGTTCGCGCCATCCACGCATGGCGTGGATCTACGGGTGCGCAGCGCCGGTCGCGGATGCTGCCGGCTCGTGCCAGATGCGTTGCCACATCGCGGCCAGCCGGCGCCCGGCGTCGGCGCGTGCTGCCGGGCTGCTGTAGTCCACGCGCAGCTGTTCGGGCACGATCGGCCGCCACTGCCCGCCCACCTGTTCGGCCACGGCGAAGTTGAAGGTGTAATCCGGTTCCAGGCCCATGCGCAGATCACTCAGCACCAGGCGCCCGTCAACGACCTGCGCACGCATGAAGCCGCGGTTGAACCACTGCAGTCGCTGCACCGCCGGAATCGCCTGCGCCTCGCGCAGTGCCTGCACGTTGGAGGGATGGCCTTCGAACTGCATCGGCCCATGATCGGCGACCAGCGAGCGGTCTCCGACCACGTAGCCATTGGGCGTCATCGCCACTACCCGCCATAGCAGCGTGTTGAACGGCATCGGTACCGAGAAGCGCGGCGCATCGGCCAGGCCCATCGCGGCCAGGCTCTGCTGCGCGACGCGGTCGACCTGCGCCTTGGCGATCAGGCCCCAGCCCAGGTATGCGCTGCTGACCAGCAGTGACACGCCCAGCACCTTGCCGACCCAGGGGCGCGCACGACCGAACCAGGCCACTACGCAGCCCAGCAGCAGCCACACAGTGTATGCAGGGTCGATGATGAAGACGCTGGAGCCCATGGTTGGATGTGGCCGCAGCGGCCACCACAACTGGGTGCCATAGACAGTGAACGCATCCAGCACCGGGTGGGTCACCAGCGCCAGCTGGATCGCCCAGAACCAGCGCACCGGTGACTGCGCGACCCGGCCATTTCCAAAGCGCTTGAACAACCACCAGATCAGCGCCGCCACACACGGCAGCACCAGCAACGAATGGCTGAAGCTGCGGTGCTCGACCATGTTCGCTACCGGGCCGGTGGCGGTGAAGCCGAGCCACAGCGCGTCGAGGTCCGGCAGAGTACCGAGCGCGGCACCGGCCAGCAGTGCCGCACGGCGATGGCCGGGCGGAGCAATGGCAGCGGCGACGGCGCCACCAAGTACGATCTGGGTCAGGGAATCCATGGGCCGATGCTAACGGCTTACGGGCGTGCCGTCTCACTCCCGGACACCGTTTCTGTAGAGTCGACTGTTAGTCGACTGCTCTTCCATCAGGCTGCGGACACCGCGCGCTGCGCGCGATAGTCGACTAACAGTCGACTCTACGGAAACGGGTTACGCCGCCTGTGACAAGCGCGCGCCCGGTAGCTCCACCAAGGTCTGCCCGTTGTGGTCCAGCAGGCGCAGCGCGCCGTCGTGGTCTTCGACCAGCGCGGTCAGGCTTTCCACCCAGTCACCATCGTTCGCATAGACCAGGCCGTCGCGTTCGACCAGCGCGGCGCGGTGGATATGGCCACAGACGATGCCATCCAGGCCACGCCGGCGCACGTCGTCCAGCCCGGCCTGCACGAAGCGCTCGATGTAGCGTTCGGCCGCACCACTGCGCTTTTTCAGGAACTCCGACAGCGACCAGTAGCGCATGCCCAGCCGGCGCCGCACTGCATTCAGCGCCTGGTTGCCGGTGAGGATGCGGTAGTACAGCCAGTCACCGAACTTTTCCTGCAGGCCGCCGAAGTGGGTCACGCCGTCGTAGTCGTCGCCATGCGCGACCAGCAGCCGGCGGCCATCGGCGGTCACGTGGATGGCGCGGCGGCGCACCTGCATCGCCGGCAGCATCAGCCCGCACACCTGGCGCAGCGAGGCATCGTGGTTGCCGGGAATGTAGATGATCTCGGTGCCGGCACGGCGCAGCGCGTGCAGGGCCTGGATGACCTCGCTGTGCGACTGCCGCCAGTTGGCACGGCGATGGGCCATCCACCACAGGTCGATGATGTCACCGACCAGGTACAGACGCTCACAGCGCAGCTGCGAGAGAAAACGTGCCAGTTCGGTGGCATGGCAATGACGTGAACCCAGGTGCACGTCGGAGACGAACACTGCGCGCCGGTGCGGCGACAGGTTCGCCAGCACGCTCATGCCGGCATCCCCGCATCGCGCAGGTAGCGTTTGCGCTTGTTCGGCCGGATCGCGCACAGGTCCACTTCGATCAGGCCGTCGATCGAATCGCTGAAGTCCGGGTCGACACCGAAGGCGAGGAAGCGCGCGCCACCGGGTTCGCACAGATCGGTGTACTGGCGATACAGCGTCGGCACGCCGGTGCCGAGTGCGGCCAGGTTGGCCTTGAGCACATCGAACGCGGCGCCTGCATCCAGCTCGCCAAAACTCGGCGGCGCGGCGAAGTACTGGAACGGGCGGTTCGATTCGGCCAGGCCGGCGGTACCGCCGTAATAGCGCTGGTAGTACGCCACCAGCTGCTCGCGCGCATCGCGTGGCAGCGCCGCGCTGATCGACACGGCGCCGAACAGGTAGCGGATACCCGGCCGGCACTGCAGGTAGGCACCGATGCCCTGCCACAGGTAGTCCAGGCTGCGGCTGCCCCAGTAGTCGGGCACCACGAAGCTGCGGCCCAGTTCCAGGCCTTCGGCGATGTGGGTGATGGCATCGTCGGAATAGCGGAACAGCGACGCGCTGTAGAGCCCGGACAGTCCGTGCCGGGCCAGCGCATGGGCGCCGCGCATGATCCGGTACGCGCCGGCGATGCGCTGCGCGGCCGCGTCCCAGATCACGATGTGCTCGTACTGCGGGTCGTAATCGTCCAGGTCCCGGCTGCGCCCGGTGCCCTCGCCCACCTGGCGGAAGGTCAGTTCGCGCAGGCGGCCCAGCTCCAGCAGTAGCGGCGAATCGGCAGTACAAGTGGCCAGCAGAATCTGCTTGCCGTCGGCGGTCTGGCCCAGCTGGGTGGCTGCGGCAATCCCAGCGGCGACCTGCGAGGGTGGCACCGGCGCCGCCAGCGGCTCGGGGCCTGCGAAGGCAGCGGCATTGCCGGCCGCGCCATTGCGGCCCAGCGCATACAGCGCGCGGCGTACCGACAGCAGCTGTGCGCCCGGGTCACCGCCCTTGCCCAGCTGCATCGGCTCACCGATGCTCAGGCGCAGCGGGCGGCCGCGGCGGGTGAACATCTCGCGCGCCAGCAGCGCGGTGCCGGCCGGCTTGAACAGGGTCGAGGCGCCGTAGAACAGCGCCGAGTTGCGCGCTTCCACCCGTACCGGCAGCACCGGCGCGCCGGCGGCACGGGCAAAGCGGACGAAACCGCGCTGCCAGCGACCATCACGGATGCCGCGCAGCGACAGCCGCGAGACCTCGCCGGCCGGGAACACGATCACGCACTGCTCGGCAGCCAACGCCTCTTCGACCGCATGCAGGCTGCCACGCTGGGCCTTGCCACCGAGGATGCGCACCGGCAACAGCAGGTCCTGCAGTGGCGCGATCGCCCCCAGCAGGTCGTTGGCCACGATTCGCACATCGCGGCGGATGCGACCGACCGCGTCCAGCAGAGCCAGCGCGTCCAGTGCGCCGGACGGGTGGTTGGCGACGATCAGCAGGCGACCGGTGGCCGGGATCTTCGCCAACGCGGCCGGATCCACCTGGTACTGGCCATCGATGAACTCCAGCCCGGCGGCGACGAAGCCGAATCCGCGCAATCCTGCACTGCGCTGCAGGAACGCTTCGATCTGGTCCAACCGCGACCAGCGCCCGACGCTGCGAAGCAATGGCCGCGCCAGTTGGCCACGACGGCCATGGAACCAATCGGGAAAGCGCTGCTGGAGACGCTGTTCAAGTTCCTGCATGGCGGATCCACTCATGCCCGGCGGCCGTATTGGCCGACAGCCTGCGCCCGGCAGGCGGCAGCCAGATGGCGGTTTCGGGGCAGAACGATGACGGTCGTCCCCGGCCGGAGGGGCCGCAACCGCCCGCTCGCCACCCGGCCCGCTGTCACACTGGTGGAACACTGGGCCTCGAGGCCGGGGCCCAATCCCGTCAGGACGGCCCTTGCCGGGCCTACGCGGGCTTAACCACCGGCAACCGGTACAGGTTCACAATGCACAGGCGGCGCACCCCGTGTATCATGCGCGCCCATCTTTCCATCCGAATCAAGGGATATTACGCCTGATGTCCAGCTATCTCTTCACCTCCGAGTCGGTCTCCGAAGGCCATCCGGACAAGGTTGCCGACCAGATCTCCGATGCGGTGCTGGACGCGATCCTGACCCAGGACCAGCGCGCCCGCGTGGCCTGCGAGACCATGGTCAAGACCGGCGTTGCCATCGTGGCCGGTGAAATCACCACCAGCGCCTGGATCGACCTGGAAGCCCTGACCCGCAAGGTCATCACGGACATCGGCTACGACAGCTCCGACGTCGGCTTCGACGGCGCCACCTGCGGCGTGCTGAACCTGATCGGCAAGCAGTCGCCGCACATCGCCCAGGGCGTGGACCGCAAGAAGCCGGAAGAAATGGGCGCTGGCGACCAGGGCCTGATGTTCGGCTACGCCACCAACGAGACCGACAGCTACATGCCGGCCGCGATCCACCTGTCGCACCGCCTGGTCGAGCAGCAGGCCAAGATCCGCAAGAAGAAGAACTCGCCGCTGTCGTGGCTGCGTCCGGACGCCAAGAGCCAGGTCACCCTGCGCTATGAAAACGGCGTGGTCTCGGCCATCGACGCCGTGGTGCTGTCGACCCAGCATGCCCCGGGCATCAAGCAGAAGGACCTCATCGAGGCCGTCCGCGAAGAGATCATCAAGCCGGTGCTGCCGGCCAAGTGGCTGCACAAGGGCACCAAGTTCCACATCAACCCGACCGGCAAGTTCGAGATCGGCGGCCCGGTGGGCGACTGCGGCCTGACCGGCCGCAAGATCATCGTCGACACCTACGGCGGCTGGGCCCGTCACGGTGGTGGCGCCTTCTCCGGCAAGGACCCGTCCAAGGTCGATCGTTCGGCGGCCTACGCGGCCCGCTACGTCGCCAAGAACGTGGTTGCCGCCGGCCTGGCCGACCGTTGCGAAGTGCAGGTCTCCTACGCCATCGGCGTGGCTGAGCCGACCTCGATCTCGGTCACCACCTTCGGCACCGGCAAGATCAGCGACGACAAGATCGAGAAGCTGATCCGCAAGCACTTCGACCTGCGCCCGTACGGCATCATCAAGATGCTGGACCTGATCCACCCGATGTACCAGCAGACCGCGGCCTACGGCCACTTCGGCCGCAAGCCGAAGGAGTTCAGCTACCTCAACGGCGAAGGCGAGACCGTCAACGCCACGGCCTTCTCCTGGGAGAAGACCGACCGCGCCGCCGCCCTGCGCGCGGATGCGAAGCTGAAGTAAAGCCGGCGGGTAGAGCCGACCGGTAGAGCCGACTGTTAGTCGGCTGACCTTGAAGAAGGGCCGCGCAAGCGGCCCTTCTGCTTTCTGGTAGAGCCGGCCGCTGGCCGGCTTTTTCATGGCCTCCGGAAACAATCGCGCGGTTGCCGATACAATCCGCCGCATGTCGACCGAACTGAAAACCCACCAGCTGTCCATGACCGTGCTGATGTCGCCGGAAATGGCCAATTTCTCCGGCAAGGTCCACGGTGGTGCGATCCTGCGCCTGCTCGACCAGGTCGCCTACGCCTGCGCCAGCCGTTACGCCGGCAGCTACGTAGTCACCCTGTCGGTGGACCAGGTGATGTTCCGCCAGCCCATCGCGGTGGGCGAGCTGGTCACCTTCCTGGCATCGGTGAACTACACGGGCACCTCGTCGATGGAGATCGGCATCAAGGTGGTGGCCGAGGACATCCTCAAGCGCAGCGTGCGCCACGCCAACAGCTGCTTCTTCACCATGGTGGCGGTGGATGAGGAAGGCCGGCCGACGCCGGTGCCACCCTTGCAGCCGGTCACCTCGGACGAAAAGCGCCGCCAGGCTGCCGCGCTGATCCGCCGCCAGCTGCGCCAGGAAATGGAACAGCGCCATCTGGAACTGCTGGCGTCGAACCCGCCGTCGCCGGAGGAATGAGGTAGTGCCGGCCGCTGGCCGGCAACCTCGTGCGTGCCGCCAGACATCATGAGGTTGCCGGCCAGCGGCCGGCACTACCGCGACACCTCACCCGGTGTTCTGCACGCCCTGCGAAACCCCGTTCACGCAGGCCACCAGCGCGCGCAGCAGATCGTCATCCTCGCGTCCGCTGGCCCGCCAGCGCTGCAGCAGGTCCACCTGCAGCACGCTGATCGGATCGACATAGGGATTGCGCAGGCGGATCGACAGCGCCAGTCGCGCATCGTGGTCCAACAGCGTCTGCTGGTCCATCAATGCCAGCAGCCAGTGCCGGGTGAGTTCCAGTTCGCGCTGCACCTGCGGGAAGAAGCGCCCGTGCAACTCGCCGGACAGCTGCGAGAACTGCTCGGCGATGGTGATATCGCCCTTGGACAGCACCATCGCGATATCGTCCAGGAACGTACGGAAAAACGGCCAGTCTCGCGCCATATCGCGCAGGGTCTGTTCGTGGCCGGCATCCACCGCCGCCTGCAGGCCGCTGCCCACGCCGTACCAGCCGGGGATCACCGCCCGGGCTTGGCTCCAGGCGAACACCCAGGGAATCGCACGCAGGTTGCCCAGTGCCGCGTCCTGGCCGAGCCGGCGCGACGGACGCGAGCCCAGCGTCATCCGTTCGATCACATCGATCGGCGTGGCGGTGCGGAAGTAGTCCATGAAGCCGGCCTGGCCGACGAAGCCACGGTAGACCTCGCTGCTGGCAGCGGACACCACGTCCATCACCGGCCGCCAGTCGTCCTCGCGCGGCTCAGCCGCGCGCGGGCGCAGGCTGGCGCGCAGCACCGCGCCGGTGGCCTGTTCCAGCGAGCGCAAAGCCAGCGCGCGGATACCGTACTTGCGATGGATCACCTCGCCCTGCTCGGTCACCCGCAGGCGACCATCGATGCTGCCGCGCGGCGACGCATCGACCGCATGCGTGGTCTTGCCACCGCCGCGACTGATCGAGCCGCCCCGGCCATGGAAGAAGGTCAGTCGGATGCCGGCCTCGGCCGCCACTTCCAGCAGTTCCACCTGTGCACGCTGCAGGCCCCAGCGCGAGGCCGCGATACCGCCGTCCTTGCTGCTGTCCGAATAGCCCAGCATCACCATCTGCACGTCGTCGCGTGCTTGCAGGTGCGCGCGATAGATCGGGTCGGCCAGCAGGTCACGCAGGGTCGCGGTGCCGCGCTTGAGATCATCCACCGTCTCGAACAGCGGTGCGATATCCAGCGGTACTGATCCGTTCTCTTCCACCAGGCCGCCACGGCGTGCCAGCGCCAGCACCGCCAGCACGTCGCTGCGGTCGTGCGCCATCGAGATGATGTAGCTGCCCAGCGCATCGCTGCCATGCCGCGCACGCGCATCGGCCAGCGCGGCGAACACCGCATCCAGCCGCTGGTTGCCCTCGTCGTCGCCGTTGGGCAATGCCGTTTCACCGCTGGCATGCGGGCTCAGCAGCCGCGCACGGCCCACCGCATCCAGCGCCTGCCAGGCCTCTTCGCCACCCAGCACGGCGGCCAGCGCGCGCGCATGCACGCTCGACTCCTGGCGCACATCCAGCCGCGCCAGATGGAAGCCGAAGGTCTTCACCCGCCACAGCAGGCGCTGCACGGCAAAACCACCAGCGTGCTCGCCACGGTTCGCAAGCAGGCTGTCGAGGATCAGCTGCAGGTCGTCGATCAATTCGGCGGGGCCGGCGTAGGCGCCCCCGCCATCGTCCAACGTGGCCTGCAGGCGTGCGCGCATGCGGTCGTTGAGCAGGCGGTACGGCATATCGGCGTGGCGCGGGCGCGACTGCACCTGCGGCAGCAGCTGCTGGTACTGCGCCACGCGCGCCTGCAGCGCATCGCTCACCCCTACCCGCTCGGTGGACTGGCTGAGCAGGCTGGCCAGCTGCAGCAGTTCCTTCTGGTAGCGCCCGAGCACCGCCTGCCGCTGCGCATCCAGCGTATTGCGGATGGTGTGGGCATCCACGTTCGGGTTGCCGTCCATGTCGCCGCCCACCCACGTGCCGAAGCGCAGCAGGCGCGGAAGCGGCAGTTCTTCGCCGTACGTATCGCGCAGCGCCTGCTGCAGCGATTCGTACAGCACCGGGATCACCCGGTACAGCACCTGCACCAGATAGAAGCCGACGTGCTCGCGCTCGTCATCGACGGTCGGCCGCACCGGTGAAGAATCGGTGGTCTGCCACGACGCGGTGAGCGCCATGCGGAAGCGCGCGGCATCGGCGGCAGCCTCACCCGGCGTGCGCTGGCCGTCGAGGTTGTCGACCAGGCTGGCCACCATCAGCTGCTCCTTCTCCAGCAGCGCGCGGCGCACTGCTTCGGTCGGATGCGCGGTGAACACCGGTTCGATGTCGATGCGCGGGAGCCACTGCGCCAGTTCGTCCAGGCCCACGCCCTGCGCCTTCAGGTGCTGCAGTGCATCCTGCAGGCCATCGGGCTGCGCCCCTGCGGTACCGGCGCGCTGGTAGTCACGGCGGCGGCGGATGCGATGCACGCGCTCGGCGATGTTGACCACCTGGAAGTAGGTGCTGAAGGCCCGCACCATGGTCTCGGCCTGCTGCGGCGTGCGCCCGGCCAGGCCATCGGCCAGCTCCGACAGCGGCGCCTGGTTTTCGCGACGGGCGATGGCGCGGGTACGCACGTCCTCGACGTCATCAAGAAACGCGGCCGACACCTGTTCGACCAGCAGGTCGCCGACCAGTGCGCCAAGCCGGCGCACATCATCGCGAAGCGGAAGATCGGGAGAAGCAAACTCGATGCTGCTGCGGTACTCGTTCATCGGCGACGCACAGGCCTCGGTCAACGGATCCAGGCCCCAAGCCTATCCCAGATCGGGCGTCGTGCTGCGATGCAAAAATGGTTTCATCTGGTAGTGCCGGCCGCTGGCCGGCAACCTCAGGTTGCATGTCTCCATGAGGTTGCCGGCCAGCGGCCGGCACTACCAGGCCCGGTCAGCGCTTCTTCTTCGCCTTGCCCTGCTCGGCCGGGCCGATGGTCTGCTCCAGCCAGCGCTCGCTCTCGGCCAGCATGGTCATGATCGATTCGCGTGCGCGGTAGGCATGCGATTCGTTCGGCAGCATCACCAGCCGCGCGGTGCCACCCAGGCCCTTCACCGCAGCAAACATGCGCTCGCTCTGGATCGGGAAGGTGCCGGAGTTGTTGTCGTCCACGCCGTGGATGAAGAGGATCGGGTCCTTGATCCTGTCGGCGTAGTTGAACGGCGCCATCTTCTGGTAGACGTCCTGCGCCTGCCAGTAGTTGCGCTCCTCGGCCTGGAAGCCGAACGGCGTGAGCGTACGGTTGTAGGCGCCGCTGCGCGCGATACCCGCCTTGAACAGGCGCGTATGCGCCAGCAGGTTGGCGGTCATGAACGCACCGTAGGAATGGCCGCCGATGGCGATGTGATCGCGATCGGTCACGCCACGGCGCACCACTTCATCCACCGCGGCCTGCGCGTTGGCCACCAGCTGTTCAATGTAGGTGTCGTTCGGCTCCTTGTCGCCCTCGCCGATGATCGGCATCGACGGGCTGGCCAGCACCACGTAGCCCTTGGCCAGGAACGCCTGCGGGCCCCAGTAGCTGACCGCGTTGAAGCGGTACGGCGAATCAGTCACCTGGCTGGCCGCGGCTGCGCTCTTGAACTCACCCGGGTAGGCCCACATCAGCAGCGGGCGCGGGCCGTCGCGCTTCGGGTCGTAGCCCGGCGGCAGCAGCAGGGTCGCGGTCAGGTCGACGCCGTCCTTGCGCTTGTAGCGGATCTGCTCCTTCTGCACGCCCTTCAGCTGCGGCAGCGGATGGGCGAAGTGGGTCAGCGCGCGCGGTGCGCTCCCAGCATCGGCCAGCGACTGCACGTAGAAGTTGGCCGGCTCGTCCGGGCTCTCGCGGCTCAGCAGCAGCGAGCTGCCCTGGTTGTCCAGCAATGCCACCGGCAGCGAATAGCTCGGCGCCTGCGAGTGGAACAGGCGGGTTGCCTTGCCCGTGGCGATGTCGAAGCGGTCCACGAACGGACGATCGCCTTCCGGCGATGCACCGGCACCGGCCAGATACAGGCTGCTGCCATCGGCGCTGGTCTGCAGCAGCGAGCGCCCGCGGTCGTCGCTGGACAACAGCGGCCGGCCCGGATCGGCATAGCGGTCCTGCGCATCGCGGTCCCACAGCAGGCGCGGCTCGGCACCGGCGTTGTCCGGGGCGATCAGCCAGGTCTTGGTCCTGCGGGTCTTCCACCACGATTCGGTCAGCAGGGCCAGGTCACCGCGGCCCCAGCTGATGCCGGCCAGGCGGCTGCCAAGCTGGGCCAGGGTGGCCGGCGGTTTGTCGAACGGCGCGGCCTGCATCAGCACCGCATCGCGTACCTTGGCGTCCCTGTTCGGGTCGCCGCCGTCCTGCGCTTCGGCCCAGACCAGGGTGGCGTCGGCATCACCGCGCCAGCGGATGTCGCGCACGCCGGTCACTTCGGCGTCGTTGCCGGTCGGCAGCCCTTCCACCAGCGGGCGCACGGCCACGGTGTGCACCAGCTTGCCGCTGGCACGGTCGATCACTTCGATGCGGCGCGGGAAGCTGTCCACCGGCACCACGTACGAATACGGGCGCTGCACCGGCTGGCGCAGCACGAAGCGGCCATCCGGCGACACCGAGAAGCCCATGAAGATGCCGGCCGCGCCGATCGCGCGGGTACTGCCATCCAGGCTGACTTCCATCGGCTGGGTGGTCGCGTAGTAATCGAACTGGCGCGCATCAGCCTCGTTCTTCAGCAGGTCCTGGTAGGTACGGATCGACACCACGCCGCCGCCCTGGCTGGTCTGCTGCACTGCCGGGCCGGTCGGAATGCCGTCGGCGGCCGGGGCCGCACCGAGGTTGGCCGGGCGGGTGAACACCACCAGTCCGCGGCTGTCCGGCAGCCACTGGTAGCCGCTGCCGATCACCGTGTTCAGGCCGGCAACCAGGCGACGGGCGCTGCCGCCGGCCACGTCCACCAGCCACAGTTCATTGGCGCCACTGCCGGCGTCGACCTGGTTGAAGGCCAGCCACTTCTGGTCCGGCGACCACGTCACACTGGCGATCGACAGCTTGGCAGGCAGGCCGCTGATCTGCCGCTCCTTGCCGTCGGCCACGTTCATCAGCCACAGCTTCTCGCCGAAGCTGAAGCGGCTGTCGGAGAACGTGCGCGGGTTGATGCGCAGGCCGGCCAGCTTCAGTTCCGGCTGCGCCACCACCTGGATCGAAGGCAGCGACGGCATCTGCATCATCGCGGCCACGTCGCGGCGCGGCGACAGGTACAACGAGGGTGCACGCGGCGCGTCCACCACCGCCTGCAGCGCGGCCGACGGCAGTTCGTAGCCGTTGACGCCCTGGGCCTGTGCGGCCACCGGCTGCGGCGCTGCGGCCCAGGCCAGCGGGGCCACCGCCAGCAGTCCCATCGACAGGACCAGGCCGGTCCAGCGCCGAGTACGGCGCGCGTGCATGCTCATCGTTCCACCTGTGTGATGCGTGAAAACACCGACCTTAACAGGCCGTGCACGCGGCCCCATCTGCCGATGGTTGGGTCATCCGGATGTCACGTCGGGGCCGCGATATAATGGGGGTTCTCCCCTGCCGAGGGGCGCTGCGACCGGATCCCACGAGGCCCGGCCAGGCTCGGTAAGGTGGCTTTGTAACAACGGCGCCCGGCTAAATGCGAGCATCCGCTCGTCCACAACCGGAGCACACGAATGAACGCTGTTGCCAAGACCTTCTCCACCGAAGGTGACTACAAGATCCGCGATATCACGCTGGCCGACTGGGGCCGCAAGGAACTGGACATCGCCGAGCACGAAATGCCGGGCCTGATGTCGATCCGCCGCAAGTACCAGGCTGAGCTGCCGCTGAAGGGCGTGCGCGTGACCGGCTCGCTGCACATGACCATCCAGACCGCGGTGTTGATCGAGACCCTGAAGGACATCGGCGCCGACGTGCGCTGGGCCTCGTGCAACATCTTCTCGACCCAGGACCACGCCGCTGCCGCCATTGCGGCCACCGGCACCCCGGTGTTTGCCTGGAAGGGCGAGACCCTGGAAGAGTACTGGGACTGCACCCTGGACGCGCTGACCTTCACCCTGGCCGATGGCACCCTGACCGGCCCGGAGCTGGTGGTGGACGACGGCGGTGACGTGACCCTGCTGATTCACAAGGGCTACGAGCTGGAAAACGGCAGTGACTGGGTCAACACCGCCTCGTCCTCGCACGAAGAACAGGTCATCAAGAACCTGCTCAAGCGCGTCGCCAAGGAACGCCCGGGTTACTGGGGCCGCGTGGTCAAGGACTGGAAGGGCGTCTCCGAAGAGACCACCACCGGCGTGCACCGCCTGTACCAGCTGGCCCAGGCCGGCACCCTGCTGATCCCGGCGATCAACGTCAACGACTCGGTCACCAAGAGCAAGTTCGACAACCTGTACGGCTGCCGCGAGTCGCTGGCCGACGGCCTGAAGCGCGCGATGGACGTGATGCTGGCCGGCAAGGTGGCCGTGGTCTGCGGTTACGGCGACGTCGGCAAGGGCTGCGCGGCCTCGCTGCGTGCCTACGGCGCGCGCGTGATCGTCACCGAGATCGACCCGATCTGCGCCCTGCAGGCGGCGATGGAAGGCTATGAAGTCAACACCATCGAATCGACCCTGGGCCGTGCCGACCTGTACGTCACCACCACCGGCAACAAGGACATCATCCGCATCGAGCACCTGAGCGCGATGAAGGACCAGGCCATCGTCTGCAACATCGGCCACTTCGACAACGAGATCCAGGTCGATGCGCTGGTGTCGTTCGCCGGCATCAAGCACGTCAACATCAAGCCGCAGGTGGACAAGTACATCTTCCCGAACGGCAACGCGATCTTCCTGCTGGCCGAAGGCCGCCTGGTGAACCTGGGCTGCGCCACCGGCCACCCGAGCTTCGTGATGTCCAACAGCTTCGCCAACCAGACCCTGGCACAGATCGACCTGTGGGCGAACAAGGACAGCTACGAGAAGAAGGTCTACCTGCTGCCGAAGAAGCTGGACGAGGAAGTGGCCCGCCTGCACCTGGAAAAGATCGGCGTGAAGCTGACCACCCTGAGCCAGGAACAGGCCGACTACATCGGCGTGCCGGTGGAAGGCCCGTTCAAGCCGGACCACTACCGCTACTGATGCCTGCGGGGTGCCGGCCAGCGGCCGGCACCACCGGTGCATGCAACACACGGAACGGGCGCCTTCGGGCGTCCGTTCTGCGTTTGCGTGTGGCCGTACACCCCTCATCCAGTCCCCACGGTAGATCCACGCCATGCGTGGATGCTCTCCGGCAGTAGGCTCGGTCAAGGCAACGCGCCCAGCGCGCGCTACCATGCCTACATGACCCCGGCCATCAACCTGCTCAAGCGCGAGAAGATCGCCCACACCGTGCGCAGCTACGTGCATGACGCCCACGCCGAATCCTATGGCGGCGAAGCTGTCGACAAGCTCGGCCTCGATCCGGCCCAGGTGTTCAAGACCCTGCTGGCCAGCACCGAGGCACACGAACTGCTGGTGGCGATCGTGCCGGTGGCCGGCCAGCTGGACCTGAAGGCACTGGCCGAAGCGGCCGGCTGCAAGAAGTGCGAGATGGCTGCTGCTGATGCCGCGCAGCGCGCGACCGGTTACCTGGTCGGTGGCATCAGCCCGCTCGGGCAGAAGAAGCGCCTGCGCACCTTCCTGGACGCCAGCGCCGAAGCGCTGCCCAGGCTGCATGTCAGCGCCGGTCGCCGCGGTCTGGAAGTGGAACTGGCGCCGGCCGATCTGCTGCGCCTGACAACCGGCAACTACGCTGCCATCGGCAAGTCACGCTGATGCGCTGGCCGTGGTCTGCAGCGCCCATTCCCCGGCTCGACGATGCACAGGCCGATGTGCTGCTGCAGGACCTGTTGTCGCGCGACGCAACGCGCATCACCGATGCCGCCCGCGTTGTCGCACGACTGTTCAGTGCCTCATCGTTGGACGCGTTGAGCGCACATGTGGATCTGATCGAACAACGCTGCCAGGGCATCGCGCTTGGCGGCATGCTGATCAGCAACCAGGCGTATCTGAAGGCCGCCCTGCGTCGGCTGCGTTACTGGCGTGCACGCGAGGGTTGCCTGTGCGCGCTCAACCCCGGCTACCCGTTCTTCGATCCCCGTCGCCTGATTGAACAAGGACAGATGCAGCTGCTCTCGGTGGAAGAGGCTGAGGGCTGCTGGGGCGACTGCCACACCGTTGCCTGCACGCAATGCGGCCAGCATTGGCAGGCCATCGACCGCGAGTACCATTACCCGTGGTGGGAATGGAAAGCTGCCTGAAGGCCAAGCGGCCACGCATGGCGTGGCTCTACTGCGGTCCGCACATTCACGCGATGCGTGGATGACAAATGTTGCTCACGGCCGCCAGTTCGCGTTGTTCTCCCAGAACTCGACGGAACGCCGGTAGGCTTCGCGGTCCAGCGGCACGCCGGATCCGCCCTCGTCCACGCCCAGCGCATTGCGCATCATCGTGATCGGCGCCATCGGTACCTCTTCCGGTTCGGCGGTGTAGATGCAGCCGACGATGCCCCAGTCGGCCTCGATCGGCGAGCCTTCCCTGGCCAGCTGCCCGGCGCTGTACAGGATCACCACCAGGTAGTTCGCACGCGGTGATTCCACGCCCTCGAACCAGCGCACCAGGACCGGTAGTTCCTCGCGGTTGCGCGCTTCGTAACCACTGCGCAGCAGGTGGCGGTTGGCCTCGGTGATCGGTACGGTCAGGCAGCGCGTGCTGGTCCAGTTCTCGTAGACGAACAGCTTGCAGAACGGCGCGTAGCCATCCAGCACCTTCAGCGGCGCATGCGCATTTAGGTGTGCCTCGAACTGCTCGGCAGTGCAGTCCTGGATGGTGTTGCCACGCGGCACGCGCGGGAACAGGCGGGGACGGGCGAAATCGGTGAGGACGATGGACATGGCGCGGGTGTGATCAGGAGTTCTGCTGCACAGGGTAACCGCCCCGGAGGCAGACAGGGCCGGATGCCGATGGTCACTGGCGCCAGCGTCCCGCTTGCAGCACCCTGCGGGCGACCCACTACAAGGATCGCCGGCTCATGGATGCAGCATGCGCATTGCCCCGTTCCGCCCACCTTCGGCAGTGGCCGATCGTACTGGTCATCCTCCTGCTGGCGCCGCCATTGCTGTTCGCCGCCGCTCTGCTCTGGCCGCTGTCGGCTCCGCCGTTGCCCGAGCCGGGCAACAGCCGCGTGATCGTCAACGCGCGGGTGGTGGACGTGGCGCGCGGCCAGGTCAGCGAACCCACCACCGTGACAGTGCGCCACGGCACCATCACTGCCATTGGGGAAGATCCGCAGGACGCGCGGCTTCCCGTGCTCGACGCCGGCGGCCGCTGGCTGCTGCCCGGTTTCTGGGACATGCACACCCATGCACTGCAATTGTCGCCGCAGCTGCAGTTCCCGCTGATGCTGGCCAACGGCATCACCGGCACCCGTGACATGATGGACTGCCCGCAGACCACCGATCCGCTGATCGCCTGCGTGGCCGACAAGCGCCGCTGGACCGCACAGGCCATTGCCGGGCAGCAGGTTGCACCGCGCTTCGTACAGATCGCCAGTTTCTACTTCGAAGATCCGTCACTCACGCCGGAGGCCGCCGCTGCGCGTGCACGGACGTACAGCGCGCGCGGGGTCGAGGCGTTGAAGGTCTACAACCGGCTGCGTGCGGACACCTATCAGCGGCTGGCCACCGAGGCGCAGCAGCTGCGCCGTCCGTTGGTCGGCCACCTGCCCAAGGCGGTGCCTCTGGACGACGCGGTGCAGGCGGGCCAGCGCAGCTTCGAGCACGCCCATCTGTTCGTGCGCCACTGCTTCGACAACGCGGCGGCATGGCGCGGTGGCACGCTCGACGGCGAAGACCCGATCGTATTGGCCGAACGCATGGTTGCCAGCTATCAGCCCACGCTCTGCAACAAGGCGTTCGCTTTGATGCAGGCCAGCGGTGCCGCGTTCGTACCGACCCATGTCACCCGCGAAGAAGATGCACGCGCAAGCGACCCCGCCTTCGTCGACGATCCGCGCCTGGCCTATCTGGACCCGCTTTCACGCTGGGCGTGGCGTGATGACCTGCAGGCCACCGCAGCGCGCTATCCCGGCCGACGCGGCCAAGACGCACTGAAGACCTACTTCGAGCATGGCCTGGCTCTCACCGGTGCGGCCCATCGTGCTGGCGTCACCGTGCTGGTCGGCACCGATACCGGATTGGGCGGCTTCCGCTACCACGATGAACTGCAGTGGCTGCGACAGGCCGGCCTGAGCCAGGCCGACGTGCTGCGCGCAGCTACGCTGCAGGCCGCACGTCATCTGCAACGGCAGGCATCGCATGGAAGCGTCGAGGTCGGCAAAGCCGCAGACCTGGTGCTGCTTGATGGCAACCCGCTGCACGACATCGCCAATACCCGCCGCGTGCATGCCGTGCTGCTGGCCGGCCACCTCTATGACCACCCGCGGCTGGATGCGCTACAGACTTATGCGCGCAGGCAGGCACGCTCGCCCGCAGTGATGGCACGCCTGCTGTGGGGATTCATCACCAGCCCGGTCAGTGCCGAGCTGTAGCGGCAGCTACAACGCCATCCGCTCGCGCAGTTCACGTGCCTGCCGCCGCGATACCTCCACCTCGCTGCCGTCGTCCAGCGCCAGGTCGTAGCCATCAGCGATGCTGGGCGTCACGCCTCGGATGCGGCGCAGGTTGACCAGCGTGTTGCGGTTGGCGCGGAAGAACAACTCCGGCGGCAGGCGTGCTTCCAGCGCGCTCAGGCTGCGGGTCAGCAGGGCGTTCTGGTCGCGGAACCATAGCCGTGTGTAGTTGCCATCCACCACCAGCCGACGGATCTCCGAGACCGCGACGAACCAGCAGCGTTCGCCCTCGCGCACAAACACCTGGTCCTGCGCGCCCAGCGTGCTGCGCGGCTCCGGCGTTTCGCCCGCCACCACCTCGCGCTGGCGCGCCCGCTGCAACGCTTCCAGCAAGCGCGGCGCCTCGACCGGCTTCACCAGATAATCCAGCGCATTGGCCTGGAACGCGCGCACCGCGTAGGTGTCGTAGGCAGTAACGAAGACCACCGCCGGAACCGTCTCCAGCCCATCCAGCACATCGAAGCCGCTGCCGGAGGGCATCTGCACATCCAGCAGCACCAGGTCTGGCGCCAGTGTGGCGATCGCCTCGCGTGCAGCGGGCACATCGTCGGCCTCGCCCACGCACTGCACCCATGGCAGCGCCGACAACAGCGTGCGCAGCTCCTGCCGCGCCAGCCGTGCATCATCAACGATCAACACACGCAGCACGCCACTCATTGCGGAATCTCCAGCAGGGCCTGCATGCGGTCGCCGACCGGCTGCAGGGTGAAACGACCCTGCGTGCCGAGCTGCGCACGCAGGTAGGCAAGGCCAACGCCATGGCCATGGGTGGGCTCGTTGGCGCTGCCCAGCGGATTGTCCACCTGCAGGCGCAGCACATCATTGTCCAGCGTGGCACGGATCTGCACCTCACCGCCGCCCGGGCGGCTGGCGATGCCATGCTTGATCGCATTCTCCACCAGCAGCTGCAGCGCCATCGCCGGCAGCTGTGCCTGCATGGCATCGGCATCAATGTGCTGGCTTACCTGCAGGCGCTGTTCGAAGTGGACTGCCTCGATGGCCAGGTAGTCGTCCACGACCACCAGTTCCTCGGCCAGGGTGACCTGCTCGCTGCGGTTGTGTGCCAGCGCCTGGCGCAGCGTGCGCGACAGGCGGGTGACCATGTCGCGCGCACGCTCAGGATCTTCCAGGATCAGCGCGCGCAGGTTGTTCAGCGCATTGAACATGAAATGCGGGTTGAGCCGTGCACGCAGTGCATCGCGCTCCAGCGCGCTGCGCTCGGCCTCGGCGCGCAGGCGGGCCAGTTCCGCACTGCGTATCCGGCGCAGGCTGTGCAGGCCTGCCCAGAGCGCTGCCCACAGGGCCAGCATCACCGCAGTGGTGTACCAGTAGAGCAGCAGCGCCTTGGGGCTGAAGTCGGCCGTCTGCCGTCCCAGGCTCACCCAGTTCCAGGCCAGCGCCGAGTGCAGCGCGATGTTCACCAGCAGCTGCGCCACTGCCGCGCCCAATGCCACCGACAGAGCCAGCCGCAGCAACAGCCCGGCCGTGCCGCGCGCCCACCAGTCGGCACGCAGCGCCAGCGCGCGGATGGCACCGCTGCACCCGAACAGGGCCAACGCCAGACCCAGCGTGATCAACACGCCTGCGCTTCCGGCATCGCTGAAATAGGCCTGGCGCAGGCCGATTCCGGCAACGCCATAGAGCACCCACACCAGCGCATTGAGCAGCCAGAAGCGTACCGTCGAGGAGGAATCCGGCATGTCCATTCCGAGGCGTGTTGAAACTCAGTGGTGGTGGTCGAGGAAGGCCTGCACCTGACCGCGCAGCCAGCGCGGATCATCCCACATCAGGAAGTGGAAACCCTGCGCGCTCATCGCGATCTGCACGCCCTGCAGTTTCGCGTACTGCGCCTGGAACACCGCGCGCGTGCTGTCCTCGGTGCCGCCCATCGGCTGGTAGCCGGCCCAGCTGCCCAGCACCAGCGTCGGTGCGGTGATCGAGGCGATGTTGTCACGCAGGTCGGTGGTCATCACCGCATGCATGGCGTCAGCGGTGGTCTGGCGGTCGCTGGCTTCGCCCCAGCGCCCCAGCTCGGCCTGCCGCTGTGGATCGCGGGTCATGCCCGGCAGGCCGGCCTTCAGCTGCGCCTGCCACTGCGCGGCATCGGCGGCGAGCATGCCCTTGCGCAGCTGGTCGGCCATTGGCCGCACGCTGTCTGCGGTGGCGTTCGGGTCACGCGCGGCCGGCAGGAACGGCAATGCGTCGACCACCACCAGCGCACTGACTGCCTTCGGCTCGGCCTGCGCCATCTGCAGCCCCAGCAGGCCGCCAAGACTGTGGCCGATCACCACCACCGGGCCCAGCTGTTGGTCATGCAGGTAGGCCAGCAGCTGCCCGCGCATGGCCGGCAGGAATTCGGCCGGGCGCGGGTCGACGGGCGCAGCGCCGGCAAAGCCCGGCAGCTGCACCAGATGGCACTGCACGTCCTTCAGCGCCAGGCAGGTCTCGCGCCAGACCTCGGCGCTGCTGTTCAGGCCGGGGATCATCAGCAGCGGACGGCCCTTGCCGACCACCTCGACCTGCACCTTGCCGGTGCCGGTGGCGGCCGCCGCATGCGCCGAGCCGGAACCGAGCACGGCCATCGCCATGCCGATCATCGCCAGCCGGGCCAGGGCCTTCATTGCGTACCAGAGTGCCAGGAAGATCTTCATCGTCTGCTCCTTCATTGGGTGGGTGGTGCCGGGATGGGAGCAGCGTGGGCCTGGCGGAGGCACCCCGGTTGCGATTTCGGAGCAGCGGCCGCACGGCGGGGCGAACGGTCGCATGCCATGGATGGCCCACCCTCACATATCAATCGCACATCCATCTTGATGAAGCGATATACTGATCTGCACCCGCCGCCGCCATCCGCGCCATGACCGCCATCAGCTTCGAGTTCTATCCGCCCAAGACCGACGAACAGCGCAGCCAGCTGGACCGTGCTGCGGCCAAGCTGAAGGACTACGCCCCCGAATACGTGTCGTGTACCTTCGGCGCCGGTGGCTCGACCCTGAGCTATACCTCCGAGACCGTGCGCCACCTCAACCAGCACCATGGGTTCGATGCCGCGCCGCACCTGTCGTGCGTGGGCGGCACCCGCCAGGAGATCCGCGAACTGCTCAAGCTGTACCGCGCCATCGGCTGCCGTCGCCTGGTCGCGCTGCGCGGTGACCTTCCCTCGGGCATGGGCTTCCCCGGCGACATGCGCTACGCCGCCGAGCTGATCGACTTCATCCGCACCGAGCACGGCGATGCGTTCCACATCGAAGTGGGCGCGTATCCGGAAACGCATCCGCAGGCGACCGATGCGCTGGCTGACCTGAAGCACTTCAAGGCCAAGATCGATGCCGGTGCCGATGCGGCGATCACCCAGTACTTCTTCAACCCGGACGCCTACTTCCACTTCGTCGATGAAGTGCGCCGGCTCGGCGTGCAGGTGCCGATCACGCCCGGCATCATGCCGATCGCCAACTTCAGCCAGTTGCGCCGCTTCTCCGAGCAGTGTGGTGCGGAGATTCCGCGCTGGATCGGCCGCAAGATGCAGGCCTACGGCGATGACGCCGAGTCGGTACGTGCATTCGGCACGGAAGTGGTGGCCCGGCTGTGCCAGCGCCTGATCGAAGGCGGCGCGCCCGGCCTGCACTTCTACACCTTGAACCTGGCCAAGCCGACCACCTCGGTGCTGAAGCTGCTGCAGGGCTGAAAGCACGCCATGCGGACCGGATCGGCGCTACCCTGCGAGGATGATCCGGCTTTCCTTCCTGCTGTTGCTGCTGCCGCTATGCGTACTGTCGAGCGTCGCCCACGCACAGTCCACGCGCCTGAACCGCTGCACCGATGCGCAGGGCCAGAGCGTGTATACCGACCGGCCCTGCGACAGCGTGGGTGCACGGTCACGGCTGCCGCCGCCCTCCCCGACCGGCAATACCGCAGCGCGCGACACGCTGGGTGCACGCTGCCCGCGCCGGCTGAGCGAGCTCGTGGACGCATTGCGCAACGGCATCCTCAGCAACGACGTCAATCGGCTGTCTTCACTGTACCTGTGGGGTTCGGTGTCCGACGCGGGCGCGCAGCGCATTCTCGGCCAACTGGAATCGTTGGCGCGGCGGCCGCTGGTGGACGTGGTGCCGGTGTATCCGCGGCAGGACCAGGTCGCAGTGCCGGAGGAGGGTCAGAGCCCTGCTGCGCAGGGGTCCGACCCTGAGCCGCCGGCCGTGCGGCATCCGGTCGGCCTGCGCCTGGAGCAGACCTTGCCGGGCAGCGTGGCGCGCGCTTCGACGGTGCTTGGGCTGCGGCGGCAGTATGGGTGTTTCTGGATCACGCTGTGATCGGGAGGGGTCAGAGCCCTGCTGCGCAGGGATCTGACCCCGCATGCCGGCTCACTCCGGCCACAGCCCGCGAATGGCGGCGATGCCCTGCCCGCCATGGCGACGCGCTTCGGCGACGTGACCGCGGCCCATGCCGCCCAGCGCATAGATCGGCAGTGACACCTGCGCCCGCAGCTCGGCGAACGCGTCCCAGCCCAGCGGCACCGCGTCCGGATGGCTGGCCGTGGCCTGCACCGGGCCCAGCACGGCGAAGTCGCAGCCCAGCTGCTGTGCTGCCTGCAGCTGCTGCAGGTCGTGGCAGGACGCGGCCACCAGCTGGCCCTCGGGCAGCGGGCGCTGCGACAGCTGCAGCAGCTGTTCGCTGCCCAGATGCACACCCACGCCCAATGCGCGTGCCAGTTCGATATCGCGATTGAGCAGCCACTGCACCCCGCTGCGACGATGCGCGCGCACGGCCTGTTCGACCATCGCCTGCCGCTGCGGATGCGCCGTCGGCAACCGCAGCTGGATGCGCTGCTGGCCCGCGGCCACCACGCGCTGCAGCTGTTCATGCCAATCCTGCAAGCCGCCCTCATCATCGGCCGGCGCCGGGGTGATCAGGTAGCTGTCGGGCTGGCGCAGGGCAGCCACCACCGGCAGGTCGGCCGGTGGCATTGAATAGCGGCCCAGCTTGTCCGGCGCCACCCAGGTGATTGCCTGGCCCTCCCGCCCGCGCGGCGTCCCCTTCCAGCTGCGCACATGGCGCACCTCCAGGGTCAGGTGCTTGTCCGGATAGCGCTGCGGCACATCCATCAGCCACTCGCCGACATCGGCCTCGATGCCCAGTTCCTCGCGCAGCTCGCGCACCAGCGCCTGTTCGGAGGTCTCGCCGGATTCGCGTTTGCCGCCGGGAAACTCCCACAGGCCGGCCATGTCGCGGTTCTCGGTACGGCGGTTGAGCAGCACGCGGCCACGGGCGTCGGTGATGACGGCGGCCACGACATGGATCGATCGGGTGGGGGAAGGCATGGGGGGAAGCATGCCCAGAACAGGGCGGCCGGCGCAATCACGGATCCGCTGCAACTCCCCTGCCACAAACGAAAAGCCCCGCTTTCGCGGGGCTCTTCGGCATCAGCTCAGCTGGCCGTGGCAGTGCTTGTACTTCTTGCCACTGCCGCACGGGCACGGATCGTTGCGGCCGATCTTCGGCTCGTCGCGCTGCATCTGCGCCACGCCCTGCTGGGCAGCCTGCACCTGCGCGGCTTCCTCGTCGGCGCTGTAGCCGCCCACGTCCTGGTGCTGGAACTGCGACTGGCTCAGGCGGGCTTCGGCCTGCTGGCGTTCGGCCGCTTCCAGCGCCTGCACTTCCTCGTCGCTGCGGATGCGCACGCGCGACAGCAGGGTCACCACTTCGCGCTTGACGTTTTCCAGCATGTCCGAGAACAGCTCGAAGGCTTCCTTCTTGTATTCCTGCTTGGGCTGCTTCTGCGCGTAACCACGCAGGTAGATGCCCTGGCGCAGGTAATCCATGCGCGCCAGGTGCTCCTTCCAGCTCTGGTCCAGCACGGTCAGCATCACGTGTTTCTCCAGCGCGCGCATGGTCTCTTCGCCCACGCCGGCTTCCTTCTCGGCGAAGTGCTGGTTGACGCGTTCCTGCACCTTGGCGGCAATCGCCTCGGCGTCCAGCTCCTCGTGTTCCTTGACCAGGTCGGTCAGCGACATCTGCAGGCCGAAGTCCGACTCGAGGGTCGCTTCCAGGCCACGCAGGTCCCACTGCTCGTCGATCGAGTTCGGCGGCACGAAGCGGGCCACCACGTCGAAGATCACGTCGTCGCGGATGCCGTCGACGTTGTCCTTCACCGACTCGGCGTCCAGCAGTTCGTCGCGCTGGGCGTAGATCACCTTGCGCTGGTCGTTGTTGACGTCGTCGAAGTCCAGCAGGTTCTTGCGGATGTCGAAGTTGTGGGCCTCGACCTTGCGCTGCGCCTTCTCGATCTGGCGGCTGACCAGGCGGTCTTCGATGACGTCGTCTTCCTTCATGCCCATCATGCGCATGGCCTTCTGCACCCAGTCGGAGGCGAAGATGCGCATCAGGTTGTCTTCCAGCGACAGGTAGAAGCGGGACGAACCCGGGTCACCCTGGCGGCCCGAACGGCCACGCAGCTGGTTGTCGATACGGCGCGACTCATGGCGCTCGGTGCCGACGATGTGCAGGCCGCCCGCCGCCTTCACTGCCTCGTGGCGCTTCTGCCAGTCGGCCTTGACCGCAGCCTTCTGCTCGTCGGTCGCGTCCTCGCCCAGCGCGTGGAGCTCTGCTTCCAGCGAACCGCCCAGCACGATGTCGGTACCACGGCCGGCCATGTTGGTGGCGATGGTCACCGCGCCCGGACGGCCGGCGTTGGCGACGATGGTCGCTTCGCGGTCGTGCTGCTTGGCATTGAGCACTTCGTGCTTCACACCGGCCTTGTTCAGGTGCTCGGACAGCATTTCCGAAGTTTCAATCGAGGTGGTACCGACCAGCACCGGCTGGCCGCGCTTGGCGCACTCTTCGATGTCGGCCAGCACCGCATTGAACTTGCCCTTGCGGTTGAGGAACACCTGGTCCGGGCTGTCCTTGCGGATGGTCGGGCGGTTGGTCGGGATCACCACCACTTCCAGGCCGTAGATGCTCTGGAACTCGAAGGCTTCGGTATCGGCCGTGCCGGTCATGCCGGACAGCTTCTTGTACATGCGGAACAGGTTCTGGAAGGTGATGCTCGCCAGCGTCTGGTTCTCGCGCTGGACCGGCACGCCTTCCTTCGCTTCCACCGCCTGGTGCAGGCCATCGGACCAGCGGCGGCCGGCCAGGGTACGGCCGGTGAACTCATCGACGATGACCACTTCGCCGTCGCGCACGATGTAGTCCACGTCACGCTGGTAGATCGCGTGCGCGCGCAGGGCGGCGTTGAGATGGTGGACCACGGTCAGGTTCTGCGCCGCGTACAGGCCTTCGGTTTCGCCGTTGAGGATGCCGGCTTCCACCAGCAGCTGCTCGGCGTGCTCCATGCCCGCTTCGGACAGGTGCACCTGCTTGCCCTTCTCGTCGACCCAGAAGTCGCCCTCGCCGTCTTCCGCTTCCTGCTTGACCAGGTGCGGCACGACGCGGTTGACACGGATGTACAGCTCCGGGGAATCATCGGCCGGGCCGGAGATGATCAGCGGGGTACGCGCTTCGTCGATCAGGATGGAGTCGACTTCGTCGACGATGGCGTAGTGCAGGCCGCGCTGGTAGCGGTCGGCCTTGGACAGCGCCATGTTGTCGCGCAGGTAGTCGAAGCCGAATTCGTTGTTGGTGCCGTAGGTGATGTCCGCAGCATAGGCTTCGCGCTTATCGCTGTGCGGCATGCCCGGGTAGACAACGCCCACGCTCAGGCCCAGCCAGTTGTACAGCTTGCCCATCTGCGCGGCGTCGCGGCGGGCCAGGTAGTCGTTCACGGTGACCACGTGCACGCCCTTGCCTTCCAGCGCGTTGAGGTACACCGGCAGGGTCGCCACCAGGGTCTTGCCTTCACCGGTGCGCATTTCTGCGATCTTGCCCAGGTGAAGCACCATGCCGCCGATCAGCTGCACGTCGTAGTGGCGCATGCCCAGCACGCGGCGGCCGGCTTCGCGGCAGACCGCGAAGGCTTCCGGCAGCACCTTGTCCAGGGCTTCACCGTCAGCGATGCGCTGCTTGAACTCCGGCGTCTTGGCCTGAAGCTGCTCGTCGGAAAGCTTCTCGATCTCCGGCTCCAGCGCATTGATCTTGGCGACGATGCGGTTGAGCTGGCGCAGCTGTCGTTCGTTACGACTGCCAAATACGCGGGTAAGCAGGCTGTTGATCATTGAAGGAACCGGGTTGGATGGACACGACGCCCGGCCTCCCCCTTGGGATCCGTCCGCCGCAAACGAAACAGGGCGCCTGGCGCCCTGTCGATGGCAACACCCATTGTAGCTTGGGACGGGCGGCTGAGGTTTCAACCCCGAGGGGTAGTGCCGGCCGCTGGCCGGTGATCCGCGATGCTGCCGAAGATCATGAGGTTGCCGGCCAGCGGCCGGCACTACCAGATCAACCGCATCGGGTCAGAGCCCTCCCGCGGCGCGGAAGGGATCCGACCCGGGCATCAGCCGCGGCTGATGCGGCCGACCGGCGTGTTGCCGCCGTCGCCGAGGAACTTGCGCGGGTTGACCACGTTGCCGTTCTCCCACACCTCGAAGTGCACGTGGGCGCCGGTCGAACGTCCGGTGGAACCGGCCTTGGCCACTTCCTGACCGGCACGGACCAGGTCACCGGCCTTCACCACCAGGCGCGAATTGTGCGCGTAGCGGGTGACGTAGCCATTACCGTGGTCGACATCGACCACGTTGCCGTAGCCGCCCTTCACGCCGGCGAAGCTGACCACGCCTTCGGCCACGGCCATCACCGGGTCACCGACCTTGGCGTGGAAGTCCATGCCCTTGTGGGTCGCGGCACCGCGGCCGAACGGGTCGGCACGGGTGCCGAAGCCGGAGGTCACGTAGCTGTTGCGGATCGGCATGCGCGACGGCACGGCGTTCTGCTGCAGCTGGTGGTCGAACATCAGCGATTCCATCACCGACAACTGACGGCCTGAAGCAGCGAAACGCTGCTCCAGCACCTGTAAGTCGGCGTTGACGTCCTTGACCGGGATGTCGCTGGTCGGGCCGCCGGCATCGCCGTCACCGAGGCCAGGCGTCTCGTTGAAGTCGAACTCGCCGTCTTCCAGCTTGCCCATCTGGGTCAGCCGTTCGCCAAGGGCGTTCAGGCGGGTAGCCTGCGCCTGCAGCTCGCCGAGGCGTGCCGCCAGCGCGTTGACCTGGGTCTGCGCATCGCGCTTGACCTTGGCCAGTTCCGCATCCTGGCGCTCGACCTTGGCCTGCAGCCGGGAATCATTCAGCGCGCTGGCGCCAATGCCGCCAGCAAGGCCGATAATGCAGCCTACCCCGAGCACGCTTCCCAGCAGGGCGCGGGGGCGGTCCTCGAAATAGAACCGCAAACGCGCGATCGGCGACGACTTGGCCTGTCCTTCACGCGTTTTGATTACGATCTTTTTGAATGCCATCAGTGAGTTTTCATGTCTGAGCCGAAATCCAGCGTTCGCCCCGCGTCAGTGCCGAAGCCGGCGCTGGATGCGGTGATGGCGGACAAAAGCGGGAACCCGCTGCGGCGTGCCTTGTGGCTCGACGCGCTGGACCGTCAGTTGCGCCCCCAGTTGCCGCCACCTCTGCGCAGCCGTTGCCGGCTGGCCAATGTGGACGGGGAACACCTCGTTTTTCTCGTCGAGTCCCCGGTCTGGCATGCCAAGTTGCGGCTTGCCGAAGCCCAGTTGCTCGACGCGGCCCGTTCCATCGGGCTGAAGGCCACCAGGGTGACCATCAAGACTGCGTCTCCCACTCCCACGCGCTCCCCAGCGCTCGACAACCGGAATGGACCCCACGCAGTTTCAGCCGCCACGCACAAAGGGCTACGCGACGCCTTGGCTTGCCTGCAGGACGTTCCCTCGAAGCCGAAGAAGCAGTCCTGACGACAACGGAGCATCCGGCTCCGCTCCCCGTCGCGCGTGTCACCACGGCGTGAAACATTTCGGGGGCCGGGTCGCATCCTAGCTGCCATCCGGGGGCCTGTCGTTAGATTGTTGTTAAAATCGCGTTAAATTCAGGCTTCCGATCCAACAGGTTCACAAAACCGTGACCTCGAACCGGCCTTGACGCGTGTCAAGCATGCTGAATGCGCCGAACACCCCTGAAACGACAACGCCGCCCTGGAAGGCGGCGTTTTTGTCTTTTAATTCAACAACCTACAGAAATCAGGCGTAGGCCGGAGTGGCATATTCCACCGGATCCGGCGTCGCCGGCGAGTCGAAACTGACCCATTCCCAGGCAGTGGCGTCGGCCATCAGCGCCCGCACCAGCTTGTTGTTGAGGGCGTGGCCGGACTTGAAGCCTTCGTAGGCACCCAGCACCTGGCCACCGGCCAGGTAGAGGTCGCCGATCGCATCGAGGATCTTGTGGCGCACGAATTCGTCGGCATAGCGCAGGCCGTCTTCGTTGAGCACGCGGAACTCGTCCAGCACGATGGCGTTGTCCATCGAACCGCCCAGGCCCAGGTTGCGCTCGCGCATGTATTCCAGGTCGCGCATGAAGCCGAAGGTGCGCGCGCGGGAGATTTCCTTGGTGTAGGCCAGCGTCGAGAACTCGATTTCCTGGCGCGACTGCTTGGCCGGAATCATCGGGTGGTCGAACTGGATGGTGAAGCCCAGCTTGTAGCCCTCGTACGGGCTGAAGCGGGCCACCTTGTCGCCTTCGGTCACTTCCACGGTCTTCAGCACGCGGATGAAGCGCTTGGGCGCATCCTGTTCCACGATGCCCGCCGACTGCAGCAGGAACACGAACGGGCCGGCCGAACCGTCCATGATCGGCAGCTCGGCCGAGGACAGTTCGACAATGATGTTGTCCACGCCCAGGCCGGCCAGCGCCGACATCAGGTGTTCGACGGTCTGGATCTTGGCGTCGTTGCAGGTCAGGCCGGTGCACAGGGTCACTTCGGTGACCAGCTCGGCCTTGGCCGGCACTTCCACCACCGGGTCCAGGTCCACGCGGCGGAACACGATGCCATGGTTGACCGGTGCCGGGCGCAGGGTCATGTAGACCTTGTCGCCGCTGTGCAGGCCAACGCCGGTGGCGCGGATCGTGTTCTTGAGGGTGCGTTGCTGGATCATGGGGGATGGACCGGAAGTGACACATTAGATTAACACGCACGGTCCCCTACCCCGGCTGAAAGGCAGGCAGGACACACCGGCGCGTCAATGGGACGCACATGAAGCAGGGCGGCCGGGCCCATCCTGGCCCGGCGCCCGCGTTTTCAGGACATGGTGGCGCAACCCGGGGAGGACAACCCCGGGCCGGCCCGCTCAGTCCGCCTGGCGGCGCAGGAACGCCGGGATGTCCAGGTAGTCGTTCGGCAGTTCTGCCGCGGCCGGGGCCGAAGAGGACGGCGCCGACGGGGCCGAAGCCGCCGCGGTATCGCTGCTGGCGCGACGCAGGCCCAGGCCCATGCCGCCGACGGCCTTGGACACGGCGTCGCCGCCGTTGTCGAAGTCGCCGAACTCCGGCTGGCCGGTGGTGGCGTTGCGGACCAGCTTGATCGGCGCGCGCTCGCCCGGACGCTGGGCCTTGCTGGCCGACACGCGGTTCAGGCCGGTGGCAACCACGGTCACGCGCACTTCGTCCTGCATGTCCGGGTCGAGCACGGTGCCGACCACCACGGTGGCGTCTTCCGAAGCGAAGCCGTCGATGGTGCGGCCGATCTCGTCGAACTCGGCCATGGTGAAGTCCGCACCGGCGGTGATGTTGACCAGGATGCCGTTGGCACCGGCCAGGTTCACGTCGTCCAGCAGCGGGTTCTGGATGGCCGATTCGGCAGCGGCCTGGGCGCGGTCATCGCCACGGGCGGTGCCGGTACCCATCATCGCCAGGCCCATTTCGGACATGACGGTGCGCACGTCGGCGAAGTCGACGTTGATCAGGCCCGGACGCACGATCAGGTCGGCGATGCCCTGCACGGCGCCCTGCAGCACGTCGTTGGCGGCGCGGAATGCCTGGATCATGGTCGCGTTGCGGCCCAGCACGGTGATCAGCTTCTCGTTCGGGATGGTGATCAGCGAGTCGCAGTGCTGGCTCAGTTCCTCGATGCCCTTCAGCGCCACCTGCATGCGGCGACGGCCTTCGAACGGGAACGGCTTGGTGACCACGGCCACGGTCAGGATGCCCATCTCCTTGGCCAGCTGCGCCACCACCGGTGCAGCGCCGGTACCGGTGCCGCCGCCCATGCCGGCGGTGATGAACACCATGTCCGCGCCCTGCAGGGCGTCCATGATGCGCTCACGGTCTTCCAGCGCGGCCTGGCGGCCGACTTCCGGGTTCGCGCCTGCGCCCAGGCCCTTGGTCACGTTGGTACCCAGCTGCAGCTGCAGCTTGGCACCGCAATTCTTGATGGCCTGCGAGTCGGTGTTGGCGGTGATGAACTCCACGCCGTCCACCGCCGAGTTGACCATGTGCGCCACGGCATTGCCGCCGCCGCCGCCCACGCCAACCACCTTGATCACCGCATTGGGTGCCATCTTTTCGATCAGTTCAAAATGCGCCATGTCCGTGTCCTCGTTGTATCCGCTTGTCGGTGGCATGGACGGTCGGGCCTCCTGCCTTCGCGTGTCATGTTGCCGTTGCGGCTGTGTGGGTTGTGTATTGCGTTGCTGCGTTGTGATGCGGGTACTGCAGGTGGTGCGCCGGGGTGACCCCGGTGTTACGGGTTCCGCGTCAGAACTCGCCGCGGAACCAGGTCTTGAGTTTCTTGAACATGCTTCCGGCGCGCCCGGTCGGTAGCGACGGCCGCCGCGGGTGCTCGATCTGGCTGCCCATCAGCAGCAGGCCCACGCCGGTGGCATGCACCGGATTGCCCACCACTTCGCCCAGGCCGGTAACGTGCTGCGGGATGCCCACGCGCACCGGCATCTGCAGCATTTCCTCGGCCAGCTCGACTACGCCTTCCATCTTCGAGGCACCACCGGTCAGCACCATGCCGGCGCGCACCAGTTCCTCGAAGCCGGAGCGGCGCAGTTCGGCCTGCACCATCTCGAAGATTTCCTCGTAACGGCCCTGCACCGCCTGCGCCAGCGAATGGCGCGGCATGCGGCGCGGCGGGCGGTCGCCCACCGACGGCACCTGGATGCTTTCCTCGGCAGTGGCCAGCTGGGCCAGGGCGCAGGCGTAGCGCACCTTGATCTGCTCGGCTTCCGGGGTGGGCGTGCGCAGCATGTGCGCGATGTCATTGGTGACGTGGTCGCCGGCGATCGGCAGCGAAGCCGTGTGGCAGATCGCGCCCTGCACGAACACCGCGATGTCGGTGGTGCCGGCGCCCATGTCGACCAGCACCACGCCCAGCTCGCGTTCGTCGGCGGTCAGCACCGCAACGCTGGAGGCCAGCGAGGACAGCACCAGGTCATCCACCTGCAGGCCGCAGCGCTGCACGCACTTGCTGATGTTGGCCGCGGCTGACTGCGCGCACACCACCAGGTGCGCATGCACCTCCAGGCGCACGCCGGTCATGCCGACCGGATTGCGGATGCCTTCCTGCGAATCGTCCAGCACGTACTCGCGCGGGATCGCGTGCAGGATCTTCTGGTCGGCCGGAATCGCCACCGCCTTGGCCGCATCGAGCACGCGATCCAGGTCGCCCCAGGTCACTTCCCCGTCGCGGATCGGCACGATGCCCGGCGAGTTCTTGCACTGCACGTGGTTGCCGGAGATCGAGGCGTACACCGAGCGGATCTCGCAGCCGGCCATCAGCTCGGCTTCTTCCACCGCGCGCTGGATCGACTGCACGGTCGATTCGATGTCCACCACCACGCCGCGCTTCAAACCGCGCGACTCGTGCGAGCCGATGCCGATCACTTCGATCGGGTTGCCCGGCGAATACTCGCCCACCAGCGCCACCACCTTGGAGGTGCCGATGTCCAGGCCAACGATCAGCGATTTGTCACCCTTGCGATTCATGTCCTTTCCTGCGTGCTTCTGGCCGGGGTCGCCGGCGCTTTCGCCGGCGTGGCCGGGGTACCCCAGCTCAGCGTGAAACCATTGGTGTAACGGAGGTCGGCGCGCTCGATCGGCGCGTCCTGACGGTTGAGCTGCGGCAGTACCTTGACGAAGCGCTGCATGCGCGAGCGCGCGTCGTCGCGGCCGACCACCACTTCGGTGCCGTTGCTCAGCACCAGCGACCAGCTGCCGCGTGCATCCATCGTCACCCGGCGCACATCGACGCCGGCCGGTGCGAACAATGCACGCGAGTCGCTGTACAGCTTCATCACTTCCTCGGTCTGGCTGTCCGGGCCATCCAGTTCGGGCAGCGCAAGGTCGGCCAGCTTCTTCGGCGTGGGGAACAGCTTGCCCTGCTCGGAAACCAGGCGGTCGTTGCCCCAGCGCGCGAACGGCTTGTGCTCGACCAGGGTTACTTCCAGCACATCCGGCCACTGCTTGCGTACCCGTGCGCTTTCCACCCACGGCAGCTTTTCCAGTGCGTCCTGGGCATCCTGCAGCTTGACCGCGAAGAACCCGGCGCGCGCATACGGCAGCAGCACCTGCTGCAGCTGTTCGGCCGGTACCCGCTTGAACTCGCCATGCACGCGCAGCTTCGCCAGCGGCCAGCGCTCGGCGCCGACCCAGCCATTGACCACGGCCACCACCGGCAGTGCAACCACCGACAGCGCCAACAGCCAGACGAAGATGCGCAGCACCGCGTTCATGCGTGCGAGGCCTCCAGGGTCTGTTCCAGCACACGCCACACCAGCTCTTCGAAGCTGATGCCGGCCTGGCCTGCGGCCTTGGGCACCAGCGAATGGCTGGTCATGCCCGGCGCGGTGTTCACTTCCAGCAGGAAGAAGCGGCCGCTGCTGCGGTCGCGCATCACGTCCACGCGGCCCCAGCCACGGCAGCCAGCAGCGCGGAACGCGGCCAGCGCGATGCGGCGGATTTCCTCTTCGTCGCCACCGTCCAGGCCCGGGCACAGGTACTGGGTGTCCTCGGCGATGTACTTGGCGTTGTAGTCGTACCACTGGCCCTTGGGCACGATGCGGATCGACGGCAGCGCGACGTCGCCGAGAATGGCCACGGTCAGTTCGTCGCCGACCACCATCTGCTCCATCAGCAGCTGGCCGTCGTAGCGCGCAGCCAGGGCCACGGCCTCATCCAGGCCGGCGTCGTCGGTGACCCGGCTGATGCCCACGCTGGAGCCTTCGTTGGCCGGCTTCACCACCACCGGCAGGCCCAGCTCGGCCGCCAGTGCATGCACGTTCGATGCGTCGACCTTGCGGTATTGCGGGGTCGGCAGGCCCAGCGACAACCACACCTGCTTGGTACGGATCTTGTCCATGCTCAGCGCAGAGCCCAGCACGTCCGAGCCGGTGTACGGCACGCCGAAGGCGTCCATCAGGCCCTGCACGATGCCGTCCTCACCACCACCGTTGTGGCCGTGCAGGATGTTGAACACACGGTCGATGCCGCCGGCAGCCAGCGCCTTGGCCAGCGCCGGAATGCCATCCACCGCGAACGCATCGACACCGCGCGACTGCAGTGCTTCCAGTACGTTGCGGCCGGAATCCAGCGACACCTCGCGTTCGCTGGAAGTGCCACCGAGCAGCACGGCGACGCGGCCGAATACAGCCGGGTCGGTCACGCGCAGCGGCGGGAAGGTCAGCGCGCTCACGCCTCGCCCTCCCCCTTGAAGCCTTCCACCGCGATGTGGGTAGCCACGGCGCCGATGTCGCCCGCCCCCATCATCAGCAGCAGGTCACCGTTCTGCAGCACGTCCGGCAGCACGCTGGCCAGCTCGGCGGCCTTGCCAACCACCACCGGTTCGCTGCGGCCGCGCGCGCGGATGGCACGGGCCAGCGCATGCGAGTCGGCACCGGCAATCGGTTCCTCGCCAGCCGGGTAGACCTCGCTAAGCACCAGCGCATCGACGCTGGACAGCACAGCGGCGAACTTGTCGAACTGGTCGCGGGTTCGGCTGTAGCGGTGCGGCTGGAAGGCCACCACCAGGCGCTTGTCGGCCCAGCCACCACGGGCGGCGGCGAACACGGCTTCCAGCTCGCTCGGGTGATGACCGTAGTCATCGATGATGCGCACCTTGGCGCCACTGGCGGTGGTCACTTCGCCCAGATCGTTGAAGCGACGGCCGACACCGGCGAAGCCTTCCAGCGCACGCGCGATGGCGTCCGGGGCCACGCCAAGCTGCCAGCCCACTGCGGCGGCGGCCAGTGCGTTGAGTACGTTGTGCCTGCCCGGCAGTGCCAGTACCACTTCCTGGCTGGTGCCCTGCGGCAGGCGCAGGGTGAAGCGCATGCGCGACCCTTCCTGCACCACGTTCTCGGCGCGCACGTCGGCCTGCGGGCTCATGCCGTAGCTCATCACGTGGCGCGGGGTCCTGGCGGCCAGCGCAGCCACTTCCGGGTCGTCGATGCACAGCACCGCCAGGCCATAGAACGGCAGGCGCTGCAGGAACTCGGCGAACGCCGCCTGCACGCGGGCAAAGTCGTTGCCGTAGTTCTCCAGATGATCGGCATCGATGTTGGTGATGATCGACATCAACGGATTCAGGCGCAGGAAGCTGCCATCGCTTTCGTCGGCCTCGGCCACCAGCCACTGGCCACCACCCAGCTTGGCGTTGGCGCCGGCGGCCAGCAGCTGGCCACCGATCACGAACGTCGGGTCCAGGCCGCCTTCGCTCAATACCGCAGCGGTCAGGCTGGTGGTGGTGGTCTTGCCATGCGTACCGGCCACGGCGATGCCGCGACGGAAGCGCATCAGCTCGGCCAGCATGGCCGCACGCGGCATGATCGGAATGCGCTGGCTGCGCGCTTCCATCAGTTCCGGGTTGTCTTCGCGGATGGCGCTGGAGACCACCACGCAGTCGGTGCCCAGCACGTTGGCCGCCGAGTGGCCGCGCATGATGCGCGCACCCAGGCTGGCCAGGCGGCGGGTCGCCACGTTGTCGGCGTTGTCCGAGCCGGACACTTCATAGCCCAGCGTCAGCATCACTTCGGCGATACCGCTCATGCCGGTGCCGCCGATGCCGACGAAATGCACGCGCGGGAACGCGCGCACCAGGTCGTTGGTGTCGTGCAGGCGGCGGATCATGCGCGGCCTCGCGCAGGGCAGGCGCGGTGGCATGCCTTCTTCATACAGCTTCCTCGAGAATGATATCGGCGATGCGCTCGGCGGCATCGACCTTGGCCAGGGCACGCGCGGCTTGCGCCATCTGCATGCGGCGGGCGGGATTTTCGGACAGATCGCGCAGCAGTGCGGCAATGCCGTCGGCCAGCGTTCCGTCCTGCTTCAGCAAAACCGCCGCGCCGCGCTCGACCAGGTACTCCGCATTGCGGGTCTGGTGATCGTCGACGGCAGCGGGGAATGGCACCAGCACACTGCCGACACCGACCGCGCACAGCTCGGCCAGCGTGGACGCGCCGGAGCGGCATACGACCAGATCGGCCCAGGCAAACGCCTCGGCCATGTCGGCGATGAACGGGGTGATCTCCGCCTGCACGCCAGCCTTGGCATACGCCTCGACCGCTTCGGCATGCATCTTCTCGCCGCTCTGGTGGCGCACCTGCACCGGCACTGTGGCGCCCAGCGCAGCGATGGCCTGCGGCACGCCGGTATTGAGCGCGCGTGCCCCCTGGCTGCCGCCCACCACCAGCACGCGCAGCGGACCCTGGCGGTCGGCGAAGCGCTGTTCCGGCGGTGCGATGGCGGCGATCTCCGCACGCACCGGGTTGCCGACAAACTCCTCGCCCTTGGCGAAGGTGCCCGGGAAGCCGGTCAGCAGACGGCGTGCATAGCGCGACAGGATGCGATTGGTCAGGCCCGGTGCGCGGTTCTGCTCATGCACGATCAGCGGCAGGCCATGCAGGCGCGTGGCCATGCCGCCGGGACCGGAGGCGAATCCACCGAAGGCCACCACCGCACGCGGCTGGCGCTTGCGGATGATCATGCCGGCCGCGCGCAGCGCGCGCATCAGCCGCCACGGCGCGCCCAGCAGGGCCAGCTTGCCCTTGCCGCGCAGGCCGGTGATGGCCAGCGTGTCGATCGGAATGTCGTGCTGCGGCACCAGACGGGTTTCCATCGCACCGTCGGCGCCCATCCAGGTGACCGGCACGCCGCGCGCGCGCAGCACGCGGGCCACGGCCAGGCCGGGGAAGATGTGACCGCCGGTACCACCGGCCAGGATCATCACCGGGCGCACGTTGTCGGTGGCTGTGCTCATGACAGCCTCCCGAAGGTCGGTTCGATGCGCGACTGCAGGCGGCTGGTGCCACGCGCAGCGTTCGCTGCAGCGGCAGCCACCGGCTCGGCGCTCATCGGTACGCTGGCGGCCACCGGCGCGGCCGGCTCGTCGCTCGGCTCGGCAGCGGCGTCTTCGGTGCCGCCGATGCGCACGGCCTGGCGGCGCTCGGCGCGCTTGAGTTCATAGGACACGCGCAGCAGCAGGCCCATCGCCACGCAGGTCATCAGCACCGACGAGCCGCCGGAAGAGATCAGCGGCAAGGTCAGGCCCTTGGTCGGCAGGATGCCCAGGTTCACGCCGATCGAAACGAAGGTCTGCATGCTGATCCACAGGCCGATGCCGAAGGCGATGTAGCCGGAGAAGTGCCGCTTCATCTCCACGCAGCGCATGCCCAGCCAGAAGGTCCGGCCGACCAGCAGCGCGTACAGGGCCACGATCACGCAGGTGCCCAGGAAGCCGAATTCCTCGGCGGTGACCGAGAAAATGAAGTCGGTATGCGCTTCGGGCAGGTAGTACAGCTTCTGCACCGAGTTGCCCAGGCCGACGCCGGTCCACTCGCCACGGCCCACCGCCATCAGCGCGTTGGACAGCTGGTAGCCGTCGCCCTGCTGGTCGGCCCATGGGTCCAGGAAGGAGGTGATGCGGCGCATGCGGTACGGCTCGATGATCGCCAGTGCGCTCATGCCGACCAGGCCGATGATCACCGGCATCGACATGCGCGGCATGTTCACCCCGCCCAGCACCAGCATGCCGGCGGTGATCGCCAGCAGCAGGGTGGACGAGCCGAAGTCCGGCTGCAGCAGCAGCAGCACCACCAGCGCCCCGGCCACGCCCAGCGGCTTGAGCATCGCCGGCCAGGTCGCATTGACCTCGTCGCGGAAACGCACCAGGTAGCTGGACAGCCAGACGATGTAGAGCACTTTCACCGCTTCGACCGTCTGGAACTTGGAGATGCCCAGGTTGATCCAGCGGCGCGCACCGTTGACCGTGCTGCCCAGGCCCGGTGCGAACACCGCCAGCAGCAGCACGAAGCAGCCCAGCAGCAGCATCTGGTTGTACTGCTCGATGGACTTCAGTTCAGTGCGGGCGGCGATGACCGCCAGCACGATACCCACCGCCAGGAAGATCAGGTGGCGGTTGAGGTAGTAGAACGGACTGCTCATCAAGGCGATCGAGCTGGACGCCACCATCACCACGCCCACGCCGGTGAGCGCGATGATCGCGCCCAGCAGCCACTTGTCGTAGCTGCCTTCGATGGCTTCAAGGCGTGTTGCCTGGCGGGACAGGTCGTTCATCTCAGCGCACCTTCAACGTGGCCAGGCCGATCAGCACGAGCACGACGGAGATGATCCAGAAGCGCACGATCACACGCGGCTCGGGCCAGCCCTTCAGTTCGAAATGGTGGTGGATCGGCGCCATGCGGAACACGCGCTTGCCGGTCAGCTTGAACGAGGCCACCTGGATCATCACCGACAGTGTTTCGATGACGAACACGCCGCCCATGATCACCAGCACCAGTTCCTGGCGGGTGATCACCGCGATCGTGCCCAGCACCGCGCCCAGCGCCAGCGCGCCGATGTCGCCCATGAAGACCATGGCCGGATAGGTGTTGAACCACAGGAAGCCGAGGCCCGCACCGGCGATGGCCGCGCAGATGATGACCAGCTCGCCGGCGCCTGGAATCTGCGGAATCTGCAGGTAGTTGGCGAATACCACGTTGCCCGAGGCATACGCGAACACGCCCAGCGCGCAGGCCACCAGCACGGTTGGCATGATGGCCAGGCCGTCCAGGCCGTCGGTCAGGTTCACCGCGTTGGAGAAACCGACGATCCAGAAGTAGGCGATGGCCACGAAGCCGATGCCGGCCAGCGGCAACGCCACCGACTTGAACATCGGGATGTAGAAGGTCAGCGCCGCCGGCACGTCGGCCGTGTAGAACAGGAACAGGCCAGCAGCCAGGCCGAAGATCGACTGCAGCAGGTATTTCCAGCGCGACTTCAGGCCGTTCGGGTCGCGGCGGACGATCTTGATCCAGTCGTCATACCAGCCGATGGCGCCGAAGCACAGCATCACCGCCAGCACCAGCCACACGTAGCGGTTGCGCAGGTCGGCCCACATCAGCACCGACAGGGTGATGGTGAGCAGGATCAGCGAACCGCCCATGGTCGGCGTACCGGCCTTGGAGAAATGGGTCTGCGGACCGTCCTTGCGGATCGGCTGGCCGCCCTTGAACTGGGCAAGCTTGCGGATCATCGCCGGGCCAAGCCACAGCGACAGGAACAGGGCCGTCAGCGCGGCAAGGATGGCGCGGAACGTCTGGTAGTTGAACAGCCCGAACAGGCTCTCCAACTGCTGCAACCATCGAGCCAGTTCATACAACATGCGGGGATTCCTCTCCTTGCGCCAGCAGCGCTTTGACGATCAGGTCCATGGCACTGCCACGGGAACCCTTGACCAGGCAGCGCACACCAGCGTGCAACTCGTCCTGCAGCGCCTGTGACAGCGCACCATGGGTAGCGAAATGGCGTCCGCCTTCACCGAAGGCGGCCGCAGCGGCGGCACTGAGCGGACCCAGTGCATACAGCCGCTTCAGGCCGGCGGCGCGTGCACGGATGCCGGCCTGCGCATGCAGCGCCTCGCCGTCCGGACCCAGCTCGCGCATGTCGCCCAGCACCAGCCAGCCCTCTTCCGGCGCGGCGGCCAGGGCGTCGATGGCCGCAGCCAGCGAACCGGGGTTGGCGTTGTAGCTGTCGTCCACCAGCACCGCGCCATTGCGCAGCTGATGGGCAATCTGGCGGCCCGGCACCGGCTGCGCTTCGGCCAGGCCGGTCGCGATCAGCGCCAGGTCGACACCGGCGGCCAGCGCCAGGCTGGCGGCGGCCAGCGCATTGCTGACGTTGTGGCGACCGGGCAGGCCGAGCACCACGCGGGCTTCGCCGCTCGGTGCGACCAGGGTGAACTGGCTGCCCTGCGCGCCGGCGCGGATGTCGCGCGCGGTCACCTCGGCGGTATGTTCCAGGCCGTAGCGCAGCACGCGGCAACGCGGCGGGGTGCCGACGAAGTGCTGTTCGAACCAGCGGCCGTAGGCATCGTCCACATTGATAACCGCCGCACCATCGGCCGGCAGCGCGGCATAGATCGCGCCCTTGGTCACCGCCACACCGAGCAGGCTGCCCATGCGTTCCAGGTGCGCCGGGGCAATGTTGTTGACCAGCGCATAGCGCGGGCGGGCGATGTCGGTCAGGTAGGCGATATCGCCCGGCTTGCCGGCGCCCATCTCGTAGACGGCGTAGTCGGCATCTTCCGGCGCATCGATCACCGCCAGCGGCAGGCCGATCTCGTTGTTGCGGTTGCCCGGGTTGGCGTAGACCACCTTGTGGGCGTGCTGTGCCACCTGCTGCAGGATCGACAGCAGCAGGCTCTTCACGCTGGTCTTGCCGTTGCTGCCGGTGATCGCGAACACCTCGGTGCCGCGGTCGCGCTGCATGCCGGTGGCGATCTTCGCCAGTGCCAGTTCGCTGTCGGCCACCAGCACCTGTGGCAGTTCGATCGGCAGCAGGCGCTCGACCAGCAGTGCGCTGGCACCGCGCGCCTGCGCGTCGGCGGCAAAGTCATGGCCGTCGAAACGCTCGCCGCGCAGCGCCACATACAAGCTGCCCGGGCCGAGGCTGCGGGTGTCATTGCTGACCGCATCGATGGCCACGTCGTCGCCGTGGATCTCGCCGCCGGCCCAGTGTGCGATCAGCGAAAGCAGGGTGCGCTTCATGCGGTGCCCTCCCCGGCCCGCGCCTCTAGTACACCGGCCTTGGCCGCCAGTGCAGCGGCGGCCACTTCGGTGTCGTCGAAGTCATGGCGCACGCCATTCACTTCCTGGTACGGCTCGTGGCCCTTGCCGGCGATCAGGATGATGTCACCGGCACCGGCACGCTTCACCGCCAGGCCGATCGCACGCGCGCGGCTGCGCTGCACGGTCACGGCGGAGGCATCGGTGAAGCCGGCCAGGATGTCGGCCACGATCACGTCGCCATCCTCGCCACGCGGGTTGTCGTCGGTGACGATGACCTGGTTGGCCAGACGCTCGGCAATGGCCGCCATCTGCGGGCGTTTGCCGGTATCACGCTCGCCGCCGCAGCCGAACACGCAGAACAGCGTGCCCTGCAGGTGGCCATGCAGGCTGTCCAGCGCCTGTTCCAGCGCGTCCGGGGTGTGTGCGTAGTCGACCACCACGGTCGGCACGCCGCCTTCGCCGCCCAGGCGGTTCATGCGGCCACGGATCGGCTGCAGCGCCGACAGTACTTCGGCGATGCGCGGCAGCGGCTGGCCCTGCGCGTGCAGGGTGCCGGCCACCGCCAGCAGGTTGTCCACGTTGAAGCGGCCCAGCAGCGGCGACAGCACCGCCGCGCGCTGGCCGTCGATGACCAGTTCGAAGGCAATGCCACGGCCATCCAGCTGCAGCGCCTCGGCGCGCACGCTGGCGTCAGTGGCACCGCGCGAGCTCAGGCCGATCGGCTGCACGCCCGCCGGCAGGCCGGCGAACAGCTGGCGGCCGAACGCGTCGTCCAGATTGATCACCGCGGCCTTCAGGCCCGGACGGTGGAACAGCCGCGCCTTGGCCGCGCCGTAGCTGGCCATGTCGCCGTGGTAGTCCAGATGGTCGCGGGTGAGGTTGGTGAACACCGCCACGTCGTAGTGCACGGCATCCACGCGACCCTGGTCCAGCGCATGCGAGCTGACTTCCATCGCCACCGCGCGCGCACCGGCGTCGCGCAGCTGCGCCAGCAGCGCATGCATCTGCAGCACCAGCGGCGTGGTGAAGCCGGTCGGCTCGACCGCACCATAAAGTCCGGCGCCCAGCGTGCCGATACTGCCACTGGGCGTACCGAGCAGGTGCCAGGCCTGGGCCAGCAGCTGCACGGTGGAGGTCTTGCCGTTGGTGCCGGTGACACCGACCATCGCCATCGCCCGCGACGGCGCGCCATGGAACTGGTCGGCCATCGCACCCATGCGTGCGCGCAGGCCCGGCACGGCGATCGCATCGGCCGGTGCCGGCAGTTCGGCGGGCGCCGGCGGTTCAAACAGGATGACGCTGGCACCGGCGGCGCGGGCCTGCTCGACAAAGCCCAGGCCATGCGCGCCGAAACCGGCGATGGCGACGAAGGCATTACCGGGACGCACGGCGCGGCTGTCCAGCACCAGGCCGGTCAGAACGGGGTCGTGCCCTGCAAGGGCAACGTCCGGAAGCAACTGCGAAAGCAACATCGAAGGACTCATTGCGTGCCTCCCGTAGTGGGCGGCGTCTGGGCGTGCGCGCTCGGCAGCGCAGCATCGAATTCAGCGGCGGCATCCACCGGCAGCGCGGTCTCGGCCGGCGGCGCAGGCAGGATCGAGGCCGAGTGGCCGACCTTGCCGGACTGCTGTGCAGCCAGCCACGACTGCAGGTCGTCCAGTGGCACGTCCATCAGGCGCAGGGTGCCTTCCATCACGTTGTGATAGACCGGCGCCGAAACCAGGCCGCCGTAGAACTTGCCGGCCTGCGGATCGTTGATGACGATGACGGTGGCGAAGCGCGGGTTGGTGGCGGGCACCACGCCGGCGAACAGCGCGTTGTAATGACCCCGCTCGTAACCACCCGGACCGGCCTTGCGCGCGGTACCGGTCTTGCCGGCCACGCGGTAGCCCAGCACCGCCGCCTGCTTGGCGCCGCCCTGGGTGACCACGGTTTCCATCATCGCCACCACCTGCCTGGCGACGTTTTCGTCGATGATCTGCTGGCCTTCATTGCGCTGGCCCTTGACGAAGGTCGGCGCGATCAGACGACCGCCGTTGGCCAGTGCCGAATAGGCGGTAGCGATCTGCAGCGGCGTCACGTTCAGGCCGTAGCCGTAGGACATCGTGGTCTTGGTGGTACCCGACCAGCGCGCCGGGCGCAGCACCACGCCGCCGGATTCACCGGGGAAACCGCTGTGCGGTACCGAGCCATAACCAAAGCGGCGCACGCCGTCATAGAACACCTGGTCCGGCATCTTGGCCGCGACCTTGGCCGCACCCACGTTCGAACTGCGGGTGATCACGCCAGTCACGTTCAGCACGCCGTTGTTGCGCGGCACGTCACGGATGGTGAAGCGGCCCAGGGTCATGTAACCCGGATTGGTATCGATGATGGTGTCCTTGGTCACCGCACCGGCCTGCAGCGCGGTAGCGATGGTCAACGGCTTCATCGTCGAACCCGGCTCGACCAGGTCGGTCACCGCACGGTTGCGGCGCGCATCGGGTAGCGCGCCGGTCAGCGAATTCGGGTTGTAGGTCGGCAGGTTGACCATGGCCAGGATCTCGCCGGTGGTCACGTCCATGATCACCATTGAACCGCCCGCTGCCTTGTTGGCCACCAGCGCGTTGCGCAGTTCCTTGAAGGCCAGGTACTGGATGCGGCGGTCGATGCTGAGGGTCAGGTCCTTGCCCGGTTCAGCGGCACGCAGCAGATCGCTCTCGACGGTCTCGCCCTTGCGGTTGCGGATCACCCGCTTCGCACCGGCCTTGCCGCGCAACCATTCGTCGAACGCCAGCTCCAGGCCTTCCTGGCCGCGGTCGTCGATGTTGGTGAAGCCCAGCACGTGCGCCATCGCTTCACCCTGCGGGTAGAAGCGGCGGAACTCGCGCTGCGCGGCCACGCCCGGAATCTTCAGCGCGACCACCTTCTCTGCCTCGTCCGGATTGATCCGGCGGCGCAGGTACATGAATTCCTTGTCCGACTTCTGCGACAGGCGGCTGCTCAGCTCATCCACCGACATGCCGACCGCCTGGGCCAGCTCCGGGATGCGCTCGGGCGAACGCAGCAGGTCCTGCGGATTGACCCAGATCGAGGCGACCGGCGTGGATACCGCCAGCGGCTCGCCGTTGCGGTCGGTGATCATGCCGCGCGAGGTCTTGATCGGCAGCTCGCGCAGGTAACGGGCCTCGCCCTGGCGCTGGTAGAAGTCGCTGTTGATGATCTGCACGTAGGCCGCGCGGCCGACCAGCGACACCGAGCACAGGCCGAGCGCGAGCGCGACCCAGCGCAGGCGCTGGCGCAGGTTGAAGGCATTGCGCGGGCGGTTGCGGCCGGCCTTGCTCATGGCCGCACCACCACGATGTCGGCGGCCTCGGGGAACTTCATGCCGAGCTTCTCGCGGGCGATGCGATCGACACGGTTGGCCTCGGCCAGGGTCGCCTGCTCCAGCTGCAGTCGGCCGAATTCCAGGTTGATGTCATCGCGCTTGCGCTCGGCGCGCGACAGTTCGATGAACGTCTGCCGATGACGGTGACGCACGAACACGACGCCGATCGCCGAGGCCACGGTGGACGCCAGCAGGATGATCAGCAGCAGCCGGCTCATGCGTCGGCCTCCCGCTTCTGCGCCACGCGCAGCACGGCGCTGCGCGCACGCGGGTTGGCGGCCAGTTCCTCGTCGGTCGCCTTGATGGCACCGCCGATCAGGTCCAGCGTCGGCACGAACGCCACCGCCTCAGGCAGGCGGCGGTTGGCCGGCGGCGCCTTGGCCAGGCGGTTCATATACTGCTTGACGATGCGGTCTTCCAGCGAATGGAAGCTGATCACCGCCAGCCGGCCACCGGGCTTGAGCCGTTCCACCGCCGCATCGAGTCCGGCTTCCAGATCGGCCAGCTCGCGGTTGATGTGGATGCGGATGGCCTGGAAGCTGCGCGTGGCCGGGTGGATCTTGTCTTTCCCACGCGGCATCACCGAGGCGATCAGCTCGGCCAGTTCGGCGGTGCGGGAGAAGGGCTGCTTCTCACGGCGGGCCACGATGGCACGGGCGATGCGGCGGCTCTGGCGTTCTTCGCCATAGGTCCACAGCACGTCGGCAATTTCGCGCTCTTCCACGCGGTTGATCCACTGCGCGGCGCTTTCACCGCTGTCCGGGTCCATGCGCATGTCCAGCGGGCCGTCCTTGCCGAAGCTGAAGCCACGTTCGGCCACGTCCAGCTGCGGCGACGACACGCCCAGGTCGAACAGCACGCCGTCCAGGCCTTCGGCCGTCGCATCCCACTGCAGCAGCTGGGCGAAGCTGCCACGGAAGATGGACACGCGCGGGTCCGGCGCGAAATCGCGCTCGGCAACGGCGATGGCTTCCGGATCCTTGTCCATGACCAGCAGGCGCCCCTCGGGACCGAGCTGGGTGAGCACGCCACGTGCATGACCGCCACGACCGAACGTGCCATCCAGATAACGTCCGTTTTCGATCACCCTCAGGCCTTCAAGGACCTGGGTGTACAGGACCGGCAGGTGCACCGCCGGCGACTGCGACACCGGAAGGTGACCGGTCTGCGCTTCTGGGCGCATCCGGGCACCCCGGCTCACAACTTCAGGTCGAGCAACCCATCACCCAGATCCTCGTCAGACAACGTCTGCTGGATCAGGGCCCGATGCGCCTGCTCGCTCCACAATTCGAACTTGTCGCCCATACCGAGCAATACCGCCTTCTTCTCAATGCCCACCGCACCGCGGTGGCTGGCGGGGATGCTGATGCGACCGTTGCCGTCCAGTTCCAGATGGGCGGCCGAGCCGACCAGCTTCTGCTGCAACAGGCGCACGACGCGCTGGGTGTTGGGCTTGGACATGACGTCGTCGCGGACCCGCTCCCATTCCGACTCTGCATACAGCCACAGGCAGCCGGCTTCGAACGGGTTGTAGGTCAGCACGAGACGGTTGTTGCTGGCGCGCGCGACGAGGTCGCGGTAAGCGGTGGGAACCGCCATGCGCCCTTTATCGTCAACTGTGATGGCCGTCTCGCCCTGGAACACGACGCGTGCACCTATCCTTCGCCCGGTGAAACATTGAACCACGAAAACCCACAAAACACCCGGATTTCCCTCTGATGCCCACCTTAGCAGCGGGCGAAGGGTTGTCAACAACTTTTCAGCGGGGAAATCGCCAGCCGCATCAATGGCTTGCAACAACCTTTAGAGAATTGTTCAAGGCTTATCCACAAGTTGCTGATCCGTCTCAATTTTTGAGATTGAACGGAAGTTCAGGGCTATGGACAAGGCGTGAAACATCGCCCGCGCATTCATCCGAAACCGGCCGGAAACGCCGCCGGACTGCGCAAACGATGCACAATGAGGCCATGTGCCTGCTCGCTCTTGGCTGGATGCACCACCCGCGCTGGCGGCTGGTGATGACCGGCAACCGTGATGAGTTCCACGCCCGCCCGACCGCGGCGCTGGCCCCCTGGCAGGATGAGACCTCCGTCATCGGAGGGCGTGACCTGCGCTCCGGCGGTGGCTGGGCCGGCGTCGGCGCCGGCGGCCGCATGGCCGTGGTCACCAATGTCCGTGATCCGCTGGCCGCACAGACCGGCCCGTCCCGGGGGGCACTGGTGGCCGACTTCCTGCGCGGCCGCGACCCCGCCGCCGTGCATATCGACCGGCTGGCCACCGTGGCGGGCGCGTATGCGCCCTTCAACCTGCTGCTGGCCGATGGCGACAGCCTCGAGTACCTGGGCAACCACCCCGCCGAGCGCCAGAGCCTGGGCCCGGGCGTGCATGGCATGTCCAACGGCGCGCTAGACGCGCCCTGGCCGAAGACCCGACGGCTGATGGACGCGCTGTCTGCGTGGCTGCAGGCCGGCGATGAGGACCTGGCCCCGCTCTGGGCCGCGCTGGCCGACGAACATCGCCCCGCCGACAGCGACCTGCCCGACACCGGCATCGGCCTGGAACGCGAGCGCTGGCTGAGCCCGGCCTTCATCCGCGGCGACGATTACGGCACCCGCGCCAGCACCGTGCTGCTGATCGACGCCGGTGGCCACGGCGAGATCCACGAGCGCCGCTTCGGCCCGCAGGGTGCAGCCAACGGGCAGAGTCACGTCATTTTCTGACCGGCTCGTGCCGGCCGCCGGCCGGCATCTCTTTCCAGCAGGGTAGTGCCGGCCGCTGGCCGGCAACCTCCGGATCTTCGGGCAGGCCACGCAGCTGCCGGCCAGCGGCCGGCACTACCCGCTCCAGGACTGCCAACGGCGTCATTCAGCTTCCCGGCGCAGCGGCTTCTCGCCCGCGCCACAGGGCCTGCGCCGCTGCGGTCGTCCCACTGTGCCCTTTTTGCGTCTCGCACTGTGTCTATAAATGCCGCCCGCAACCTCCCAAGGTGGTCATGCCCGGCGCCATGCCGCGCGATCCACATCCACATGGAGGCCCCATGCGCCGTACCCTCATCCTGCTCGCCACCCACCTGCTCACCCTCGGCCTCGGCTTCGGCCTGGGCGTGTACTTCCTCCCGATCCTGATCGCTCCTGATGATCCGCCGGTGGCACAGGTGCAGGCTGCCATGAGCGACGCCACTCATCACACCACGTTCCGCCGTGACCTCAAGGGCAGCGACGCGGTGCACTGGGCCGAAGGCAAGGTCAGCGTCAGCGCGCGCCAGGTGGCCTTCGAAGGCAAGATGGGGCCGGGGCCGGACTACAAGGTCTACCTGGTCCGCGACTTTGTCGACAACAAGGCCGATTTCCTGAAGATCAAGGCGCAGGCCCAGCGCATCGGCGAGGTGAAGACCTTCAACCGCTTCCTGGTGGAGGTGCCTGCGAACGTGGACGTGGACGACTACACCACCGTGGTGGTGTGGTGTGAACGGTTCGAGCAGTTCATCTCCGCCGGGCAATACCGTACGCCGGGTTGAGGACCGCGCGACGTCGAGGTAGTGCCGGCCGCTGGCCGGTATTCTGTCCGCCGCTGCTGGCAGCGTGAAGCTGCCGGCCAGCGGCCGGCACTACCGATGCGCGGTTCACGCATATGGAAACACGCATGTAGAAGACAGAAGAAAGAGGCGGAGCCGGCCGATAAGCCGGGTTCTGTCGTGGACAGTCATTCCTCTAGGCGTTACGTCACCGCAACGCTCAAGCAACCTACCCGGATCCAACGCGGGCCGCGCCAAAGGATCCCTATTTGGTCTTGCTCCAGGTGGGGTTTGCCGTGCCGGTCTGTTGCCAGACTCGCGGTGCGCTCTTACCGCACCATTTCACCCTTACCGGCCTTCCGAAGAAGACGTAGGCGGTGTCTTTCTGTTGCACTTTCCGTCGGCTTGCGCCGCCCAGGCGTTACCTGGCACCTTGCCCTATGGAGCCCGGACTTTCCTCGGCACCCCCGAAGGGATGACGCGACTGTCTGGCCGGCTCCGCCAGCGCACATTCTAGCCTACGCACGCCCTTCCTGCCGTGCTGATCGCGGCATCCGGTTCATCCATCCACGCATGACGTGGATCTACCGATTCGCCGGACAGGGCCCGGCGAAACTCATACCGCTCCGGTGGATGCGGATTCCGCTCTGGTGGGTGCGGACCTTGGTCCGCACCATTCACGCTTCGTAGCCGACAATGTTCCTTTTTGTCGGTTGATATTAAAAACACCCGACGTTATGGAACAATGCCGTCATGGGAAACGCCGAGGCCAACGCACGAAAGCTGTTGCGACGCGCAGGCACCCTGCGCGCCCGCGAGCTGGTGACCGCCGGGATCGCCCGCGCCCAGCTGACCCGACTGGTCGAGGCCGGTGCGCTGATCCGGCTGTCTCGTGGCGTCTACGCGTTGGCGGAAAGAAACAGTGACGACACCGATGATGGACTGCGGATCATTGCCGAACGCCTGCCGCACCCCCGTCTGTGCCTGTTGAGTGCCCTGCGCCTGCATGGCCTGACCACCCAGGCGCCATTCGAACGCTGGGTCTCCATCGGCAACAGCGACCGCGTTCCGCGGATCGATTGGCCGCCCCTCCGAGTGGTCCGCATGTCGGCAAAGACCCTCAACGCGGGGCTGGAAGAGCGTCGCGTAGGCAAACGTCTCATATACGTCAGCAATGTAGCCAAAACCGTCGTCGATTGCTTCAAGTTCCGCAATCTCGTAGGACTTGATGTCGCAATTGAAGCCCTGCGTGACGCGCTTCACAGCCGTGCGACCACGCCGGATGCGCTGATGGAGTATGCGCGGATCTGCCGCGTTGCCAGACTGATGAGACCGTACCTCGATGCCCTGGCGTGACCCACTCTCCACCACTCCCCCAGCGCGTTGCTTCCATCCGGCAACGGCTGCTCGATCTCGCTCGCAGCCGAGGCGAGGACTTTCAGTTCGTGCTGGACCGGTTCGCCGTTGAGCGCCTGCTCTACCGACTCTCCGCTTCCCGATACCGCGACCAGTTCCTGCTGAAGGGCGCCATGTTGTTTGCAGTGTGGTTCGACGCCCCCCACCGTCCCACGCGGGATGCCGATTTTCTGCGATTCGGCTCTGCAGATCCCGACCATCTGCTGCACATCGCACGGTCGCTCTGTGCAATACCGGACGACGACGGCCTATGCTTCGACCCGGGCAGCATCGCCATCGAGGCCACCCGCGAAGAAGCGGAGTATGAGGGGTTGCGAATCCGCCTGACCGCACATCTTGGCCGCTCGCGCTGCCACGTACAGTGGGACGTGGGGTTTGGCGATGCGGTGACTCCCCCACCGCCGGAAATCGCCTACCCGGTGATGCTGGATGGCTTTCCTCTCCCCTGCCTGCACGTCTATCCGCGCGAGACCGTGTTTGCCGAAAAGCTGGAGGCCATTGCGGCACTGGGCATCGCAAACAGCAGGATGAAGGACTTCTTCGACTTGCTGGCACTGGTCCGCGAAGACGCCATGGATCGTCCACACCTTGTTGCGGCCATTGGCGCGACGTTTGATCGGCGAAGGACCCCGGCGCCGCCCCCCTTGCCCTACGGACTGACTCAGTCGTTCGCCGCAGATACCCAGAAGCAGACCCAGTGGCGCGCCTTCCTGCGCAGGAATCGCCTGATCGCGCCGGATCTCTCTTCGGTGATTGCCGAGATTGCCGACTATCTGGACACCCTCGACACAACCGTACAGTCCTGACGTCGCAGGGCCTGGCGCCATCGGTTCCGCCCGGGTAGGTGCAGCCCCTGGCGCGGCCCATCCATCCACGCATGGCGTGGATCTACTGATTCCGCTGCTCTGGGTGGGTGCGGATTCCGCTTTGGTGGGTGCGGACCTTGGTCCGCACGATCCATCAACTGCCGTACAACGCCTTGCGCGGTGCACCGGTCAACTCCGCCGCCAGCTTCGCCGCGGTCGACGGCGGCAGATGCTCGCTCAGCTTGGCATAGACGCGGCGGCCATGCGCCAGCTGCGCTTCTTCATCGTCGCCAGCGCCCTGCACCATCACCACGAACTCGCCCTTGCGCTGGTTTTCGTCAGCTTCCACCTTGGCCAGCAGTCCGGCCAGATCCCCATCGAGCACGGTCTCGAACAGCTTGGTCAGCTCACGCGCCAGTACCGCAGGGCGTTCGCCGCCGAAGATCGCCGCCATGTCCGCCAGCGACTCGGCGATGCGATGCGAGGATTCGTAGAACACCATCGTGCGTACTTCACCGGCCAGCGCCTGCAGGCGGTCGCGGCGGCCGCTGGCCTTGGCCGGCAGGAAACCCTCGAAGCTGAAGCGGTCACTGGGCAGGCCCGCCACGCTCAGCGCGGCGATGGCGGCACAGGCGCCGGGAATCGGGCTGACCTTGATGCCCGCCGCACGCGCGGCACGCACCAGGCGGAAGCCGGGATCGCTGACCAGCGGGGTACCGGCATCGCTGACCATCGCCAGCGATTCGCCCGCCTGCAGGCGCGAGACCAAGCGCTGCGACAGCGCTTCCTCATTGTGCTCGTGCAGGGCCACCAGCGGTTGCTGGATGCCGAAATGGGACAGCAGCTGGCCGCTGCGGCGGGTGTCTTCGGCACAGATGGCCGCCACCGAGCGCAGCACCTCCTGCGCGCGCGGGCTCAGATCGGCCAGGTTGCCGATCGGGGTGGCGACGACGTACAGGGTTGGCACACTCATTTCAGCGGTACTCACGGGGCAAGGGTAGAATCGTAGCGTGTACCCGGCCAAGGCCGCTGCCCTCATCGCATGGACCCGATCATGAACAAGCCCGCCGCACGGATCTCCGCCCTGTCGTTGTCGCTGATGCTGCTGGCCGGCTGTGCCACCACCAGCCTGACCAGCGCGCCCGAATCGCCGGCCCAGAGCCAGGCGCTGGCGCTGATCGAACAGGGCAAACCGCGCGACGCCGCCCTGCAATTGGAAGCGCTGGCCGCAACCCTGAAAGGTGGCGCCCGCAGCAACGCCCTAGCCGATGCCGCCTGGGCCTGGCACCTGGCCGGCGACAGCGCTCGCGCGCGCAGCCTGCTGGGCCAGCTCACCGCCCGCCAGCTGACCGGCGCCAGCCTGCAGCGCTACCAGCTGACCGGCGCCGAGCTGGCACTGGCCGACAAGCAGCCGGCGCAGGCGCTGGCACTGCTGAAGGACAGCGGCGACAACGTACTGCCGGCCCTGCGCACGCGCTGGTACGTGGCACGCGCGAATGCCCTGCAAGGCACCGGCGACAGCTTCGGCGCCGCCGCCGAGCGCGCCCGCGCGCACGCCAGCCTGACCGGCAGCGCCCGCAGCGAAAACCAGGCCGCCATTGCCGGCCTGCTCGGCACGCTCGACGACGCTACCCTGCGCAGCCGTGCCGCCGCCCTGCCGGCCAACGACCCGCTGTACAACTTCGCTGGCCGTGCGCTGATCGCACGCGGCCTGCCGCTGCCGCGCCCGTTCGACCGCGACGGCGCCGCCCAGTTCGATACCAGCAAGCGCCCGCCGGCGATGAGCGACGGTTACCGCCCGCCGGCCAAGCTGGCCGTGCTGCTGCCGCTCAGCGGCCGCCTGGCCACCGCCGCGCAGCCGGTGCGCGATGGCCTGCTCGCCGCCTACTACGGCGAGACCCGCCGCCGCCCGGACATCAACTTCATCGACACCGCCGGTACCCCGGCCGGTGCGCTGGCCGCATATGACAAGGCCGTCGCCTCCGGTGCCGACTTCGTGGTCGGTCCGCTGGGCCGCGACGAAGTGGACGCGGTGTACGGCCGCCAGCAGCTGCAGGTGCCGGTGCTGGCACTGAACCGTGGCAAGGACGCGCCGCCGGCCGGCAGCGCCGGTTTCTCGCTGGCGCCGGAAGACGACGGCATCGTCGCCGCCGAATACCTGCGTGGCCGCGAGCGCGGCAAGGCGCTGGTGATCAACAGCGCCGACGATACCGGTCGCCGTGCCGCCGCCGCCTTCGCCCAGCGCTTCGCCCAGCGCGGCGGCCAGGTGGTGGCCACGGTCGGCGTCAGCGATGCGGTTGGCGATGTCGGTGCGCAGGTGCGCAATGCCGGCCAGGTCGATGCCGTGTTCCTCGCCGTGCGCGCCCCGCAGGCTCGCCTGCTGGCGCCGCAGCTGGCGCTGGCCGGTGCCGGTGGCGCCACCCGCGTCGGCACCTCGCAGCTGACCGTCGGCAGCGGCAAGATGGAAGAAGACGTGGCGCTGGACGGCATCGTCTACCCGAACGAAGCCTGGAACGTGCGCAGCGTGTCGGGCCTGCCGTCGGCCAGCCAGGTCGCCAGCACCCTGCCCAGCGCACGCGGTGCGGCCGGCCGCCTGTTCGCCTTCGGCGCCGATGCCTGGAAGATCACCGCCTACCTGGACAAGCTGTCCAACGAAGGTGGCCTGGACGGTGCCACCGGCACCCTGTTCCTGGACAGCAACGGCAACATCCTGCGCCAGCCGGCCTGGTCCACCTTCAATGGCGGCCGGCCGATGCCGATCGTCGGTGGTCGCTGAGCGCAGCCAACGGGGCTCGGCGGTGGAAGCCGCCGCCGAGCAGCATCTGCAACGGGCCGGACTGCAGCCGCGTGCGCGCAACGTGCGTTATCGTGGCGGTGAGCTGGACCTGGTGATGGACGACGCCGGCACCGTGGTGTTCGTGGAGGTGCGCTACCGCGCGCGATCTGATTTCGGTGGCGGCGCGGCCTCGGTGGATGTGCGCAAGTGTCGGCGCCTGGCACATGCCGCATTGTTGTACCTGCAGGACCATCCCGCGCTGGCCGATGCGCCGTGCCGCTTTGATGTGGTGGAAGCTACGGGCGAGCCGCCGCAGTTGCAGTGGCTGCGCGATGCGTTCCGGTTGGATGATTGCTGATGGCTACCGTTTGCTTTGGTAGAGGCCGACCTTGGTCGGCGCTTCTGTGCCAACCAAGGTTGGCAGCTACCAGAGCGCAGCCTGGCCGGCACGACCATGGTGCGTGACTGATGCCTTCGATCATCACCCATGCCGCTGTGCCTCTGGCGCTGTGGTGCGCCGCGGATCGTGGCCGCATTCCGGCATGGCTGCTGGCCGCCGGTGTGGTCGCCGCGATGCTGCCCGATGCCGATGTACTGGCCTTTGCCCTGCATATTCCCTATGCCGATGCGTTCGGCCATCGCGGTGCCAGCCATTCGTTGTTGTTTGCCGGGGTGTTGGCCGCATTGGCGGCGTTGTGGTCTGCATTGTGCCAACCCAGGTTGGCACCTACCAAGGCGCGGCCAACGGTGGCATCGACCATGCAAGCCACCGTGTTCGTCTTCATCTGCGCGGCCAGCCATCCCCTGCTCGACGCCATGACCTCCGGCGGCCTTGGCGTTGCCCTGGCCTGGCCGTGGAGCGAACAGCGCTTCTTCGCCCCGTGGCGACCGATCCGCGTTTCACCGTTCGCCCCACAGTTCTTCAGCGCGCGCGGCCTGGCCACCCTGCTGTCGGAACTGCGCTGGGTGTGGCTGCCACTGGCTGGCGCCGTTGTTGCCTGGAAACTGATCCAACCCGCTCCTGCTGCTCCACGAGATCCGTCATGAGTCCTGCCCTGCCTGCTGCCCTGGTTGCCGAACTGTCCGCCCTGCTGGGCGCGGAGGGCTGGCGCATGGATGACAGCGCGCTGGAGGCCAACGCGCAGGACAACTCGTGGCGTCATCAACGCCCCGCCGCCGTCGCGCAGCCTGCCAGCATCGAACAGGTGCAGGCACTGGTGCGCGCATGCCGGGCCCATCACGTAGCGCTGGTCGCACGTGGCGCCGGCACCGGCACCACCGGCGCGGCCGTGCCGCTGCCCGGCAGCATCGTGCTGTCGTTCACCCGCATGGACCGCATCGTCGAGATCCGCGCCGGCGATCGCTGCGCGGTGGTGCAACCGGGCGTGCTCAATGGCGCCCTGCAGCAGGCACTGGCCCCGCATGGCCTGTTCTGGGCGCCGGATCCTTCCAGCGCCGAGATCTGCAGCGTCGGTGGCAACCTGGCCTGCAATGCGGGCGGCCCGCGCGCGGTGAAGTACGGCACCAGCCGCGACAACGTGCTGGGCCTGGTGGCAGTGACCGGCACCGGCGATGTGATCCGCTGCGGCGGCGCCTACACCAAGGACGCCACTGGCTACGATCTGACCCATCTGCTGGTGGGCAGCGAAGGCACGCTGGCATTGATCGTGGAAGCCACGCTGAAACTGACCCCGTTGCCGGTCAGCCAGGCCGGCCTGCGCGTGCTGTACCGCGACGCCGATGCCGCCGCGGCCGCCGTATCGCGGTTGATGTCGCAGCCGGTGGTACCCACCCGCCTGGAATTCATGGACGCGCGCAGCCTGGAGCTGCTGCGCCTCAATGGTGCCGAGGTACCGGAGGCCGGTGCGATGCTGCTGGTCGAGGCCGATGGTGACCACGACACCCTGCCCTATCTGCTGCAGGCCCTGGCCAGCGCCGCTGAAGGCGACGGCATGATCGAACTGGATGTGGCGATGGAAGGACGCGCGCGCGACCAGCTGTGGGCCGCACGCAAGGCGTTGTCGCCTGCGCTGCGCAGCGTTGCGCCGGGCAAGATCAATGAAGACGTGGTGGTCCCGGTGTCGCGCATTCCGGAGCTGGTGGCGGGCGTGCAGGCCTTGGCGCGCGACTACACGCTGACCATCGTCACCTTCGGCCATGCCGGCAACGGCAACCTGCACGTCAACATCCTGTATCACCCGGACGATGCCGACGAAAACGCACGCGCTCATGCCGCGCTACCAAAGATCTTCGCGCTGACGCTGGCACTGGGTGGCACGCTGTCGGGCGAACACGGCATTGGCCTGGCCAAGCGCGATTTCATGGCGCAGGCCTTTACTCCGGAAACGCTGGCGACGATGCGCGCGATCAAGGCCGCGCTGGACCCGGACGGCATTCTCAACCCGGGCAAGGTGCTGCCGCCGGTGTGAACGCCGCCGGGCATGCCCGGCGCTACCGGGGCGCGCTGCCTACGCTGTCGATGAGGGTCTGGCGGAAGCTGGGCAACAGCACGCGATTGCCGTGCCCGCTCAGATGGTCATTGTCGAAGAACAGGGGTTCACCGTCTTCCACCGCCGAACAGGTGTCTGGCCCGCACAGCAACGGCAGCGGATCCCACACGGTCAGTGACGGGTAACGTGCGGCCAGGTCCGCCAGCAGTGCCATCTGCGGCACGCGCAGCATTTCCAGATCCGCACGCGGCATGCTCAGACCGCCGACACAAGCCGGATTGCGGCGATTGAACCAGTCCGAACAGCGGTACGCACCGGTCTTGAACAGCGGCAGCGGTGCGTCGATCACCACGTGTACGCCCAGCGTCTGCAAACGCCCAAGAACATGATCAGCCTCATCGCGCGCGGCCTGCGCATCGGTCGGGGTACGCTCGGCAAGCAATTGACGATAGACCTGCTGCGCATCCTGCTGTTGCCAGTCGAATCCGCGCAGCTCCGGCATGCGCAATGCCGCAAGCAGCACGATCTCACCAGGACGTGCCTCGCGCTCGATGGTCGACAGCGCGTCCTCAACGAAGTCCTGGCAGTCGGCCGGGCTGGCCCGCAGCAGGTTGACGAAGCTGCAACCACCGCGATCCTGCTGGCGCACCTCCATGCCGGTCTGGCGCGCGACCATGCTGGTCATGGTGCGATACGCCGCTGCATGCGAGTCGCCCACCACGAACAGGCGCCGCCCTTCAAGCGCTGGCGCACTCACCGGCTCCAGCGGTCGCCAGGCCGGGTAGCGGCGCGCCTGCCATGCATAACCGTCGCGGGTGACGCTCAGCGAGACCTGCTCGTGGTACTCCACGGCGGCCCAGGCACCCGCACCACAGAGCGCCACCAGCGGCAGCGCCATCGCCAGCACCTTGGCCGGCGCCAGGCGCAGCAGTGGTGCCGCATTCCGCAGTGGACGCTCGATGAAGTGATACGACACGGCGGAGACCGCCAGCAGCAGCACTGGATACAGCCACAGCGCGACGCCATGCAGGCCATACGTCCAGCGCAGCAGCACCAGCAGTGGCCAATGCCACAGGTACAGCGAATAGGACAACCGGCCCAAGTAGGCCAGCGGTGCGCAGCCCAGCGCACGGGCGATGCGCGATGTCCCCGCTGTCGACACGCCCGCCAACAGCAGCAGGGTACCGGCCACGGTGGCCAGCACGCCCGGCACCGGCATCGCCAACTGCGGGGCGATCACCACACCCGCGGCCAGCAGCGCCAAGCCCGCCACGGCAGCCGCGTCGCTGTCCTGGCGTGGCGTACGTTTATGCATCCACTGGTACAGCAGCGCGCCCGCAGCCAGCTCCCAGAACCGTGCTGGCAGCAGGTAGAACGCTGCCGCCGGTGCCGTCTGCGCCTGCCAGCCTGCCCACGCCAGCGACAGCAGGGTGAGCACCGGCAACAACCATCGCGACCACGGCCAGCGCTCACGCCCGCGCAGCCACACGAAGAACAACAGCGGGAAGACCAGGTAGAACTGCTCTTCCACGCCCAGCGTCCACGTATGCAGGAACGGATTGAGTTCAGCACCGGGCGAGAAGTAGTCGTCCTGCTGGCCAGCCAGCACGATGTTGCTGAGGCCGACCAGCGCAGCCCAGCCGGTCTGATCGAACTGCTCATTGCGCCACGCGCGGGGAATGAACAGTGCCGACAGCACGAAGGTGGCCATCAACATCGCCAGCAGCGCCGGCAACAGGCGCAGAACGCGGCGCCGGTAGAAGTCGAGCAGCATCGCGCCCAGCGACGCATGCGTGCGGGAGGCCAGCGACTGGCTGATCACGAAGCCGGACACCACGAAGAACAGGTCCACGCCGGTGAACCCCCCGGGCAGCCACGTGGCGTTGGTGTGGAAGACGACGACGGCCAGCACCGCCAGTGCACGCAGGCCGTCGATGGCAGCGTTGTGCGAACGTTCGGAAGGGGACATGCAAGCAACGAGCGGAAAACGGTCCGACAGCATCACCACCGCTGCCGCAGTCATTCAATGGACGATCGCGACAGAGCAAGTAGGTGTTTAGGTTCGATCCAGCCTGTGAGCGACAGCGGAGCCAAGCCATGCTCGGCTGCTCTTCGTGCAGATCGCGATGAGCCGAGCGTGGGCCCGGCGGCAACCGTACACCCGGGCAGCGCGTGGCGTTGGCGCGCATCGACCGCGCCAATGCCGGGCTCAGTTTCCTGCTGGAACTGCTGCACGCCACCGAACGCGCCCGCGTGGACGGGGATATCGACCAGCACATGGATGACGGCGCGCGCGAAGGGCTGTTGCTGGCCTGCCGTGGGCTGGCAGAGTATGTGGATCTGCAGTTGCACGCGACGTAGCACTGAGCGATGCCGATGCACTCGACCTCGGTAGGTGTCGACCTTGGTCGACACGGCATTGGCATGGGCGCCCGACACATTCGTGCCAACCAAGGTTGGCACCTACCAGAGCAACATCAATCTGACCCCACCCCGAAGGTTGGCACCCACCAGCGCAGGAGCGCTGCGGCTACGCGAAGTGCTGGTATCCGCCGTCGGCGGCTTCGCCGTCCACGTGCACGCCCTGCCCTTCGGCGATGCGGCCGAAGCGGGTGAGCGGCACGTCCAGCGATTCGGCCAGGTAGTGCAGTGCGTCGCGCTGGTCGGCGGCGGCGGTGAAGCACAGTTCGTAGTCGTCGCCACCGCGCAGTGCGCAGTCGCGTGCATCGTCGCGGCCGAGCAGCTCACGCAGCGCGTGCGAGATCGGCAGCGAATCGGCATCCACATGCGCGGCCACGTTGCTGCGTGCGGCGATGTGGCCCAGGTCGGCCAGCAGGCCGTCTGACACGTCCACCGCCGCATGCGCGAACGCACGCAGGCGCAGGCCGAGGGTGACGCGCGGCGTCGGCCGCAGCAGGCGCAGACGCAGGCTCTCGTAGTCGGCCAGCAACGTGGCGGTGGCCAGGTTCAGCGCGCCCTGCTGCCACAGGCGCAGCGCACCGGCGGCATCGCCCAGCGTGCCACTGACCCAGATGTCGTCGCCCACCTGCGCGCGGTCGCGGCGCAATGCCTGGCCACGGCCGACCTGTCCCATCGCAGTAACCGACAGCGACAGCGGGCCACGCGTGGTATCGCCACCAATCAGTGCAATGTCATGCTGGTCGGCGAGGGCGAAGAAGCCATCGGCGAAGGCCTCGATCCAGTCTTCAGAGGCTTCCGGCAGGGACAGCGCCAGCGTGCACCACGCCGGGCGCGCGCCCATCGCGGCGAGGTCCGACAGGTTGACCGCCAAGGTCTTCCAGCCAATGTCGAAGGCCCGGGTTTCCACCGGGAAATGCACACCGCTGTTGAGCGTGTCGGCGGTGACCACCAGCTGTTCGTTGGCCCGCGGCTGCAGCAGCGCAGCGTCATCGCCGATGCCGAGCAGGATGTCGTCGCGCTCGAGGGTGCGGGCGCGGATACGGTCTATGAGGGCGAATTCGGCCAGGGACATGGGGCGTTCCGGCGGGTTGCATGGATGGGCGGCGGGCGCGGATGCCGACCAGGTGAACCGGCTGGGGGGGGTAGAGTCGACTGTCAGTCGACTGCTCTCCGGTCCGACACTACGACTGCTGATCGAAAGGCAGTCGACTGACAGTCGACTCTACCGAAGCAGATTCCCGCGCCGTTCAATGAACGATGCGGGACGCAGCGGGTCAGTGACCCGATTCGACCTTGCGCCATTCCACGGCGGCACGATCCAGCACGCCGTTGACGTAGGTGTGGCCATGTTCGGAACCAAAGCGCTTGGCCGATTCGATGGCTTCGTTGATCACCACGCGGTACGGCACGTCCAGGCGATAACGCAGCTCGTAGCCGGCCAGGCGCAGCACCGCGCGCTCGATCGCGTCCACTTCCTCGATGCCACGGTCCAGGTACGGGCCGAGGGCTTCGTCAATATCACGACGGTTGTCGAGCACACCGTGCAGCAGCGCCTCGAAATACGCCAGGTCGGCGATTTCACGGGCCTGCTCGTGGGCGAACTGGGCGATCAGCGACTGGGCGTTGCCGCCAGAGATCTGCCAGGCGTAGATGGCCTGCACGGCGCGACGGCGTGCGCGCGAGCGCAGCACCGGGTCGACGCCATCGCGGCGGACGGGTTTACCGGAGGGCTTGCCCTGGGTGTTCTTGTTCATGGCAGCTGCTCCAGAAGGTTGACCATTTCCAATGCGGCGAGTGCGACTTCCTCGCCCTTGTTGCCGTGGCTGCCGCCTGCGCGGGCCTCGGCGTCTTCAACGCGTTCCACCGCCAGCACGCCGTTCAGCACCGGCACGCCGAAGTCCAGCTGCACGCGCATCAGGCCTTCGGCGCAGCGGTCGGCCACGTGTTCGTAGTGGCGGGTGTCGCCACGGATCACGCAGCCCAGGGTGAGGATGGCGGCGTGTTCATGGGCGGCGGCCAGGCGCGCGGCCACCAGCGGCAGCTCCCAGGCACCCGGCACGCGGATCACGTCGATGTTGGCTTCGGCGATGCCGTTGCCGGCCAGGCTCTGGCGGGCGCCGGCGACCAGCGTATCGGTGATGCGGGCGTTCCAGCGGCTGGCCAGGATGGCGAAGCGCGCCGATTCGGGAGTGCGAAGATCGCCTTCGTAGTGGCTCATATGCGGCTTGGGGGATTCGATAAGGAGGTAATTCTAGCGTGGATGGGCCCCGGCCGTGGCTGGCGGGGGCGCAAGGGCGTGCCGACCAACGGTCGGCACCCACCGGTGGCATGGGGTCGGCACCCACCGGTGGCATGGGGTCGGCACCCACCGGTAGTGCCGGCCGCTGGCCGGCAATTCCCATTACAGGGTGACCGTCTCCACCACTTCCAGGCCGTACCCGGCCAGGCCGATCTGGCGGCGCGGGGTGCCCAGCACGCGCAGCTTGCCCAGGCCCAGGTCGGACAGGATCTGCGCGCCGGCACCGTTGCGGCGCCACTGGCTCACGTCCTTGTCCTTGCCCGGTACCACCGGCGCCGGCTGCTGGCGCAGGCGGGCCAGCAGGGCTTCACCGTCGCGCGGGGCCTGCAGCACCACCATCACGCCGGCGCCTTCGGCATCAATCGCGCGCAGGGCATCGGTGGCAGCCACGCCGAAGTCGTCACGGCGCCAGTGCAGCAGGTCGGCCAGCGGGTTTTCCACCTGCACACGCACCAGGGTCGGTGTTTCCGCATCCGGCGTGCCACGAACCAGCGCGAAATGCAGGTCGTGGGCGATGCGGTCGCGGTAGGTCATCAGCTTGAACGGGCCGAACTCGGTGTCGATCTCGCGCTCATCCACGCGCTCGACGGTCTTTTCGGTGGCCAGGCGGTAGGCGATCAGGTCGGCGATGGAGCCCATCTTCAGGCCGTGCTCGCGGGCGAACACTTCCAGCTCCGGGCGGCGCGCCATGCTGCCATCCGGGTTCAGGATCTCCACCAGCACGCCGGCCGGTTCCAGCCCGGCCAGCATGGCCATGTCCACGGCGGCTTCGGTGTGGCCGGCGCGGGTCAACACGCCGCCCGGCTGGGCAATCAGCGGGAAGATGTGGCCCGGCTGGTGCAGGTCCGACGGCTTGGCGTTGGGCTTCACCGCGGTACGGATGGTATGGGCGCGGTCGTGTGCCGAAATGCCGGTGGTGACGCCCTCGGCGGCCTCGATGCTGACCGTGAAGTTGGTCTGGAACTGCGCGGTATTGGCCTGCACCATCGGCGCCAGGCCCAGATCGGCGGCGCGGGTACGGTTCAGCGGCAGGCACACCAGGCCACGCCCGTGGGTGACCATGAAGTTGATGTCGCTGGCCTTGACCAGCTCGGCGGCCATGATCAGGTCGCCTTCGTTCTCGCGGTCCTCGTCATCGACGATGACCACCATGCGGCCCAGGCGGATGTCTTCCAGGATTTCCGGAATAGGGGCGAAATTCATGCTGCATCTCCTTGCGGGTGCTGACTGTTGGCCGGCACGCTGATCAGGCGCTCGACATAGCGGGCGACCAGATCGATTTCAAGATTGACCGCGCTGCCCACGCCAGCGGCGGAGAACGCGGTGTTGGCCACGGTGTGCGGGATGAGGGCGACTTCGAAGCCTTCATCGTCCACTTCGTTGACGGTCAGGCTGACCCCATCCACGCAGATCGAGCCCTTCTTGGCGATGTAGCGGCGCAGCGAGGCCGGCGCGGCGAAGCGCCAGCGCTGGGCACGCGCGTCTTCGTGGATGGACAGCACCTGGCCGAGACCATCGACGTGGCCGCTGACCAGATGGCCGCCGAGACGATCGGTCGGGCGCATGGCGCGTTCGAGGTTGATGACCGCACCCTCGCCGAGCTGGCCCAGCGTGGTCAGGCCCAGGGTCTCGGTGGAGGCATCGGCCTGGAAGCTGCTGGCGTCGAATGCGATGACGGTGAGGCAGACACCGTTGATGGCGATGCTCTCGCCCATCTGCACGTTGTCGAACGGCAGATTCCCGACATTGAAGGTGAAGCGGACATCGCCGCCGATGGGTTCGCGAGCGGCCAGACGACCGACGCCTTCGATGATTCCAGTAAACAAGAAACGTTCTCCGCAGGATGTGAGCGAAAAACGCCGCAAGGCAAACAGGCGCACGCAGGGCATTCGCCCTGTGGCACCGTCTTCTTTCATCCGGACTATGACCGTCGGCTCCGGCATTGGACCGGATCTGCTGACCCCCGGCCGTGGGCCGGGGCGCTCGCGGGCTCGTGCTTGCGCACCTACCGCCGGTGGGGAATTGCACCCCGCCCTGAAGACGTTTGTGTACCGGCGAACCGGCCTGGCCAGTGTACCAGCCCGGGCTGAACGGGGTCGGATGCCACAGCTGTGACGGCCGTCGCTCGCAATTTGTAAAACTTTCATTAAAATCCTGCCCTGGACGACATGATGTCGCCACGGGCAGCCGCAAGGGCAGGCCCGCCAATGGACTGAAATTCACAGGAATTCCCATGCGCAAGATCCTGATCGTGGCCGCCCTGCTGGCCGCCGCCCCGTTCACTGCGTCGGCCGACGCCCTGAGCTACACCTACGTTGAAGGTGGCTGGACGCAGGTCAAGGTTGACGACAACGCACTGGACGACCCGAAGGTCGACGGCGGCTACCTGCGTGGTTCGGTCGCGCTGGCCGAACAGGTCTACGTGTTCGGCGGCTGGTCGCGTACCAGCAAGACCCGCCATTACGGCGAAGATTCGCTGAAGCTGGAACTCAACCAGCCGGAGCTGGGCATTGGTTACCACATGCCGTGGTCCGATCGCGTGGACTTCACCGCCGATGCCGCCTGGGTGCGTCAGAACGCCGAATCGACCCTGCGCTATGACGGCGTGCGTTACCACGGCAAGGACCACACCAACCTGGGCCGCGTCACCATGGGTATCCGCGGCAAGCCGTCGCGCATGACCGAAGCCTGGGCCAAGGCCGGCTACATGGATGGCGGCAACAACTTCAAGGGCACCTGGGTTGGCACGGTCGGCGGCCAAATCAACTTCACCAGGACCTGGGGTCTGGTGGGCGAGATCTCCGGCTACCGCGACGTCACCCAGTACTCGGTTGGTGTGCGCGCCAGCTTCTGATCCAACGATCGCTTCTCGTCGAGCGATCGAACGGGCCCCGCAAGGGGCCCGTTTTTTTGGCCGGTGTGCAGCCACCATGTGACCGCTGGTCGCCATCGAAAGTACTGCTGGATGCGCTAGGCTTGCGCGCCTCTGGAAAAGGAAAACACCGTCATGAAGACCTTCACCCGTACCCTGCTGGCCAGCGCCCTGCTGTGCGCCCCGCTGATGGCCGGCGCCGCATCGGCCCAGCTGACCCCCGAGCAGGCCTTCGACCTGTACGCGCGCACCCTGCTGGAAGACGACGCGGCTGCTACCCGCACGCTCAACGATGCGCTGAAACCCGCCTTTGAAGGCCAGGACGCGGTGACCCCGACCCCGGGCGCACTGGCCAAGGCCCTGGCCGAACCGTGGCAGACCGTGCTGGCCAGCGCCGGTGACAAGACCGGCGCTGCGGCCACTGAAGCGCTGTACGCCAAGGCCCTGCGCGATTCAAAGTGCCGCGCGACCAAGAGCGTGGTCGAAGACAACGAATACGTTGAAGACCAGAAGCTGGCGCGCATCAGCTTCAGCTGCCAGGTGCCCGACCTGGGCAAGGTGCGCCCGCTGTTCGCCGCCAGCCTGGCCGCCGATGCCAGCCCGGCCTCGCGCAAGCAGTTCACCGATGCCTATACCCAGGCACTGCAGAGTGGCGCGCGCGTGCCGGTCAGCGGCACCTTCACCCTGTACCCGGCCAAGGACAATGGCTACTGGTACAGCGGCAACTTCGATGATCTGGTAGGCACCGTGGCCGGTGCACTGGCACCGTTCGAAGACTGGATGCAGGACGTGCAGGCCGCCAGCGCACCGAAGGTGACCGGCGTACCGGGCTGCGACCTGCTGCTGCAGCAGCACCGCGCCTGCGTGGCGAAGATCGCGCCGGACCAGATCAGCGGCGTGGACGCGATGGCCGAGGAACTGAAAACAAAGGCGCAGGTGCAGTCGGCCGAAGCGATGACGCAGGAGTGCAAGGCACTGCGCCCGATCGCCGAGATGATGTGGACCGACGAGTGCAGGTGAGGGCGCAGGGGCCGAACGCAGCCGCATTGGCGATATCCGGCTCGACCCCGGCCGCAGGTTCGGACGAGTTGCATGGACAGGCCTGGGGGCGGGGGGCATTCTCCCCCGCCCCGTCCCGATGGAATCACCGTGCACCGCCCTCTTCTCTGCCTGCTTGCCCTGGGCATGCACCTGCCTTTGGCAACTGCCCGCGACAGAACCCCGGAAGACGTCGTTTCCCAGCATCTGCAGGCCATGCATGAACGCAACGACTTCGCACTGCAGATGCTTGTCCAGAAGCAGCAGGCCGACCGGACCGGTGCAACCAGTGATCTCTTCAATGCTCCGCCCATGGCGGAGTTGCTGGCGACCTGGACGAGGAACATCGAGCGCCATGTCGATCCGATCGACGGCGTGGATTCGCCACATCTTGTCTGGGCGCTGCAGGTTCTGGCCAACAGCCGATGCAAGCCCTACCGAAGCGAGGCATGGCACAGTCTGACCGAAGGCATGCAGGTTGCCGACGTGCACTTCAGCTGCCGCGTGGGCGATGTCGAGCGTCTTCGGTACCTGTCCGAGGCTACGGTCTTCGATGGCGGTGAGCAGAGCGAGCAGCGCTTCTGGAGAGCCTATATCGAGACGTTGCGCGACGGCCCCTTCCACGAGATCGTTGGCACCACGCGCGTGGTATCGACCACTCGCGAACCCGCCTGGCACAGCGAGAAGTCGAGGCATCCGAATGAAGACTTCCCCTCCGGCCGCGTCGAACATGACATATACGTGGTTCTGACCGAAGCACTGATCGCACAGCCGCGCCACCTGGACCGCGCGGGCACGCGTGACGCCATCGCACAGATGACAGGCATCGTCGAGTGTGACGACCTGCTGCAACAGCATCGCCGCTGCATGGCACGCATTGCGCCGCAGGAACTGAAGGGGGTGAGTGACCTGGCCACTACCCTGAGCAAGCGGCGACAGCAGATTCCCGAGGCGGAGCTGCTGCAGCAATGCATGGCCTTGCGGCCCGCAATGCAGGCACTCTGGACGCATGAGTGCCACTAGGCCGCGAACAGCCGAACGCACTTTCAGAACCGTTGCATGGCCCATTGCGGTGTGCATGGTCAATGCTGTTGCTCTCTTCCACCGGGGCAACCGCATGAAACATCGTGCAGGGTCGACCACGGTCATGCTGCTGGCGCTGATGGTGTGTGGGCAGGCCGAAGCGCACAGGCCCAAGACCTTCATCATCCGCCCATCGGTTGCCTTCGAGTCGAACCAGCTACGCGACAGGGACATCGATGCACAGCTGAGCGAAGACGACGACTGCCGTGCATTCCTGATATACCACGATGAATGTGCGCCGACGGTATTGCCGGACGAGTACGACGACGGCATCAGCCGGCGCAGGCTGCGGTCGAAGTCAACGCAACTGACGGGGGAAGCGCTCGGTGCCTACTGCCGGGACCTGCACATGCTGTGGAAGCAGCAATGGGCAGAGCAGTGCCCCGCCGACGAGGACGAGGGCACCTGACGACACAGGAGATGCCGTCATTCCCTCACGGGCGCAACAACAGTCTGATGTCCTCGCCCACCTGGCGCTGGTCAACCACACGCAGGCGGCGCTGCTGGTCCATTGCATCGATGCCGAGGCCGGCCAGCAGCGGGCGTCCGTTATCGCCCAGCAACGTGGGGGCCTGGTACAGCAGCAGCTCGTCCACCCAGCCGCCGCGCAGCAGCGCACCGGCCAGCGTCGCGCCGGCTTCTGTATGCACTTCGTTGATGCCGCGCTCGGCCAGCAGCGCCAGCACCGCGCCCAGGTCCAGCCGCCCTTCAACGCAGGGCACGCTGGCGAATTCGGCGTCGGCCGCATCCGGTGCACTCACCGCTGCATCGTGCAGGTACAGCGTCGGTGCCCCACCCTCGCGCACACGGCTGCACTCCAGTGAGCGCAGGCGCGAATCCAGCACCACGCGCAGTGGCGGCATCACCTCGGTATCGGCCAGGCGCGCGGTCAGCATCGGGTCGTCGGCCAGCACGGTATCGGCGCCGGTCAGGATCGCACCTGCGCGCGCGCGCCAGTGCTGCACGTCTTCGCGCGCGGCCGGGCCGGTGATCCACTTGGAGCTGCCATCGGCCATCGCGGTGCGACCGTCGACGCTGGCCGCCAGCTTCACCCGCAGCCACGGCCGGTTGCGCTCCACGCGCGATAGGAAGCCCTTGTTGAGCTCACGCGCCTGCGTCGCCATCAGTCCTTCGGCAACCTCGATGCCGGCATTGCGCAGCAGATCGAAGCCACCACCATCGACCTTCGGGAACGGATCGCGCATCGCGGCAACGACGCGCGACACGCCCGCTTCGATCAAGGCCAGCGCGCACGGCGGTGTGCGCCCGTAGTGCGCACAAGGCTCCAGGGTGACGTAGGCGGTGGCACCACGCGCCTCGCTTCCGGCCTCGCGCAGGGCGAACACTTCAGCATGCGGACCGCCGGCGCGCTGATGCCAGCCCTGCCCGACCACGCGTTCGCCGTGGGCGATGACGCAACCGACCATTGGGTTGGGGCGGGTGGTATAGGCAGCACGCTCGGCCAGGCGCAGTGCGTTGGCCATGTGCAGGTGGTCGAGGACGGAGAACGGGATGCTCATGCCACCATGGTACCGCCGCTGGCGTAGATCCATGCCATCAGTGCCAACCAAGGTTGGCACCCACCAAGGCAGAAGCGGTCAGCCCTTCTTCTTCTTGGTCAGGGCAATCACGTCGCCCAGCAGCTGCAGCTGTTCGGTACTGGACGGCAGGTCACGTTCCAGCTTCTCGATCTCCTCGCGGAAATCGGCAACGTCCTCGAAGCTGCGATAGACCGAAGCAAACCGCACATAGCCGACATGATCGAGCTTGCGCAGTTCGTTCATGACGAACTCGCCGACCTTGATCGAAGGCACTTCACGCTCGCCGCTGATGCGCAGCTGGTGAACCACCGCCCGCACCGCCGCTTCGATCTTGTCTTCGGCCACCGCACGCTTCTGCAGTGCGCGGTCGAAACCAGCGCGGACCTTGCGCTGGTCGAAGGCTTCGCGGGTGCCATCGCTCTTGATGATCGCCGGCAGCTTCAGTTCAACCGTTTCCATGGTGCTGAAGCGCTCGCCGCAGGCTTCGCATTCACGCCGACGGCGGATCGTCGCGCCGTCTTCGGAGACGCGCGAGTCGATGACCCGGGTATCGGCATGTTGGCAGAAGGGGCAATGCATGGAACGCCTGGCTCAGGGGGCAACCTAGATGCCACGGTCATGGCAGCGTCGCAAAGGTACCTGAGAAAGGGTCCAGCAGCAAATGCTGCCTGCGCGAAAGCCGGAATGGGCGCCTGATGCGCTCTTGGGCCGCCACTCAGCCGGCCGGGCCGGACGCCGGAGTATTCCCGCCCCAGCGCAACCACAACAGGTGCGCGGCCAGCACCAGCAGCAGTGGGCCAAACCCGAGAAAGCCCAAGGTCGAGATCTCCCCTTCCTTGAAGGTGAAATACAGCGTGGCGGCGACGACACCCAGCGCGGCCAGTATTCCCAGCACCAGGCCAATCCATGCGACCACCGGCGCCTGATGCAGGCCTGCGCGACCACGCCACAGGAAGAGGCCGCTCAGCCACATCCAGGACAGCAGGCCGAGCACTCCGGCCGATGACCAGAGCAGCAACAGCGAGTGCTCATCGCCAGTCAGATACTTGCCATCCAGCACGACCATCAACCCCAATACTGCCCCGGTGCCTCCTGCCGCCGCGGTGGGCAGGCCCACCAGCAGGCCTGCTATCCCCATCCATCGTTTGTGCTGCTGCTCATCCATGCGTTCCATTCCCTTTGATTGGCCGCGTCAGGCGCGGCGCTTGAGCCACACCAGCATGGCGGCCGGTACCAGCATCGACGGCCCCAGCAGCAGTAGTTCCAACGCGGCGCCCCCCTGCTGGAAGCCGAACCATGCGGTCATCCAGAGAACCGGCAGCGCTGCCAGCCCACCGGCCAGCAGCAGCCACCACCAGATCGCGCGCACCTGCAGGCCGGCCCGGCCCTGCAGCAGGTAGCCGGCGCTGAGCCACAGCCAGGCCAGGCAACCCGCCACGCCGGCCAGGCCCCACAGCAGTGGCACCAGATCGGGGGAGCGGTTGCCGCCGAAGGATTGCACGCCAACAACCAGGAACATCACCGCGACCGCGCCGCCCATCGCCAGGCCGGGCAGGCCGAGCAGTACCGCCAACGCGGCATACAGGTACTTGAGGCGGCGCTCATCCATGCGCGGTTACTCCGATGCCCGCGCTCGTACGGGCGGCACATCCACGGTATCGGCACGCGCACGCAGCAACATCAGCATGCCGGTGGGCACCAGCAGCGACGGCCCTGCGAAGAGACCGCTCACCACCGCCGGGCCCAACCCGGAGAAGGTATATATCGCCAATCCCAGCAACGGCAGGCCCGCCAGCACGCCCATGCCCAGCAACCACCACCAGCGTGGCGAGGCCGTGCGCAGGCCCTGCAGTCCATCACGCAACCAGATGACGCTGAGCGCGACCCAGGCCACCAGGCCGGCAAGCGCGGCCGTTCCCCAGACGCACATGACGGCAGCGAACCACAGCTTGTCAGCATCCAGCGAGACCAGGCCGATCACCCCCATGACCAGGGCGATGCAGGCACCGACGCCGCCCGCGAAAAGGCTGGGCAGGCCGAACAGCGCGGCCAGCACCACGTACAGATACTTGAGGCGGCGCTCATCCATGCGCGGTTGCTCCAATACCGGGGTCAGAGCCCTTCCCTGCGGGAAGGGATCCGACCCCTGTTTCGATCAGCCGTAGACCGGGTACTTGCGGCACTGCGCGCTGACGGCGTCGCGCACGCGGGCGATGACAGCGTCGTCGTTCGGTGCATCAAGCACGTCGGCGATCCAGTTGGCCAGGTCCACGCAGTCCTGTTCGACGTAGCCACGGGTGGTCACCGCCGGGGTGCCCAGGCGCAGGCCCGAGGTCACGAACGGCGAACGCGGGTCGTTCGGCACCGAGTTCTTGTTGACGGTGATGTGGGCCTTGCCCAGCGCCGCTTCCGCGTCCTTGCCGGACACGTCCTTGCCGATCATGTCGACCAGCATCAGGTGGTTCTGGGTGCCGCCGGAAACGATCTTGTAGCCACGCTCGATCAGCGTATTGGCCATCGCCTGGGCGTTCTTCACCACCTGCTGCTGGTAGGCCTTGAAGCCCGGTTCCAGCGCTTCCTTGAAGGCCACGGCCTTGCCGGCGATGACGTGCATCAGCGGACCGCCCTGGATGCCCGGGAACACGATCGACTGCAGCTTCTTGACCAGGTCTTCGTCGGCGCCCTTGGCGACGATGATGCCGCCACGCGGGCCGCGCAGGGTCTTGTGGGTGGTGGAGGTGACCACGTGGGCGTGTTCCAGCGGGCTCGGGTAGACGCCTGCAGCCACCAGACCGGCAACGTGGGCCATGTCGACGAACAGGTAGGCACCGACCTTGTCGGCGATGGCGCGGAAGCGCGCCCAGTCGATCACCTGCGAGTAGGCCGAGAAGCCGGCCACGACCATCTTCGGCTTGTGCTCCAGGGCCAGGCGCTCGACTTCGTCGTAATCGATCAGGCCCTGATCGTTGACGCCGTACTGCACGGCGTTGAACAGCTTGCCCGAGGCGTTCACCTTGGCGCCGTGGGTGAGGTGGCCGCCGTGGGCCAGGCTCATGCCGAGGATGGTGTCACCCGGCTGCAGCAGGGCGAAGTACACGGCCTGGTTGGCCTGCGAACCGCTGTGCGGCTGCACGTTCGCGTAGTCGGCGCCGAACAGCTGCTTCAGGCGGTCGATCGCCAGCTGCTCGGCGATGTCCACGTATTCGCAGCCACCGTAGTAGCGCTTGCCCGGGTAGCCTTCGGCGTACTTGTTGGTCAGCTGGCTGCCCTGGGCTTCCATCACCGCCGGGCTGGTGTAGTTCTCGCTGGCGATCAGCTCGACGTGGTCTTCCTGGCGCTGGGTTTCAGCGGCGATGGCCTTGGCCAGTTCGGGATCGTAGGATTCGATGCGGACGTCACGCGGGAACATCGGGTACTCCAGCAGGCAGGGAAAAGGGGTACGGCTCAGCCCTCGATTGTAGCCCCGCACTGGCCCGCTGGGGCCGAAACGGACGGGGCCGGCATTCCCGAAGGAATCCGGCCCCGTATGGTTTCGAGGGATGTTGTGGGGCCAGAGCCCTTTCCGATGGAAAGGGGTCCGACCACGGCCGCGATCCTCAGCGGCTGCTGAGCACGTACTGGGCGATCACACCGGTAGCGATGGCCACCAGCAGCATGTTGCCGCGGTCATCGCGGATCCACTGGTGCCCGTAGGGCGGGCGACGCAGGTTGTAGCGCGGGTAGTCGTTCACCACGTAGATCGGGCCGCGGTAGTAGTCGCGATAGCGGTGGCCGACCTTCCAGCCATAGCCCGGGCCGTAGGCCGGACGATAGACCACGCGCGGCGGTGCCGGGCGGTAGTAGCGGTCATGGTCGCGATGCCAGTCGCGACGGTCGCGTTCCCAGTCGCGACGGGCCTCGCGGCGGTCGCGCTCCCAGTCGCGGCGGTCCTGGCGCCACTCACGGCGATCCTCGCGCCATTCACGGCGGTCGTGGTCGCGGCGATGGTCGTTGTCGGCGAATGCCGGGGCCACGGCGCCCAGTGCCAGCACAGAGGCCACGGCACTGGCCATTACTCGATTGATGCGCATGTCAGACCTCTGCTTGGTGGGTGGTGAGCCCATATTGCGCAACCGATCTGAACCGTTTCCGGCTGGAAACGCTTCCCGCTGCAGGACTGTGACCGAGTATTCAGGCGATAGCCAGCCCGGCGGCGCCTCCCGGGAGCGGCCCGGAACCGGTTCCGGCTATAATTGGCGGTATTCCATTTCAGTCTGTGCCCGCTGCCGCAACGGGATCCACCCGTGACGGGTCGGGCGCAGGGCCGCGCCTACGGAGACCGCATGTCCTCGCAATACATCTACACCATGAACCGCGTGTCCAAGGTGGTCCCGCCCAAGCGGCAGATCATCAAGGACATCTCGCTGTCCTTCTTCCCGGGCGCGAAGATCGGCCTGCTGGGCCTGAACGGCGCCGGCAAGTCCACCGTGCTGAAGATCATGGCCGGCGTGGACACCGATTTCGAGGGCGAGGCCCGCCCGCAGCCGGGCATCAAGGTCGGTTACCTGGCGCAGGAACCGGAACTGGACCCGACCAAGACCGTGCGTGAAGCGGTCGAGGAAGGCGTGGGCGAAGTGCTGCAGGCCCAGGCCGCGCTGGAAGCGGTGTACGCCGCCTACGCCGAGGAAGGCGCCGACTTCGACGCGCTGGCCAAGGAACAGGAGCGCCTGGAGGCGATCCTGGCCGCGGGCGACGCACACACGCTGGAAAACCAGCTGGACGTGGCCGCCGACGCGCTGCGCCTGCCGCCGTGGGATGCCATCGTCGGCAAGCTGTCAGGTGGTGAAAAGCGCCGCGTGGCCCTGTGCCGCCTGCTGCTGCAGAAGCCGGACATGCTGCTGCTCGACGAACCGACCAACCACCTCGACGCCGAGTCGGTGGAATGGCTGGAACAGTTCCTGGCGCGCTACACCGGCACCGTGGTGGCCGTCACCCACGATCGCTACTTCCTGGACAACGCCGCCGAGTGGATCCTGGAACTGGACCGCGGCCGCGGCATTCCGTGGAAGGGCAACTACACCGACTGGCTGACCCAGAAGGACGAGCGCCTGAAGCAGGAAGACAATCAGGAAAAGGCCCGCCAGAAGGCGATCCAGAAGGAACTGGAGTGGTCGCGCCAGAACGCCAAGGGCGGCCGCACCAAGGGCAAGGCCCGTCTGGCCCGCCTGGAAGAGCTGCAGTCGGTCGATTACCAGAAGCGCAACGAGACCAACGAAATCTTCATCCCGCCGGGCGAGCGCCTGGGCAATGCGGTGATGGAGTTCAAGAACGTCTCCAAGAAGTTCGGCGACCGCCTGCTGTTCGACAACCTGAGCTTCCTGGTGCCGGCCGGTGCCATCGTCGGCATCATCGGCCCGAACGGTGCCGGTAAGTCGACCCTGTTCAAGATGATCACCGGCCAGGAAAAGCCGGATACCGGCGAGATCGTGGTCGGCCCGACCGTGAAGCTGTCCTACGTGGACCAGAGCCGCGACGCGCTGGAAGGCAACCACAACGTCTTCCAGGAAATCGCTGGCGGCCTGGACATCCTCAACATCAACGGCATCGAGATCCAGTCGCGCGCCTACATCGGCCGCTTCAACTTCAAGGGCCAGGACCAGCAGAAGATGGTCGGTTCGCTGTCCGGTGGTGAGCGTGGCCGCCTGCACATGGCCAAGACCCTGCTGCAGGGTGGCAACGTGCTGCTGCTCGACGAACCGTCCAACGACCTGGACATCGAAACCCTGCGTGCGCTGGAAGATGCGCTGCTGGAGTTCCCGGGCAACACCTTCGTCATTTCGCACGACCGCTGGTTCCTGGATCGCATTGCGACCCACATCCTGGCGTTCGAAGGCGACTCGCACGTGGAGTTCTTCCAGGGCAACTACCGCGAGTACGAAGAAGACAAGCGCCGCCGCATGGGCGACGACGCCGCGCCGAAGCGCCTGCGCTTCAAGGCGCTGAAGTAAGGCAACCGGAAAGGCCGCGCTCGCGCGGCCTTTCTCCTTTTTGCAATGTGTACCGACCATGCATGCCGGCCAGCGGCCGGCATCTACCCATGAGCGACCCCATGTCCCTGTTCGAGCGCCTGTTCCAGCTGCAGCAGCACGGCACCACCGTGCGCACCGAGCTGCTGGCCGGTGTCACCACCTTCCTGACGATGTCCTACATCGTCTTCGTGAACCCCGAGATCCTCGGCACCACCGGCATGGATGCGGGTGCGGTGTTCGTGGCCACCTGCCTGGCCGCCGCACTGGGTTCGGCAGTGATGGCGCTGGCCGCCAACTTCCCGGTCGGCATGGCGCCCGGCATGGGCCTGAACGCGTTCTTCGCCTTCACCGTGGTCGGCGCCGCCGGCCTGCCGTGGCAGCAGGCACTGGGTGCGGTGTTCATCTCAGGCCTGGTGTTCCTGGTGCTGTCGCTGACCGGAGTACGCGCGTGGCTGGTATCGGGTATTCCCTCATCGCTGCGCTCGGCCATCGTGGCCGGCATCGGCCTGTTCCTGGCGATCATCGCGCTGCAGAAGTCGGGCGTGATCGTCGGCAATGAAGACACGCTGGTGGCACTGGGCCCGTTGAACACGGCGCCGCCGCTGCTGGCACTGGCCGGCTTCCTGCTGATCGCGGTGCTGGAAGCGCGCCGCATCCGCGGTGCGATCCTGATCGGCATCCTGGCCGTGACCGGCGCTGGCTGGGCATTGGGCGACGTGCAGTACCAGGGTCTGGTCTCGCTGCCGCCGAGCCTTGCACCCACCTTCCTGCAGCTGGACCTGCCGGGCCTGCTGCACCATGACGGCGGCGCACCCATCGCAGTACTTCTGCAGGTGGTGCTGGTGTTCGTGCTGGTGGAAGTGTTCGATGCCACCGGTACCCTGTACGGCGTAGTCGGCCGGGCTGGCCTGCTGAAGCTGCCGGGCGCGCAGAAGCGTTTCGGCCGCGCGCTGCTGGCCGACAGCACCGCGATCGTGGCGGGCTCGATGCTCGGCACCAGCAGCACCACGGCCTTTGCCGAAAGCGCCTCCGGCGTGCAGGTGGGCGGCCGCACCGGCCTGACCGCACTGGTGGTGTCGGCGCTGTTTCTGGCGGCGCTGCTGTTCTCACCGTTGGCAGCGATGGTGCCCAGCTATGCCACCGCGCCGGCCCTGTTGTTCGTGGCTGGCCTGATGCTGCGTGAGCTGGTGGAAGTGGACTGGAGCGACCTGACCGAATCGGTGCCGGCGGCGCTGTGTGCGCTGGCGATGCCGTTCACCTACTCGATTGCCAACGGCCTGGCGTTCGGCTTCATCGCCTATGCCGCGCTGAAGGCGGGTACCGGGCGCTGGCGCGAAGTGCATCCGGCGGTGTGGCTGGTGGCGGTGCTGTTCACCCTGCGCTACGCGTTGGAATAAGCGGTAGGCGATGCCGGCCAGCGGCCGGCACTACCAGATGGTGATTCACCTGCCATCCGGGGCGCGATGCCGGCCAGCGGCCGGCACTACCAGATGGTGATTCACCTGCCATCCGGGGCGCGATGCCGGCCAGCGGCCGGCACTACCGGGTGGTGATTCACCTGCCACCTTGGGCGCGATGCCGGCCAGCGGCCGGCACTACCAGGCGCGGGGTTCACCCGCCACGCACGGCGCTCTGGGATGATGCAGGCATGGTTCGGCCCGACCTTCCCGCGGATCCGTCTTCGCCGTTGCGCCGCCGGCTGCTGCGCGCGGCGGTGCTGGCGCCGTTGGCCAGCATGCTCGCCACCCTGCCCGGCTGCTCGCTGCCGGTGCAGGTGGATGGCACCTTCCTGCAGCCGTGGCGCAGCCACCTGCAGTGGGGCCTGGCCGACTGGCAGCGATCCTTGAAGCTTGCGCGTACGTTGGGCTGCCGTCAGCTGGTGCTGCAGTGGACTGGCATCGTCGGTGGCAGCGACGGCGACTGGTCGCTGCCCGACGGCAGCCTGCAGCAGCTGTTCACCGCGGCCAGCGAGAACGACATCCGCATCCGCGTCGGCCTGCCCTTCCAGCAACGCTGGTGGCAGGCGATCGGGGCCGACGATGCCACGCTGCAGGCGTTCCTGGCCGACAGCCTCGCGCATGCACGCAACTGGTTGGCACAGGCCCCCTGGGCGCAGCAGCCGGCCTTCGAGGGCTGGTACCTGCCCTACGAACTGGAGCAGTACCACTGGGCTGACCCGGCCCGCCAGCAGTGGCTGGCGCAATGGCTGCACCGGCTGGTGGAGGCCGCCAGCGCGCGCGGCGGCGACTGTGCGATTTCCTGCTACTTCAGCCGCCTGCAGACCGACGGCAACCTGGTCATGCTGTGGCAGGCGGTGCTGGCACAGGCCACGCTGCGGCCGATGGTGCAGGACGGCGTGGGCGTTGCCGGCGCTGGCAACGTGCAGCAGCTGCAACCGCTGCTCGATCATTTCCACGCACACGGCATCGGTTTCGATGCGATCGTTGAGTTGTTCCGCGAGCTGCCCGGCGGTCCCGCTGATGGCAGCGGGTTCAAGGGCGAAACCGCCGATGCCGCGCGCATCCAGCGGCAGCTGGCGTGGGCACGCGACAGCGGTGCGCAGCACGTGCTGGTCTATGCGCTGGAGCCGTGGCTGACCCAGGACACGCCGCAGGCCGCGGCGCTGCGACGACGTTGGGGCCTGCCTCAGTAGTAGAGGATGGCGGTGGCGAACAGGCCCTTGGCACGCTGCGTATCACCACCGCCGATCGCGAAGCGGTACTGCACGGTCAGGTCCAGGTAGGAACGCGGCGTGTTGTAGTGGTCCTCGCGGAACCAGTAGCGCACGCCCACGCCTGGCCCTGCGCCGAATGACCAGCTGCGCTGCGTATCGTTGAGCGCGAACGACTGCGCCGGGAACAGCGGGGAACGGATGTCGTGCACCCGCGAGCGCTGGTCCAGCCAGTCCGCCCCCACCACCACATACGGCGTGACCACCCAATGAGTCTGCCCGGCACCAAAGCGGAAGCTGCGCCCGGCGCGTAGTTCACCGGCAGCGAACCACTGTTCGCGATGCAGGCGGCCGTTGGCATCGCCGATTCGACGCTCCGGCGTGCCATTGGCATCGAGTGCATCGAGGGTGAAGTGCGCGCTGTTGTCATCCCAGGTATAGCCGCCCTGCGCGTAGCCGCTGACCATCCACCACTGGTTGACGTCGGTGCGCAGATCGATGCCGTGGTAATAGCCATAGGTCAGGTAGGACATCCAGCCACCGGAATCGCTGGCCAAGCGGTAGCGGGCCAGCGTGCTGGCTTCCAGTGGCGGGTTCCGGGCCAGCTGCAGGCGGCACTGCACGGCCGCCGATGCGGGGTAGACCTCGCCCTGGCGGGTTGCGCTGCCGAGGAACTGGCGGCGCTCGATGCCGGCGCTCAGGCCGGTCTGGCCGAAGGCGTAGCGCATGCCGAACGAAGCGATGGTGGACGGCCAGCCGGTGGTGGAACGCGAATGGCTGAGGCGCTCGGCGCGTGCGCGCGCATCCGGCGTTGATTCGCCGGTGCACGGGTCCACCGCGCGGATCGATTCGTAAGTGCCGCCCTCGTCGTACAGCGTGTTGAGCAGGCGTGCGTAGAGTTCCAGCGTGCCATGCTGGTCGTTGAAGGCCGGGGGCCGCCAGAACGCCTCCAGCGTGCTGAACACCGAATCGCCCGGCGTGCTGATCGCTGCACCGCCGACATTGGTCGCCGCCTGGCGCGCACCACGGAAACCCGCCGAGGCGATCACGCCCCACTCGCGCGAGTAATTGGCGATGGCATTGCGCACGTTGTAGCGTTGGCGTTCATCCAGTGGCAGCTCACCGGCATCGGCGCGATCAATGGCGCTACGCAGCAGCGTCACCGCCTGTGGATGGTCACCGTTGGCTGCGCTGGCGTAGGCCTGGTCGAGCACTACGCTTTTCGGTGCCTTGCCGGTGGCCTCGGCGGCCCGGAAGTCGGCCAGTGCGCGCGCCGGCTCATGGGCCTTCTGGTTGAGGTAGCCGCGCTGCATCAGCGCCCCCGCGTCATCAGGGCGCTGTGCCAGTGCCGCATCCAGGCGCTGCCGCGCTTCGTCCTGCTGGGCACGGTTGCCCGCCGCCAGCGTGGTGGTCAGCAGGCCTTGCAGGTTCGCGTCGTCCGGCGCGAGTTGCACGGCCTGCCGTGCCTCACCGATGGCATCGGCGTAATCCTGGCGCGCATAGGCAGCGTAGGCACGCTGTGCGGCACCACCATCGCCCTGCAGGTCGGCCGGCATCAGCTCGCAGACGCTGCCGCTGTCAACGGACTGGCAGTGCTGGACTGGTGCCAGGTACGCTTCGGCACCGATGCGGGGAAGCTCGCGACTGGAGCGGATCGCCCGGCTGCGTTGCTCGATGCCCTGCTGCAAAAGCTGCTGTGACCGTGCATCGCCTTCACCTGCCGGTACCGCCGCCTGCAACGGTGCCAGCAGTGCAGCTGCGCGCAACCGATCGCCTGCGGCCAGCGCCGCATCCACCGCCAGCAGGCGCACGTTGCGCTGCTGCGTTGCTGACCCCGGCGCAGCGAGCGCGGTGTCGAAGTCCTCATTGGCGAGCACGGTATTGCCCTGGCGCTGGCGCAGGTAGCCGCGCATCACCCGTGCATTGAGGTCGTTGGCATCCACCTGCAATGCCGCATCAGCACTGTGCTCGGCGTCGGCCAGTTGATCGCCCTGCAGCTGCGCGGTGATCAGCAGCAACCGGTATGAAGCAACGTCGGGGGCCAGCTCCACGGCAGCGTGCGCCTGCTCAATGGCGGCGGCATTCTCGCCTGCAGACAGCGATTGATAGGCCTGCTGGGCCAGCCGCAGCGCGCGTTGGCGGCCCAGTGCCACCCGCCGCGTGCGCAACTCCTCGACATTCGGTGCGCCCAGCTGCAGCGCGGTACCGATGGCGGCGTCGGCCTGTCCGGGCTGTTGCTGTGCCTCCAGCGCCGCCACCCACAGCAGCGCCCATGCGCCCTGTTGCGGCTGCTGCCGGAACGCCTGCTCGGCCTTGCTGGCGGCGACGCCCATCTGGCCGGCGTCGTAGGCCGCATAGGCTTCGGTTGCCAGCATATAGGCCTGCCGGCTATTGCGGTCGGTCACCGTTGCGGGTGCACGCGGTACCGCTCCGGTACGCGCCGCACCTGTGCTCGTCCTGGGCGCAGCGGCCAGCGCCGGCAAGGCCGGATCCTTCAACCCCGCATCCAGTGCACGACGTGCCTGCTGCTGCGCCTCGGCACCCCGCCCCAGTTTCTGCAGCGCATAGATCTGCAGCAGGCGCAGCCGCACCACGTCCGGGCGCAACCGGATCGCTTCGCTGGACTGCCGGTAGGCCGCGGGGTAATCGCCACGTTCATAGGCGGCAAACGCCTGCTCGGCGATGCGGTAGGCGGCACCGGACAATGGCAGTGGTGCATCGGTCTGTGCCAGCACCGGCGCGGCGGCCGTGGCCAATGCCACGGTGATGACAGTGGACAGCAGCGTGGTCTTCATGCCGGCAAGGCTCCGGGCGGCGGTGACTGCAGCGTGGCCGCACGCCGGCGCTGCTCCTGCATGGCCTGGGCCACGGCCTCTTCAGTGGTGATGCCCTGCTTGACCAGGTAGTCGCCGATGCGGCCGTCGCGCTGCGGCATGTAGTCGTCCAGTGCGATCTCGAAGCGTGCGTGATCGATCAGGCGCATTTCCACCAGCAGATCGCCCAGCAGGGGCACGTTGTCCAGCTGCCATTGCCGGTCGCCACCGATCAGCCGCAGGCCGGCGTTGATCTCGCTTTCGCGGGCGATACTCTGTTCAATGTGGTTGCTGCGCGTCTCCTGCTTCAGCAGGGCCAACGCGTCTTCGGGCAACGGGCTGGCCACGGCCAGCCGCAGGGTGCCTTCCTGGCGCGGCGGCAGCGGCAGCATGCGCCATTGCACGCAGGCATCGGCACTGATCGGGAACTGGCAGGCGCGCAGGTAGTCCACGTCGATAACCGCGCGTGGCAGGTCACCCTGGAAGGCGATGGCCTCGGCCAGCGTTTCATCATCCAACCAGCCCTGGGTGAGCAGGATGCGGCCCAGCGGTTGCTGGCGGCCCGCCTGCTGCTGCTCCAGCGCCTGCTGCAGGCGTTCGGGTTCCACCGCCTGCCAGGTGGTCAACAGCTCACCGAGCTGCTTGCGGGTCTGCACCAGCTGCGCCGCATCGGGGAAGTCGTGCATGGTCTTGTCCCAGACCATGCGCTTGCCGAACAGCAGGTAGGCCAGGAACACCTTCCAGGCACGGGCGGTGGCCATGAAATTGATCATGTTGCCGACCACCATGCGCGGGATCGACATCAGCGCGTGCTCCCAGCCGTACAACTGGTTGACGAAGTAGAAGCGCTGCACGACCCGGGTCGCCAGCGCTGCGGTGGTCAGCAGCGCGACATTCATCTGCCAGGTACCGGCCTGGAACACGCTGGGAAACTGCATCGTCCACAGCCCGGTCATCTTCAACAGCCAGAACAGCAGCAGCTGCAGGAAGATGATGTAGGCGACGATGCTGACGAACGAGGTGATGATGCCCTTTCGGTCACGCGCCAGCAGGTACTTGGTGGCCAGCGAGCCACGCCAGCCCAGCGACTCCCAGCTCTGCAGGCCGATGCCCAGCACCCAGCGCGCCTTCTGCCGGTACGACGCGCGGAAGTTGTCGGGGAAGTACTCGCGCACGCACAGCGCCATCTGCTGGGTGCGCTCGCGCACCGGCCCCCAGCCGAACCAGGATGGGCGGCGCACGCGGAACTGCACGGGGAAGCGGGCGAAGATCGACTGCATGCCCATGGCTGCCAGCCTCGCACCGACGTCGTAATCCTCGGTGAGGCTGTCGGTGTTGAAAGGCTGGTTGTCGGTCTGCGCGCTCAATGCCAGCAGCGCGCGCCGCGAGAAACAGGTACCAACACCGGCCGACGGCACCATGCCGGACACGCTCTCGCGCACCACCAGATCCTTGGCGTGCCATTCGGCGAACTCGTCCATGTAGACGCCGGCCACCAGTTCGTACCACTCGCGGTCCAGCGAGGTGACCGGCAGCTGGATCATGTCCTTGCGCGGCAGCAGGTAGTTGTAGAAGCGCAGTTCCATCGGGTGCAGCACGTCCTCGCTGTCGTGCAGGATCACGCCGGCGAACTCGATGTCGTGGCGCTTCTCGTAATCGAAGATCGCCAGGATCAGCCAGTTCAGGCAGTCGGCCTTGCTGGTCGGCCCGTCGTGCGGCACTTCAACGCGGCGCAGGCGCTTGTAGCGGCGGCGCATGCGCTCGACTTCATCGATGGTCTGCTGGTCGTTGGGATAGGTGCCGACGAACACGACGTACTCGCGGTAGTCGAGCACGTTGATCATGTTCTCCACCATCTGCGCGATGACGTCGTACTCCATCCACGCCGGCACCATGATTGCCAGCGGCTGTTGAGGCCGCTGCATCAGGTCTTCCTGGGTCAGCGGCCGGTACGCTTCGCGGCGCTTGATGGTGAGCGCGCGCCAACTCTCGCGCACCCAGTACCAGACGTCGATGAACAGATCATCGAGGCTGGAGATCAGGATCAGCACGGCCACCGCCGCCGCCGTGGTTTCCAGGACGGCGTAGTAGTTGGCCAGCTGGATGTTCCAGAACAGACCGTCCACGGTGGATCAGTGCCCTGTGTTGGCGGACTTGCGGCGGCGCACCTGGGTGACGCGGGCGGCCAGCAGCGCGAACACGATCACGCCGACCAGCAGCAGCAACCAGACCATGTGCCGTTCCCACTTCGATTGTGGATTGCCATCCTGGGCAACTCGGCCCCCGTAAGGATCCTGGCGATCGAACTCGCGCACGGCATCACTGCCGTCGAGCACCGCCAGATCACCGCGCAGCAGCCGGAACGGTGCGCCGAACGACGGTGCCTGTGCACCCAGATCGCTGTACAGCACGCCAAGCTGGCCGCCGGAGGTGCCGACCTGCACCACCGCGGCGCGATCCAGGCCGCTGACATCCAGCAGCGGCTGAGGCTTCCCGCCGATCAGCAGGTGGCCGTCCTTCAGGCCGGCCACATCGACACCCGACGGCGCCACACCGAAAGCCAGCCACGGCACACCCGGGCTGATCGCCGCACCGGCATCGACCACCTTCAGCTCCGACGCCTCTGGCGAGGCCCCCACTGCACTGGCCACCGCGATCACCTTGCGCAGCGATGCCGGCGCGTCCTGCAGCCACGTAGCGGGCACGAACATCTGGTTGCCGCGTGACAGCTGGCTGCTGGCACCGACGAAGTCACTGCCCAGCGACCGTTTGGCCAGGGTCAGGTGGCTGCTGGGCAGGATCGAGACCGGATACGCGGTGGCCGGATCGTGGCAATAGGGGCGTGCCGGCTGGCGCAGGAAGCTGACGCGGATCTCGTTGCGTGCCGACAGCGCGTAGGCCGGCACCTTGGCCACCAGCCGCTGCGGCTGGCCGTTGGCCGACAGCACCTTGCCGCCCAGCAGATAGTCGTTGAAGTAGATCGTGGCCACCGCGCCCTGCCCGGCCGCGTTGGGGGCCGCCGAGACATCGATCACCACTTCCTCGGGCAGGCGGCCGTCGGCCGACAGCGCCCCCAGATCAAAGCTGGCGCTGCGGTCGGCGCGGGTCACCACATCCATGGAGCCGGCAATGTTGCCGAGCCGGCTCAGCAGCACCTGGTCACCGTCCAGCTTCGGCGTGCCCGCTGCGCTGACCTGCAGGCTACGGCCCAGTGCATAGCTGCGCCACTGTTCGGCGAACAACCCGGCGACCTTGCCCGCCGCCGGCGGATCGACCACCAGCGTCGGACGGCCGGCAACGGCCACCACGCTGACCGAGGCGGTGGCCGCGGGCTTTTCCAGGCGGCCCATGTCGGTACCGCGCCACGCGGCGAACGCCGTGCCCGCGTCAGCGCCAGCGGTGGCAACCTGTGCGGCCAGCGCATCCAGTGCCGTGCGCACGCCAGCGCGCAATGCGTCGCTGCCGATCATCACATCGGCAGCCAGCGGCCCACTGTCACGCAGCGACAGCAGTGCCCCCACTTCGGCCAGATCCTTGATCGCATGCGCGCGCTCGCCTGCGGCCAACGCGGCATAAGCGGGCACCCCCTGCAGGCTGGCCGGGATGCTGATGCCGGTCAGGTCGAGGCTGTCACCGACCTTGGGCAGTGCCACCACCTGCACCTGCTTGCCACCGGCCTGCAGGGCCGCGCCAATGCGCCAGGCCGCGTCATAGATGGGGGCCTGCAGCGCCTTGCCGTCCACCAGCAGGCGCACCTGCGGGGGCAGCGCGCCCCAGGCCTTGGCCACGGTGTCCACGGCGCGGCCGTCGAAGCGGTAGCTGAAGCGCGAGTCCGGCGACAGCCGCAGCACGTTGGCCGGCGCGCTCTGGTCGGCACATTGGTAGTCGGACACGATCGACCACCAGCCGACGCCGACCCGCACGAAGCCGTTCTGGCGGGGTTCGCCATCGATGGCCAGCAGCTGGCTGGCGTCACCCTGTGCATCGGTGATCGAGCGTGCGGCGATCGGATCGCCATCGACCGACCACAGGCCGGACGTGCGCCCGGCATGGCCGCGCACGTAGCGCCCGTCCAGCTGCAGCTGCGCATCGCGGGTGGCGACACCGGCCGGCACCGGCAGGTAGATCTCGCGCTGGCTCTCCTGCCCGCTGAGCACCAGCGGTTGGCGGAAACCGAGTTCGCGCAGGGTCATCTGCCGGCTGACCGTGCTGTCACCGCTCCACTCGGCGAACTGGCCGGCGACGCTGTCGGCGGCATGGGCACTGCCAACCACGCCCGACAGGACGAACGCGGCGGCGGATGCAAACAGGGGAGAGCGGCCGGTCTGGGTCATGGCGTCACTTCGCGTGGGTGGGGGTGGACGGCGCCGCTGCTGCGGAGGCCGGGCGAGAATTCGGGAAGCGGCGTGCCACGCAGGGCGGCGACGATGCGCGCGCTGGCACGGCCATCGCCGTAGGGGCTGGCGTGGGGATCGAAGCGGGTCGGGTGCGGTGGTTGTGCCAGTGCCGCATTGACAGCTTCGACAATGCGCGAGGGCGCGGTGCCGACCAGCGTCACCACACCGGCCTCGACCGCCTCCGGGCGTTCGGTGACGTCGCGCATGACCAGTACCGGCTTGGCCAGCGCCGGTGCCTCTTCCTGCACGCCACCGGAGTCGGTGAGGATGACGTCGGCGCGCTGCATCAGCCGCACGAAGCGCAGGTAGTCCTGCGGCGGCACCAGGTGCACGTTGTCGAGATGGCCGAGGTGGGCGTTCACCGGGCCCTGCACGTTCGGGTTCAGATGCACCGGGTACAGCACCTGCAGGTCCGGCCGCCGTGCCAGTTCAGCCAGCGCACGGCAGATGTCCTCGAAGCCCTGCCCGAAGCTCTCGCGGCGGTGGCCGGTGACCAGCAGCAGGCGACGATCGGGGTCAAGCATGTGGAAGGGTTCGTCAGCCCGCGCACGCAGCGCCGGGTCGGCATCCAGGCGCTCTACGGTCTGCTGCAGGGCATCGATGACGGTGTTGCCGGTGACCAGGATCTGCCCGCCCAGGTGTTCACCGGCCAGGTTGGCGCGCGAGCTGGGCGTGGGCGCGTACAACTGGTCGCCGACCACATCGATCACCCGCCGGTTCATTTCCTCCGGCCACGGCCGGTTGATGTCACCGGTGCGCAGTCCGGCCTCGACATGACCGATCGGAATCCGGTGGTGGAACGCGGCCAGCGCCGCGGTCATCGCCGTGGTGGTATCGCCGTGCACCAGCACCCGGTCCGGACGGACCTGCGTGTAGAGCGCGTCAAGCCGTTCGAACAGCCTGGAACACAGGCCATTGAGGGTCTGGTTGGGCACCATGACATCCAGGTCATGGTCGGCGGTGATCTCGAACAGCGACATCACCTGGTCCAGCATCGCCCGGTGCTGGCCGGTGATGCAGACCACCGATTCGATGTCCGCAGCCTCGGCCAGGGCCCGCACCAGCGGCCCCATCTTGATCGCTTCCGGTCGCGTGCCGAACACCGACAGGACCTTCACCGCAGCGCTCCGGCGGACCGACGGGGGGGAATGCCAAGAGCTGTAGCCACGTCTGGATCCTTTCGGCGTTCCCGTCCAATACCCGCAGGCAGGAGACGGTCACCTCATGAGGAAACTCCAAAATCGCGACGTACATCACATTCGAATGATGGTACGCGCGTCGTGGCATTGATCTTCATCGTTGGAAGATCAAGACGCAGTCAACGCCGCCCGTGTCACGGGCGACGTTGCGGTGGAACGCAGCAGTGGCTGCGGCCTGGGGCCGCCTTACTCGTACTGGATGGTGAAGGTGGCCTGGCCGTTCGCGACACCGGCACCGACCGTGCCGGCCTGGGTCTGCACATAGCGGGCGCGCAGCGGCAAGGTCATCGTGCTGGTGCCGGGGGTGGTGGTACCGACATTGACGGTCTGGCCGAAGCGCACTTCGCGCTCGGTGGTGCCATCGCGCTGGACCATCTGGATGCCGATGCGGGTGGCGCTGTTGGTGGCCGCACTGAGCTTCAGCACGCCCGGCATGTTCGAGCTGTCCTGATCGGCATCGAGGCGGATGCCGATCTTGCTCTGGTACTGCGCGACATTGCTGCCCTGGCAGTTCAGGCGGATCTCGAAATCGCGGTCAACGGCCTTGGAACCGACACCGGTGAAGGTAGTGTTGGGCACGCTGCCGAAATCGACGGCGATATTGCGGCTGCCGGCCTGCACTTCACAGGTCGGGCTGACCACGGTGGTGCCCGAGCCCTTGAAGGTCGAGGTCAGTTCCGGACGGCCAGGGCCGTCGCCGTCGAGATAATAGGTGGTGAAGCGGCCGTTAGGCGCGATGATGCCCGAGCCCGTCTGCGCGGCGGTCTTGATCAGCTCCACCCGGAAGCGGCCACCGTTGAGGGTCAACGTCCGGCTGCCCCCCAATTGCAGGGTATGCGGGTAGTAAGTCTGGATGGTGCCCGAATCACGATAGACACGAATGCCCACCCCGGCTACATCGGTGGCATAGACGTTGCTGAAACCCGGGACCGCGTTCTGCTGCGCGGCGTTGACGAAACGGCCATTGGCACTACCGCCCCAGCGATCGCAGTAACCGATGCTGTCGCGCTGGTTGATAGGCACGATCAGCTCCTTGATCACACCACCGACGGGCAGACTGGGCAGGATTACGATCTGCCCCATGTCCATCTGCACGTCCTGCGCGACAAAGCCCTGTTGGGTGATGTAGCAGGTCGCCAACGCCGGGCTGGCCACGGCAATACCAGCCAATATGGCCACCGCACTCAGCGCCTTGCGGCCACGGGAAGAGATCATCGGCATGCTGCCTCCAGCGGGATGAAGCCGGTCTTGGACGCATCGGCGCCCGCCGGAACCTGGTAATCGACGGTGCAGCGCTGGTCGGCGCCGGCGCCCCACTCCACCAGCAGGCGGCCCTGGTTCTTTTCACTGCGCACGTACAGGCGGCCACCCTGGCTGACCATGCCCACCGGCTGGCCCTGCTCATCCTTGACCTGCGCACCGAACGGCATGGTGCGGCCATCCGGGTTGCGCACCTGGATCAGCAGCGCGTTGCCCTTGCGGGTATCGAAGCGCAGGTAGCTGATGGCACCGGCGAACGGCGCGATCGACTGGCTGGTGCTTTCCAGCTCGACGTCGTGGGCCATGCCCTGCGGGTCGAGGGTGACGGTGTTGAGGCGGTACGGCGACACGTACGGGACCACCGCGTAGCCGCGGCCATCGACGCGCAGGCCCGGGGCGTTGCTGACGATCGCATCGCGTGCGCCCGGCGCTTCCACCAGCACCATGGTGTCGCCACGCTGCGGGGTGAAGGTGAAGCCGCCCGGATGCACGACCACGCTGCCGTTGGCACCGACCGAAGCCTGGCGGAAATCGCGCGAGTGGCTGTAGGTCGCGTTCAACGCGGAGTAGCGGCTGCGGTACTCGGCGTTGCCGACCGCGGTGGTGCCACCTTCGCGGGAATCGGACAGCGCCACGCCGTAGCTGAAGTTGTTGTCGACACCGGCCGAACCGGTGATGCCGACGCGGCTGTTGTCGTAGCCACCGCGGTCGCGCACGCCGAGATCGGCGCTGAGCGACACCGGGTGGGAACCACGACCCAGCGGCACGCTCATCGACAACAGGTACTGGGTGTCGGAACGGCCCAGCACGCCCTCTTCGGTGCGCAGCGCCGAGAAGCCGTAGTTCACCGAACGCCAGGCATTGTTGTAGCCCACCTGGTACTGCTTGGAGGTGCCGGAACGGTCGTAGAAGTCACGCACCGAACCGGTCACGTACAGCGCGCCGCCGCGACGGCCCAGCGGCTGGTTCAGCGTTACCTGGAACTGGCTGCGCTGGCGGCCACGGGTGGTCGGATCGATGCCGCGCTTGTCCGAATCACGGCCGTACAGCGCGTCCTGCAGGCTGTAGAAGCCTTCGGTCGAATAGCGGTAGGCGGCCAGCGTCAGGTTGGTCCCGGTCTCGCCGATCATGTTGCTGTAGCTCAAGCGCACGCTGGCACCGGTGTGGTTGCCGTAGTGATCGAACGAGGTACGCGCATGGGTGACGTCGGCAGCGAATGCGCCGACCGGCGTGGACAGGCCGACGCCGTACAGCAGCGACAGGTAGCCATCGCTCAGTGCACTGCCACCGTACAGGGTCAGCTGGTTGCCGATACCGCGCTGGTAGGTGCCCTGCACCAGCCACGGCTCATCGGCCAGCAGCTTGTTGCGCACCTGGCCGGCCGTCAGCGAGTAACGCGACACGCCTTCGCGCAGCATCTGCGGCACCGAACCGAACGGCACCTTGAATTCGCGGCGGCGGCCATCGGCCTCGATCACGCTCACTTCCAGATCACCGCCGTAACCGGTCGGGTACAGGTCGTCGATGACGAAGCTGCCCGGCGACACGGTGGAGGAGTAGATCAGCTGCTCGTTCTGGCGCACTTCGATGCGCGCGTTGGTCTCGGCGATGCCGCGCACGACCGGCGCGTAACCGCGCAGCGAATCGGGCAGCATGCGGTCGTCGCTGGCCAGGCTGGCACCGCGGTAACCGATCGAATCGAACAGTTCACCGGTGGTGTAGGCCTCACCGATGGTGAGCATGCCGCGCACCTGCGGAATGCCGCGCTGCGCATAGGTGGCGATGCTCTGCCAATGGCGGCCGTCGCCCTCGGACCAGGTCAGGTTCGAATCGTGGCGGAACTGCCAGCCACCCAGGTTCATGCCAGCGTTGAGGCCGAGGTAGGCACTGCGGTTGCGCTGGCCACCTTCGACGCGGCTGTCGCTGTCGATGGCATTGAAGCTGTAGCCGACGAAACCGGCATTGATGCCACGGTCCCACAGCGCCGGGTTGACGTAGCCACGCGCCTCGCGGCGCAGGAACACCTGCGGGATGCTCAGGTCGTAGCGCAGGTTGCCGCTGTCATAGACACCATAGGCGTTGGCCATGCGCTGCTGGACCGGCACGCAGCTGGTCTTGTCGGTGGGCACGGACGGATCCTGCTGCAGCAGCACGGCCTCGCTGTCCACGCCCATTTCTTCCAGCATCGGCAGCGGCAGGCAGGCGTCGACACGGCCCTGCGCATCGGCCTTGAACTGCAGATCGCGACGGCCCTGCCAGGCACCGTTGACGTACACGTCGACACGATAGTTGCCGGCCACCATCGGGTTGCCGTTGCTGAAGGCCGCCAGGTCCACCTGCTTGGCCTGGCCAGACAGGAAGCTGGAGTTGAACTGCGCCGATTCGGGTGCACGCGCATTGGCCGCACCACTCTGCGCCATGAGCGCCTGTTCGCCGAGATTGGCCGGGGCAGCCAGCGCCCATCCTGGGCAGGCCACACCAGCAACCAGCAGGCAAAGCGCCTGATGGATCGACAATGTCAATCTGTTTCCGATCACACTGACATTCCTTCAATTCGCCGCACAGCGGCGGTGGCGGGATGCGCAGGCCAGGGGCCGGCGCGGCGCGTTCAGCCCCCGGTGCTGCCGAGGCGGATGGTGTGTTCCACCCGGCCGCCGTAGTCGTTGATGGTGATGAAGCGGACCTGGTCGGTGCCCGCCGGTGCGGCGAACTCCAGGCTCTGCTTCGGCGCGACCATCGCGCCCTTGTCCTCGACGGCCTTTTCACTGCTGCCGGTCACGGCATGTACTTCGGCCAGAGTGACGTGGAAGGGGCTCGGGTTTTCCACCCGCAGACGGTCGCCATTGCGGGTCCAGCGCAGCGCTGCGGGTGCATCGTTGGCGACGCCCTTCAGGCCCTGCGGCCGGTAGAAAAGCTTCAGGCGCGAACGAAACGCGACCTGCAGGTAATTCTGTTCGCCGCTGTCAGCGTTGTCCGGGGACGGCGGCACATCCAGCACGTTGAGCCAGAACACCGACTCGCGGTCGGTCGGCAACTGCGCGCCGGAGAAGATCAGTCGCAGCGCCTGGCTGCGGCCCGGCTCGACACGCGCGATCGGCGGCGTCAGTACGAACGGGGCATCGCTGGTATCGGCGGTCTGGTTGGCGTCGCCGCTGTCGATCCAGGCCTGCACCAGCGCCGGCGAATCGCCCACGTTGTCGACCTGCACGGTGACTTCGCGCGCCTGCGCCGGATAGATCACTCGCGTGCCATTGACCACCACGCCGGCCAGAGCGTTCTGGCAGAAGGGCAGCGTGAACGCTGCCAGCAGCAGCGCCCGGGGAAAGAATGCTTTCATCGGAAGTACTACGCTCGAGGTATGTGGCCAGGGGCCGCGATGCACTGGCCGGCGCGTACGCCGGCCAGTGCGGGTACGGCTACGATCAGTTGTAGATGATCGTGTACTTGACGCTGCTGGTGACGTCGCCCGGGGTGGCGGCGGCAGTGGCGTAGTACTCAGCGTAGTAGTTCAGGTCGGCCGAGCCGTCGGTGCCGACGGTGACCCACTGCGAGTTGGTCTGGGCCAGGCCAGCGCCGGCAGCCTTGATCGGCAGGACCTGGTTGTTCGAGCCCAGCAGCTGCAGCTGCACGTTGGTGGCAGCGTTGGCCGAGGCCTGGTTCAGCAGGCGGCCGGTGTTGAAGTCAACGGTCGAACCCGGCTCGAAGTAGGTCGCGACGTTGCCGGCGCTGCACTTGGTCAGGTTGATGGCGAACGGGGTACGACCGGCAACGGCACCGGCGGTGGCCAGGGTGTTCTTGGACACGGTCGGCAGGTTGACGGCGAAGTCCTTGCCGCCCGGGGTCGAGATGGTGCAGGTCTTGTCGGTCACCTTGCCGTTGAAGGTGATGGTGCCGTCGGCGGCGTTGGCGGCCAGCGGAGCGGCGGCCAGCATCAGAGCGGCAATGAGGTTGATCTTGTGCATTCGCTTTTACCTAACCCTACTGAAGAGATGAGAAGTAGAGGAGGAAGCAAGGAGCACTGCCGGGCTATCAAGACCCATCCTTGCGTCTCACCTGTGGCCGGACTCGGACATACCTTCCCCTGAATCCGTGACGCAAGTATAGGCACAACTGTGATGAAAGTCTCATTATTTTTCTGAACGCCAATTCATTGACGCCTCAAATGTGACGTGTTAGGCGAAATCATTATTGGGGGAGCGCAAGGAATTTGACGGTGGCCGGATCAGGCCACAGACGACCCTGCATGACGCACCTGGTGGCGCATTCGGCATGCGCGTAAACAGGCCTTTTTAAGGCGGAAATCACCTTATTTGATGCGCATCACTCTTTGTTGGTGATGGCCCTAGCAGATTCGGAATCGTCCTATTAAAGACGGATCGAACCTGTCGCTAACTAGGACACACCGAACCAGAGAACGTGTCATGAGAACCTCCCTTCTGCTGTGCGTGGCCCTGATGTCCGTCAGTGCGCTGGCCCAAGCCAGCAGCGGCAGCATTCGTTTCAGCGGCCGTATCGCCGAGCCGGGCTGCATGACCAACCTGTCCCAGGGCGAGCTGAGCCTGGCGGCCTGCCCGCCGTCGGCCAAGGGCTCGACGGTGGCTGTGACGGCGCTGGCCGATGGCCAAGCCGCGACGCTGCGCGACGGCAAGCGCCAGGGGCAGAAGCTGTCGGTGTCGGCCAGCGCGATGCGCGCCGGCGATATCGCCTTCTCCGAGCGCTACAGCGTGCAGGCTTCGAAGCAGCAGCCGCTGCAGGGCGCCTACCTGGTGGTGGTCGACTACCTGTAAGCCGACGTGTTTATGCCGGCGGCAGCTCGAAGACCTGGCGCAGGTAGGCCAGGTAGCCGGGGTCGTCGCACATGCTCTTGCCCGGCGAATCGCTGAGCTTGGCCACCGGCTGGCCGTTGCAGCGGACCATCTTGATCACGATGTTCAGCGGCGTCGGACCCAGATCATTGGTCAGGTGGGTGCCGACGCCGAACGCGACCTGGCAGCGACCACGGAAGTAGTCGTACAGGCGCATGACCTTGGCGATGTCGAGCCCATCGCTGAACACCAGCACCTTGCTGCGCGGATCGACGCGGCGCTGCTGGAAGTGCGCCAGCATGCGGTCGCCCCAGTCGAACGGATCGCCCGAATCGTGGCGGACACCGTCGAACAGCTTGCAGAAGTACATATCGAAGTCGCGCAGGAACGCATCCAGGCCGACCACGTCGGACAGCGCGATGCCGAGGTCGCCGCGATACTCGCGTGCCCACGATTCCAGCGCCGCCACCTGCGAGTCACGCAGGCGTGGGCCCAGCGCCTGGAAGGCCTGCAGATACTCATGGGCCATGGTGCCGTGCGGGGTCATGCCATACAGGCGGGCGAAGTGCACGTTGCTGGTGCCGACCAGCTGCGGGCCCAGTGCATCGCGCAGCAGCGGCAGCAGGCGCGCGTGCCAGTCGCGCGAGTAGCGGCGGCGGCTGCCGTAGTCGGCGATGCGGCACTGTTCGAAACCGGGGGTATCGCGCAACAGCGCGGCCTTGGCCTGCAGGCGGCGCTCGCCTTCGGCGAAGTCAGGCGTGGTGGTGTTGCGGAACCAGACTTCGTTGATGATCGCCAGCAGCGGCACTTCGAACAGGATGGTGTGCAGCCACGGGCCGGTGATGTCCAGTTCGATCTCGCCGGGCACGGTCTTCGACGCGCGCAGCTGGATGTACTTGCGGTCGAGGTGGAACAGGCCGAGGAAATCGGCGAAGTCGGGCTTCACGAAGCGCAGGCCACGCATGTAATCCAGCTCCGCGTCGCTGAAACGCAGGCTGCACAGGTGGTCGATCTCTTCGTCGATCTGGTCGATGTAATGGGCCAGGTCGATGCCGGGCGTGCGGCACTTGAACCGGTACTGCACCTGGGCACCGGGGTGCTGGTGGAGCACCGCCTGCATCATGGTGAACTTGTACAGGTCGGTGTCGAGCAGGGACTGGATGATAGGCATGGGGCGGATTATGCGCCCAGCAGGGTGAACCGGGGGCGCGGCCAGTGGATCCACACCACGCGTGGATGACCCTATCCATGCAGCCGAGCGTGGGCTCGGCTCTACAACGACTTGCGCACCAGGCGCGGCACCAGCATCAGGGCGTGGGCCCAGATCGCGCCCCATACCGCAACACGCACCGGCAGCGAACGCTGCTTCGCTTCGAACTTCTGGAAATAGCGCCACAGGCCCCGGTGCTTGTGCCATTCCACGAAGAACGGCCGCGAACGGCTGGAGACGCCACGAACGTGGACGACCTGCAGGTCATTGGCGATGGCCACCACCGCCCCCGCTTCGCGCGCGCGCCGGCACAAGTCCAGGTCTTCGGCATGCAGGCGATAGCCGGCATCCCAGCCACCGATGCGGTCGAACAGCGCACGCGGCATCAGCAGCAGCGCGCCAGACAACGCCGGCACCCGCTGCAGCGCCTGCTGCGGATCGCGCGGGACCGACAGCTTCGAGCCTTTGCCGGGCGAACGCAGCATCAACAGGAAATCCGGATCACGACGGCGCACGGCCTCGTCGGCATGGCCATGCTCGTCCAGCTGTTCGACACCCAGCAGGCAATCCCCCAACCGTTCGGCACGACTGCGCAGCTCGGCCAGAGTATCGGGCTCAACCATCAGGTCCGGGTTGATGAAGGCCAGCCACGGGCTGTGCGAATCGGCCACCCCCTGGTTGTTTGCGGCGGCAAAGCCGGGATTGTCCGGATTGCCGACAAAACGCACGCGCGGGTCGTGGCTGGCATGGCGCTGCACGATATCCAGCGTGCCATCCATCGAGCCGTTGTCAATCACCCGGATTTCGGCCACGTCCCGCGCCTGGCGCAGACGGGAGAGACAGGCATCGATGGTGCTGCCGCTCTGGTAGGTGACGACGATGGCGGCGATGGCAACATTCAAACGGGTGGCTCCGGCGCGGAAGGAACGAACAGGTCGCCCTGTTCCTTCGGCATTATCGCCTGCCGCATGCGCTGCTGCAGGTCGGCACGCAGCCCGTGCAGCGGGTCGTGCATCAGGAAGTCCGCCAACCGAGGCACCCAGCCCGGCCAGCGCGCAGCCAGCGCTTCAAGATCGCCGTCACGGCTGACCGCCTCCCCCGCCCGGCTGACGAAGGCGGTCTCGCACAGCACGTTGCGCCATCCCAGGCCGGCCATGCGCAGGCTCAGGTCCACCAGCGCCGCGTTCCAGCCGGCGTAGCTGTCCACGTCCAGGCCCCCGGCACGTCGACGCGCGTTGCCCCGCACCAGCACCGCATGGGTGACTGCGGACGGCAGCTCGGGGTGCAGGGTTGGCAATGTGGCACAGGTATGCGCCAGCAGGGCCGGATCATGGGGTTCGGGATTGATCTCGCCCAGCCTGGGCCACGCAGCGGTTTCGCCGGCATTGCACCACGGGGTTGCGGTGGCGATGGCGGCATCGCGGGCGAAGGTGTCCTGCAGCTGCTGCAGCCAGCCCGGCGCGGGCACGCTGTCCGGTGCCAGCACCGCCACGTCCATGCCATCGCAGGCGCGCAACATCTCGTCCAGGTGGGCCACCTCGCCCAGCGGCCGCGCGCGGCGGGTGTACTCGGCCTGCAGTGGCGTATGCGCCAACCAATGTTCCACCACCGCCTGCGCGCGCGGCCCGGTCTGCGCATCGTCGGCCAACCAGACCGCGGTGCCCGGCGCGGTGCCGGCATCCAGTGCGGCCAGGCAGCGGTCGAGCGCGGCATCGTCCACGCACAGCGGCAACAACACGATCGCCCCCATCCCGCCTCCGTGGTTGTCGTTAGCCACAGCCTAGCACCGGGAGGGTATCGGCCGGGTTGCACCCGGCACCCGCTTCAGGCCAGGGCAACAGCAACAGCCGAAGCAAGAGCTGGGTTCCTGGGGTTGGCGGGGTGGGTCCGGTTGCGGGGGACGCTGCAAGTCCCCCTTCCGGGGCCCGGCCCAGCCGCTGGCGGCTGGGCCGGCCTGTGGGTTTACGGCGTGTCCTGCCAACCCACACCGCCCCGCCACCCCTCAGTAAACCCGCTGTTGCCGTTGCTGTTGCTGTTGCTGTTGCTGTTGCTCCAGCTCCGGCCTCTGCGGGTGCCGGGCGCAGCCCGGCCGCAAACCCCTTACTTCTTTGCGCGCGGCTGGTTCAGCGGCTCCATCGCGCGGAAGCGCTGGCTGTACTCGTCGGTCAGATTCCGCGCTTCCTGCCCGTTGCGCACGATGCTCGGGGTCAGCAGCACGATCACCTCCGAACGGCGGCTGGTACGGCTCTTCTGCCCGAACAGCGCGCCGACCACCGGAATCCGGCTCAGGCCGGGAATGCCGCTGCTGCCATCGGTGGCCGAATCGGTGATCAGGCCGGCCAGCATGATGGTGTCGCCGCTCTGCACCGCCGCTTCGGTCGACAGCTTCTTGGTGGAAATCCGCGGGTTGCAGTTGCGCTCGGTCGGATTGCAGTTGTCGGGCACGTTCGAGGCGCTGCTCACTTCCTGCACGATATCGAGGAACACCGTGCCATCGCGGGTTACGCGCGGGCGCACCTTCAGGATCACGCCGGTGTCGATGTACTGCACCGAACTGTAGGTGCCGGTGCCGATACCGGTGTTGACCGTGGTGGTGTTGATCGGCACCTTGTCGCCCACGTTGAGCGTGGCCTCGGCGTTGTTGCGCACGAACACCGAGGGGGTCTGCAGCAGGCGTACATCGGTGACCTTGTCCAGCGCGCTCACCACCGCCGCACCATTGTGGCCGGTGAATGCCCAGCCCAGGCCTTCGCCACCGGTCGCGGCACCGGCGAAGCTGCTCCAGGAGCCACCCGCTGCTGCCGGCAGGGTCACGCCGCCCAATGCTCCCGTCAGTGCACGCCCGGCCACGGCATTGTCGAAGAACCAGTTCACGCCGTACTTCAGGTCACCATCCAGCGACACCTCGGCCACCTGGGCTTCGATGTGCACCTGCAGCGGCATCACGTCCAGCTTCTCGATCACCTCGCGGATCGAGCGCCAGGCCTGCGGGGTCGAACGCACCAGCAGGGTATTGGTCTCCTCCACCGCCGAGACGCCCACGCGATCGCCTTCCACTTCCAGGCTGACGCTGACGTTGCCGGACTGGCGCTGCGGCAGGTTCATGCTGCCGTTGCCGGCACCGCTGGAACCACTGCCCGGGGTCGAACCGAAACTGCTGCTGTTGTTGCTGTCCATGCCGCGCTCGCCGTCGCTGCCCAGCTGCGATGGAATCGCGCCGGGTGCCAGCGATGCCGGGCTGGAGCCGCCGCGGTTGCCGCTGCTGGCGAAGGCTTCACTGAGGCGTTCGGCCAGGTCGCGCGCCTTGATGTAGCGCAGCTCATAGGAGAACAGGCGCGCACTGCCACCGGCGGTATCGATACGGTCCAGCCACTGCTGGATCTGGTCCAGGTAACGCACCTGCGGGGTGATCACCAGCACGGCGTTGGCGTTTTCCAGCGGCAGGAAACGGAACATGCCGGCGCTGGGGGTCTTGCTCTCCTCGCCGAACACCTTCTCCAGGTCGGCAGCGACCTGCTCGGCCTTGCCCGACTGGATCGGGAACACGCCCACCGACATGCCCGACAGCCAGTCGACGTCGAAGATCTCGACGGTGCGCATGTAGTTTTCCAGCTCGGCGCGGGTACCGCCCAGAGTGATCACGTTGCGGCCGCTGTCGACGTTGACGATCGCATTGGGCCGCGCATAGGGCTCCAGCACCTTCTTCATCTCGGTGGCGGAGATGAACTGCAGCGGGATTATCCGTACCTCGAAGCCACGCGCACTGGCTGCAGGCGCCGTGCTCGGCGCAACCGTACCGGCCAGCGCCTGGTCGGCAGCGACGATGTTGTAGCGGCCACCGCTGTAGACCATGCGGGCGTTGTTCCAGCCCAGCACCATCTCCAGCAGGTTCAACGCCTGCGCCGGCGACACCGGCTTGGGCGTGGCCAGGGTGACCGTGCCCTGCACGCCCGGTGCGATCACGTAGTTCTGGCCCAGCATGTCACCGAGGATGGCCTTGACCACCGCGTGCACCGACTCGCCTTCGAAATTGAAGGTTGCTTCACCGGTGCTGGCGCCATGCAGCGCCGGTGCCGGTGCACGTGCTGCTTCGCGGTTGATCATGGTGCCGGTGCCACGGCGGATCACCGCCTGCGGAGCGCCCTGGGCGTCACGGGCAGCATCTGCTGCGACATCAGCTGCCTGGCCGGCCTCGGCAGTCGGCGACAGATTGCCCTTGCGCTGCACATGCGGCGCGGACACGGTGCTGCAGCCGACCAGCAGCGCGAGGGCAAAGGACCAGGGAAGAAAACGCAGGCTCATGCATTCACTCTATCGGTTGGTGCCATCGCCCGGGGGCGGCGACGGTTGTTGCTGCTGTTGTTGCTGCAGCTGGCGGCGACGGGCCTGGATGCGTTCGCGGATGGCCTGCATCTGCGCTTCGCTGGGGCCATTGGTGTTGGCAGGAGGTGCCGCGGCGGCGGCTGATGGCACGCTGCTGGCGGGCTGCGGCTGCGCGGTTGCGGTTGCAGCAGCCGGAGGTGGGGATGGCATCGGCGGAGCGCCCGCCGGCGGTGGCACAACGACCGCACCCGCCGGCGGCGCGCCATTGGCACCCCGCAGTACGGTGGGCGGCTCGCCGCCCTGGCCATTGAACACGGCCAGTTTCAGCACCTGGCTGCCACTTGGGCCGATCACCGTGGCCTGGCGCGGCGCAAGCCCCACAAGTTGCCAGCCGTCCACCGCTTCGCCGTTGAGGCGCAGCCGCAGCGAACGGTTCTGTTCGGTGGTGAAGGTGGCCATGCCGAAGTCGCCGGTCAGCAGCACGCCGGTCAGGCGCAGCGCGGCGCTGGCGGCCGGCTCGCTGCCACCGAGCAGGTAGGGCTTCGGCCTGCGGTCCTCGGCGAACAGCGGTCGCTCACCGATCGCGCTGTAGCTGTCGGCGCTGGGCATGCGTTCTGCGGCCAACGGCGGCAGCACCGGCAGCGAAGGCACCGCATCGGCATCGCCATCCGCACCTGGCAGCTGGCTGCCCAGACCGAAGCCAGTGGCCAGCCAGACCGCCGCAGCCCAACCGGCCAGGGCCAGCAGGAAACCGGTGCGCAGGCTGATCTGCTCAAGTTTCATCAGCGACCTCCTGTCCCTCGACCGGCGCCGCCGGTGCGGGGGCGGGTGGCGCTGAAGGCGGCTGCGGCGCGGACACCGGTTCGGCGGCAGGCGTCGGCGCACTGCCATCGGCAGCAGCCCCCGGCAGCAGGTAACCAGCCAGTTCGAATGACACATCCAGGCCGAGCCCGGATTCATTCGGCGACTGCTGGAAGCGCTGCGCGATCAGGTTGAGGTTGTCGACGAACAGGCGCGGGCTGCCGGTCTCCAGGCTGTGCAGCACCGTGGCCAGTTCGGCCACGCCACAGCGCAGGCGCACCTGCATGGCGACGCGCACGAACTCGGCGTCGCGGCGGTTGTCGGTGAGCGGCGTGCGGTTGCTGATGGTGCAGCTGCGGTTGCCCGGGCTGGCCATCGCCACCGCATCCTGCAGCTTCGCGCCGAGCGCAGCGGCTGCAGCCTCGGCGGTGGCCTCGCGCAGGAAGCCCGGCCGCTGCTGCAGTGCCTCGCGGGTGGCACGCAGGCGCTGTTCGATCTGCGGCTGCTGCTGCAGCTGCGCCTGCACGCGCTGCTCGCGCTCGCGCAGGGCGGCGACATCAGCATCGATTTCGCGCAGCGGCTGGGTGAACCAGGGGTGCACCAGCAGCAGGTAGGCCAGGCCCAGCACTGCCAGCAACAGTGCCAGTGCCAGCCAGCGGTCACGGCGTGTGCTTGGCATCGGCATCGGCCGCCTCCCGGTTCGGGGCTGCCGCCGGCAACGGCTGCAGTTCAGCGGTCATGGTGAAGCGGTCGCGGCCACTGGCGGCGCCATCGGCCTGCAGTACGCCGGTCAAGTTGACCTTGCGCCACTGCGGCGCATCCTGCAGCAGCTGCACCAGCTGCGAGGCCTCGCGGCTCAGGCCGATCAGCTGCAGGTTGTTGTTCTCGATGGCCAGTTTTTCCAGGTACGTTCCCTCCGGCAGGCGCCGGGTCAGTTCGTTCCAGATCTCCACCGTACCCGCGCGCTGGCCGCGCTGCTTTTCAAGGAACGCGGCACCGTCGATCAGCGCCTGCAGCTGGGCACGTTCGCTGGCTACGCCACGCGCACTGCGCGCGCTGCGCTCCACCTGGGCACGCAGTTCGTCGGCCGCCGCGCGGCGATTGTCCAGCACCTGCAGGCCAGACAGCACCAGCATCACCACCGCGGCCACGGCCAGCAGAAGGTTCCAGCGCCGCATCGGGTCGGCCTGCAGCTGACGCTGCGCGGGCGGCAGCAGGTTCACCTGCAGGATGTTGCCCTGCGCATCAATGGCATCGACACCGGACAGTGCATCGGCCCATTGGCCCACGTTGCTGCGCCAGGCCTCGAGCTGCCGCAACGGCCAGGCCACCAGTTCGACCTGCAGCTGGCCCTCGCCCGCCGCGCCACGTTCACGCACGTCATAGCTGACCTGGCTGGATTCAAAAGGCGTCTGCCGGTCGATCTCGAAACCGACCACCGCACGCAGGCGGTCAGCCGCCGCCGCCGGCAGGCGCAGCTGCCGGCGCAGCACATCGCTTGCCGGCAGCAGCCACACCCGCGGCAAGCTGCGCAGGCGGGCTTCCAGCACGCGATCCAGTTCGGCCGGGGACAGCGGCCACGGCAGCCGTACGACCGGTTCGCGGCGCTCCCCCGCCTCACGCCAGACCTGAAGGTGGTCGCCTTCGCGCTGCAGCAGCAGGCGCGCCTGTGCCCAGCCCAGTGCCCACTGCCAACGTGCCGGCACCCAGGCCAGCAGCGATTGCCGCCACCAGCGCAGGAAACGGCCGGCGCCAGGGCCGATCCGGCCCTGTACCTGCCGCACACTGTCCTGCCATGCCGTCATCTTGCTGTCATTCCCTGCTCCCAGCGAAGCACTGTGTAGGACCGCCCGGGAACCCCGCCCGAGCCATTGCGTACCACTGCCTGCAACACCGACCGGCGTCCACTGCCGTCGGTTGCACGAGACTCGATACTATAGGTGCCGCTGCTGCTGGCAAGCGTTGTCGCACCGCCAGCGGTATCTGCGTCACGCTCCTGCTGTGCGCGCTGCGCCAGCACGGTATCCGCATCCAGGCCCAGTGCGGTCAGCACCGGCGCGCTGGCAAACTGGGGATCCGGGCGCGCCTGGCGGCTGTACAGGGTCAGGTGCGGCAGCATGGCCTGGTACAGCGGGCCGCGCATGCCGAGTACCCGCTGCAGCTCGCCCAGCGTCTCGAAACGCTTGTTGCGGGGGCCATAGGGCAGGCCTGCTGCGGCATAGTCGGGCGCTTCGGCACCGCCGCCGGGCTGCAGCAGGCTGTCTTCGTCGCGCCAGTCGACGATCGCGCCGGCCAGCTGGCGGGCCTGCGCTTCGTCTTCACCCAGCGCCTTGAGGAAGGCGCTCAGCAGAGCCACGTCGGCCAGGTTCAGGTTGATCTTGCCGTTCTCGTCCAGCACCTTGATCTCGATGCTGGCGTCATCGAACTGCCAACGATAGACACGGCCATCGGCGCGCCAGGGCGCCCGCTGCGGATCGGCGGACAGGCGCGTCAGCGCGTACTCAAGTCCCGCCCGTGCACGCTCCTGGCCACGCGCATCATCATCCAGCACCCGCTGCTGCAGATGCTCGACCCGCGCGCTCAACGCGAACGCGCCCACCAGCGCCGTCATCAGGGCGATCAGCCACAGGACCAGTACCAGCGCCGCGCCGTGCGCCCGGCTCATCGCGCTCCTCCACTGCCGCCCGCGCGCGGAGCGACCACCAGTGCAGGCCAGGGAGCGCCCTTGGCGGGCACGATCTGGATCTCCACCAGCATCGGCAGGCGCCGGGTATCATCCCAGCGCGGCATCCAATCAGTCACCTGCCCGGTGCTGGCATCGATGCCGCGATAGCGCAGTTGCACCGACTTGAGGTTCTCCACCAGCACCTCCGGTGGGCGCGGCGGAGTTTCGGCGATGCGCTCGCCCTCCTGCAGCAGCACCAAGTCGAGCAGGAGGCGTTGCTGGCCGCTGCGGCCATCCACCTGCAGTGCGTGCAGGTAGGCACCGCCACGGCCCAGATAGCCCGGTAGATCGGCCGCGAACAGCATGCGTTGCTCTTCGCCCTGGAAGAAGATCGGTTCGCGGGTGGGATCGGGCACTTCCAGCGGCGTGCGCAGCGCACCGGCCAGCTGCCGCCGCAGCAGAGCCTCGACCGCACGCATGCGTTCGCTCTCGGCGGCAATCTGCTCGCCACGCTGGCTCACCGCCATCGCCGAGCGCACGCTGGCAAAGGCCAACGCCAGGCCACCGGCCAACAGCACCGTGGCCAACATCACTTCCACCAAGGTAAAGCCTGCGGCGCGTCGCTTCATCGCGCGCTCTCCAGGTCCGGCGGCAGCAGGCGCAGGCTGCGCCAGCGCAGTTGTTCGCGTTCGCCTTCGCCCCAGCGCACCTGAAGCTGCAGCTCGGCCAGCCAGGGAGCCCCCGGCGATTGCGCCTGTGCCTGTACCGCGCTGGCGGCACGCGGCTCGACCCATGGCTGTACCTGCAGCTCCCAATGGTATCGGCCCTGTTCCCAGTCGCCCTGCTGGCTGCCCACCTGCAATGGCGCGGCGACACCGGCTTCGGCCAGCAGCGATTGCGCATGCAGCACCGCACGCGTGCGCAGCTCGGCCTCTCGGACCTGTTTCGCGCCACCTGACAGGCTGCCCAGAAGCAGCGTCAGCGCCAGGCCCAGCAAGGCGAAGGCGATGATCACTTCCAGCAACGTAAAACCACGCGCCTGCCGTTTCATGGCGCCTGCCACGGGCCGGAGCGGACCTCGCCGGTCAGCCAGCCGACATCGATGCGCCATTCGGCGCCCTCACGTTGCAGGCGGATGCGGCCACCACTGGAACCACCGTCGGGATGGAACTCGATCACGCCCTGCCCCGGCGCGGTGGCCAGCTGCGCGGCGCCTTCGAACTGCACCTGCAGCTGCGTCGGCACATCGCCCTGCCGCTGGTTGGCCCCCTGCCAACGGCGACGCGCCGGCTCGATCACGAAGCGCTGCGGCTCACCGCGCGCGATGGCCTGGGCGCGCACCATGCGCAGCTGATTGGCGATGTCCTTGCCGGCGCTGCGCAGCTGCATGCCTGCAAAGCCGCGCGACAGACCCGCGGCGGTGATCAGGCCGATCGCGGCGATCAGCGCGATCACCAGCAGCATTTCCAGCAGCGACAGGCCCGCTGCGCGCCTGCCGTGCAGGCGCGGGCGAGGCAGCCGGCGCGGCAGGAAATGCATCATGCCTGGTTACGGCTGGTAGCGGATGTCAGCGTCGACGCTGCTGCCGCCGGACTTGCCGTCCTTGCCCAGGCTGATCAGTTCATACGGCTGGCCTTCGCCCGGCGCGCGGTACTCCAACGCGTGGCCCCACGGGTCATTCAGGTCGGCCGGCTTGGCGTACGGGCCCAGCCAGCCACCGACACCTGCTGGTGCGGTCACCAGATCGTTGAGCGAGCCAGGCAGCTTGCCGGTATCGATCTGGTAGTTGTCGACCTTGGAGGCAACGGTCTGCACCTGGGCCTTGGCGATGTTCGCCTTGCCACGATCGGCACCGCCCAGCACGCGGCTGGCGACCAGGGTCAGCACCGCGCCGATCAGCACGATGACGATGATGATCTCCAGCAGGCTCATGCCCGACTGGTTGCGCGCGGCAGTGAAGGAAAGGCGGATCGGTCGACGGGAAGCAATCATGGTCGGTCCTTTCAGTTGCGGAGTGTCGGGGTTGCGTAGGGAGCCATCATCAGCCGATGGCATTGGTCAGGTCGTACAACGGCACCAGCACGGCGACGATCACCGCACCGACCACCGAGGCCAGCACCAGGGTGATCGCCGGCACCATCGCGGCCAACAGGCGGTCGATGCGACGGGCGCTGTCCTGTTCAAACGTGTCGGCAGCTTTCAGCAGCATGGTATCGAGGGCACCGGATTCCTCGCCGACCTGGATCATCTGCAGGGCCAGGCGTGGGAAACGCTTGCCGCGTGACAGTGCCAGCGACAGGCCGGCACCGTTCTTCACTTCGTCGGCGGCCGCTTCCACATCAGCGGCCAGCGCGCGGTTGCCCAGCACGTTGCGTGCGATGCCCAGCGCCCCGAGCAGCGGCACGCCATTGCGCAGCAGGGTGCCCAGCGTGCGCGCCAGCCGCGCGGTTTCCAGTTCGCCCAGCAGGCGGCCGATGCCGCGACGCTGCAGCAGCCATCCATCCAGCGCCAGCCGGAACGCCGGTTGCCGTACCTTGCGTTCGAAGAACAATGCCAGCAGTGCGGGCACTACCAGCAGCAGCACCCACCAGTCGCGCACGAACAGGCCCAGCTGCAGCACCGCATTGGTGAACCACGGCAGCGCCACGTCCAGGCTTTCGTACATCTGCGCGAACTGTGGCACCACGTAACCGAGCAGGAACAGCAGCGCACCGCCCACCACCACCAGCAGGATGGCCGGATAGACCAGTGCGTTGATCACCTTGCCCTGCAGCGCGCGGCTGCGTTCGAGGTAGTCGGCCAGCCGCTGCAGGGTCTCGTGCAGGCTGCCACCCGCCTCGCCGGCACGCACCATGTTCACGTACAGGCGCGAGAACAGGCCGTGCTGGCGCTCCAGCGCGGTCGACAGCGGCGCACCGCCGCGCACCACGTCGCGGATGTCGGTGATCGCACGCCGCGAGCGTTCGTCTTCCGGAAGCCCGAGCAGGATCGACAGTGCACGGTCCAGCGGCTGGCCGGCACCAAGCAGGGTCGCCAGCTGCTGGGTGAACTGCAGCAGCGCCGCGCCCTGCAACGGGCGCTGGCGCAGCAGCGTGCGCCAGCTGCTGCCGCCGACCACGCCGCCATCGGCCAGCTGGGTCTCCATCGGCAGATGGCCCTGATCCTGCAGGCGCGCGACCAGTTCGGCCTCGCTGGCGGCTTCCATCTGCCCGTCGAATATCTCGCCGTGCGAATTGAGCGCTTTGTAGCGGTAGTTCGGCATGTCAGCCCCGGCGTCCTGCGCGCATCAGCTTTCCTCGGTCACGCGCAGCACTTCCTCGATGGTGGTCTGGCCGCTGAGTGCTTTGGCCAGGCCATCCTCGTACATGGTGCGCATGCCGGCTTCACGGGCGATGCGTTCGATCTCGCCCATGCCATCGCGGCGCATCACCGCACGCCGCAGCGCGTCGTTCATCACCAGGAATTCCATGATGGTGGTGCGGCCCAGGTAACCAGTCGGCGCCAGTGCCGAAGGCTTCGGGCGGTATAGATGGATCGGCCCTTCCGGCTGCAGGCGGCGCAGCTCGAAACGCTCGATCTCCTCCGGCGAGGCTTCATAGCGCTCGGCGTGGGTCGGCTCCAGCCGACGCACCAGGCGCTGGGCCAGGATGCCGTTGATGGTGGACGTGAGGAGATAGTCCTCCACGCCCATGTCGAGCAGGCGGGTGATGCCGCCGGCCGCATTGTTGGTGTGCAGGGTGGACAGCACCAGGTGGCCGGTCAGCGCCGACTGGATCGCGATGCGCGCGGTTTCCAGGTCGCGCATTTCGCCGATCATGATGATGTCCGGGTCCTGGCGCACGATGCTGCGCAGTGCGTTGGCGAAGTCCAGGCCGATCTGCGGCTTGGCCTGGATCTGGTTGATGCCCTCGATCTGGTACTCGACCGGATCTTCCACCGTGATGATCTTGACGTCGGCGGTGTTGAGCTGGCTCAGCGCGGTGTACAGCGTGGTGGTCTTGCCCGAACCGGTCGGGCCTGTGACCAGCAGGATGCCGTGCGGTTGTTCCAGCACTTTGCGGAACTGCGGCAGGAACGCATCGGTAAAGCCGAGACGATGGAAATCGAACACCACCGTTTCGCGGTCGAGCAGGCGCATCACCACGCTCTCGCCGTGCGCGGTCGGCACCGTGCTCACGCGCAGGTCCAGCTCCTTGCCCTGCACGCGCAGCATGATGCGGCCATCCTGCGGCAGGCGGCGCTCGGCGATGTTGAGGCGGGCCATGATCTTGATGCGGCTGATCACCGCTGCGGTGAGGTTGGCCGGCGGGCTTTCGCCCTCCACCAGTACGCCATCGACACGGTAACGCACCTTCAACCGGCTCTCGAACGGCTCGACATGGATATCCGAAGCGCGCAGTTCCACCGCACGCTGGATCACCAGGTTGACCAGGCGGATCACCGGCGCTTCCGAGGCCAGGTCGCGCAGGTGCTCGATATCGTCGACCGCGCCGCCCTCGCCGTCTGCGGTTTCGACAATCGCGCCCATCGCGCTGCGGCCCTGGCCGAACCAGCGCTCGACCAGATCATCGATCTCCGCACGCATGCCCAGCACCGGAGTCACCGGTACGCCAAGTGCCAGCTGCACAGCCTGCTGCGGATAGGGATCGTGGGCATCGGCCAGCCACAGCCGTACACCCTGTTCATCCAGCGCCAGCGGGCATACATGGAACTGTTTGAGGAAACGCAGGGACAGCGGCAGGCCCTCGGCCAGACCCTGGGGCGGTGAATCCGGCAGCTGCTTGCCATCCAGCAGCGGCAGGCCCAGCACCTCGGCGCTGGCCTGCGCCTGGTCACGTTCGGACACCAGCCCCAGCCGCACCAGCAGGCCAAGCAGGCTGCCGCCGGCCTCCGCGTGCAGCGGCCGTGCCCGTGCAAGATCGCTCTCCTTGAGGCGGCCACGCGCCAACAACGCATCCAGGATGCGGCCTTCGGCGTCGTCGGCAGCGGTTGCAGCAAGGGCGTTCACGTGACTCTCCTGTCAATCGGCTCGACTTTAGCAGTTACGTCGTGATTTCCGTCGCCCCGCCGCCCGCTTTCGTAAAAAGACGAAGCCCGTCACATGCGGGTGACGGGCTTCGGCCATTCAACTACCGCACTGCGCGCTTACTGCGTGGCGAGAATGCTCACACCGCTGTAAGCCGCCTCGCCCACCACCTTGATGTAGTAGGTGCCGGCAGTCGGTGCCGTCACCCGCACCGTTTCCGAGGTGCCCGGGCGGGTCGAGCGCGCATCGTTGTCGGTGGCACTCGGCTCGCGGCCCTTGGCCAGGTAGACCGACACGTTGCCGGTGCCACCATAGGTGATGACGCTGAGCTGCTTGCCTGCCGCGGCTTCGAAGCTGTAAAGCACGCTGCTGCCGGCGGCACCACTCAACCCGCCGATGGCCACCTTGTTGGTCAGCGGCTTCGCCACCGGCCCGCAGTTCTCGGTGCACGGCTCTTCCAGGGCCTTGTCCAGCGCGGCCTTGGCATCGACGATGCCGGTACCGATCGGGGTGGCGGACGGAATGCTGACCGGGAACGGACGTGCCGTTTCCTTCAGCAGGGTACGCATGCCCGCCGGCGCGAGCGGGTCGCGGTTGGCGGCGATCAGCGCGCTCTGCACCAGCGCGGCGACGGCAGCCACATGTGGCGCCGCCATCGACGTGCCGGCCTTGCCGCCAAGGGTGTAACCCTCGGTGGAACCGGCTGCCGGCGGCGACGTCTTGCTGCTGGACACCGCCTGCCAGACATAGCCGTTCGGATTGCCGTCGGTGACGCCACCGCCCGGGCCGGACAGATCGATGCGGGTACCGAAGTTGGAGTAGTAGGCCATGGCGCCTGTGATGCCGGTAGCGCCGACCGAGACCACGCCATCGCAGTTGGCCGGGCGGGCGTTGGCGACATTCATCGAGTCGTTGCCGGCTGCCACCACCACCAGGGTACCGCGGTTGGTGGCACCGGTGATGGCCGCCTGGTAGGCCGGATCGCAGCTGCCGGAGCCGCCCAGGCTCATGTTGATGATCTCGGCCGGATTCTGGTTGGCAGGGATGCCGGCCACGGTACCGCCCGAGGCCCAGGTGATGGCGTCGGTGATGTCCGACAGGGTGCCACCGCAGTAGCCGAGCACGCGCACCGGCAACACCTTGGCCTTGTAGGCCAGGCCGGCGGTATGCAGGCCGTTGTTGGTGGCCTCGGCGATGGTGCCGGTCACATGGGTACCGTGCCAGCTGCTGTCGCGTACCGGCGAACCGTCGTAGCAGGCATTGGCGGTGGGCATCCAGTCACCGTAGTCGAGTGCACCCGGCACGCGGCCATCGGCGGCACGACGCGAGCGGCTGGCCTGGCTGATGAAGTCGTAGCCCTCCAGCAGGGTGCCGGCGGCGAAATCCGGGTGCTCGGGCAGGATGCCGGTATCGAGCACGGCCACCACGATGCCCTCGCCCTGCGAGACGTCCCATGCGGCCGGTGCGTTCACGCCACCGACCGGGTTGTGGAAGTGCCAGTTGTGGCTCTGGTAGTACGGATCGTTGGGCACGAAGCTGGGCGACGCATCGGACTTCGCGACGGCGTCCGCACGCGGCGACGACGCGGCATCGATCGGATACATGATGGCGTCGGCCACCGCATATTCGACGGTCGGGTCAGCCTTCAGTTCGCCCAGCACCTTGTCCAGTTCGGCGCGCGCGATCCCTCCCTGCAGGCGGATCAGATCGGCACCGATGCCCAGCTTGCGGGCCACCTGCGGGCGCAGCGCGGCACTGCGCGCAGCCGCGTTGGTACCTGCCGGCACGGCGCGGGCGATGGCCGAGTTGACCACGGCCAGCTTGGCGTTCGCATCGGCAGCTGCGGCGCTGCCAGCGCGGTACTTCACGATGATGCCATCCACCTGCTGCGTCTTCGGGCCGGACAACGGCGCATTTGCTTTCAGGTCGGCGGCCTGTGCCAGGCCAACACCGGTCAGCGACAGCACGGCGGCTGCCAACACATTGATGCGAAGGTTCTGCTTCTTGATCACGTCGAATTCCTCTTCTGGGTCATGGATCGAACCAACACTGCGGCCATCATTCCTTGACGACTCCCGGCCGGCCCAGCCGGGATTGCCGTGACCTCCCCCCAGGCCCTCGTTGCAGGTGCTGCGCCGGCGTGGGTGGCCGCCGGCGCGATGGAGTGGCTTACCAGCCGAAGCCGGCACCGACGCCGACCGAGCTGTCGTCGCTGCTGAAGGCGCCGCCGAACGTCACCGTGGCGCGATCGCTGATCGCACGCTGGTAACCCAGCGACAGTGCCGATTCACCGCCCTGGAAGCCGATGCCGACGCCGACCCGGTTCTGGGTACGGATGCCGGCAGCACTGGTGGCCATGTTGAGCATCGCCGCGCTCATCGCGCCCTGGCGGTCGATGCGGCGATCCATGTGGCGCAGGCGTCCGTCGATCTCGCCCTTGAACACATCGAAGCTGTCGGCGACGGCCTGGACGCGGCTGTCGGTATAGCTGTTGGCGGTAGCCATGCCACGATCGAGCTGGCCCTTGTTGACCGCATCGGTGGCGGCGGTACCGGCCGCCACGTTGGTGACTTGGCGTTCGTTGCCTTCGCTGCCCACCGACACCGTGTTGGCACGATCAGCAACCGAGCCCTGGCCCAGCGCCACCGCGTTCGCAGCGGTGGCATTGGCACCTTGGCCGATTGCGGTGGACGAGGCGCCGCTGGCCACTGCGCCGTCGCCCATGGCGACCGCGTTGAGGCCCGATGCCGGGGTGCCCACCGGGATGCCCGCGCCCGCCGCCGCAGCGGTCGGCGTGCCCTGCACGCGTGCGCTGCTGGCCGGTGCTGCATCGGCCGCCGCCGGTGCTTCGGCAACGCTGGCCAGTGCGCTTTCATCCAAGGAGGCACTCATTGCGCGCAGGCTGGCAGCACCTGCACGCGTGCCACCTGCAGTACGGCGGTCAATCTCACTGACCTTGCGGTCCAGCGCACCCAATGCATCGCCGACGTTGCTGTAGGTGGCGCCCTGGATCACATAGTTCGGTGCCACGAATACGCCCTGCATGCCGACGCTGGCACCGCCGCCGAGGAAGCTGGCGGCATCGCTGAGCGATTGGAACAGCTGGCCGCCATTGATCGCCTGGCGGCTGCCGGCGGCGATGCTGCCGGCACCGACATTGTCGATGGTGGTGCCCTGGAAGCCGGACAGGGTCAGGCGGTCACGACTGGCGTCGTCGTAGCCGACCGCACTGGCCGCCGTGGTCTCCACCGTGGCGATGCGTGAATCGAAATCGCCGACGCGGGTTTCCACTGCGCCCACGCGCTGATTGGTGACATTGAGCTGGGAACCGGTCACCGCGTCACTGCTGCCGGCAGCGATGCGGCCATCAGCCACGTTGACGATGCGGCGGGTGGCCGGGCCATCGGTGGGGTTGCCACTGCCCACCGACACAACATTGGCATCCAGCGCACGCGCTCCAGCACCGATTGCAACCGAGTTGACGCCGACCGCACCCGCACCGGCGCCAACGGCCAGTGCGCCGGAGGCAGACACCGTGGCATTGGCACCCAGCGCGATGCTGCGTGCGCCCGCCGCATTGGCCACCGAGCCCATCGCTACCGAATCGGTACCGATGGCGTTCGCGGTTCCCGTGCCATTGGCGCGGAAATATCGGTTGGTGGTGTTGGCGGTGAACGCAACGGCGTCCAGCTGCCCGCGATTCACTGCGTCATTGATTTCGGTACCGTTGGCGACATTGGTGACCTGCCGGTTGTTGACGGCACTGCCGACGGACACGGTATTGGCACGATCGGCCACCGAGCCTCCACCCAGTGCGACACTGCCGGCAGCCGAAGCGTTGGCACTGACACCCACCGCCGTGGCATTCAAACCGGTGGCCTTGCTGCCGTAACCGACCGCGGTACCCAGGCGGCCGCTGGCTTCGGCATAGCTGCCCAGCGCCGAAGCGCCATCGGCCGAGGCACTGGCGCGGAAACCACTGGCCTGCGACTGCGTGCCGGTAGCCGTGGCCTGCGCACCGTTGGCCGTGCTGTAGGGGCCCTTGGCCTGGGCCCCGGCGCCAGTGGCGCTGGCGCCGGTTTCACTGGCGCTGGCGCCGCTGCCCAGCGCAACGCTGTCGACACCACTGGCCTGCGCAGCATTGCCCAGTGCGGCAGCGTTGTTGCCGGTGGCCAGTGCATCGAAGCCAACCGCCGTGGCGTTGGTGGCCATGGCGTTGGCGCCGCTGCCCAGCGCGGTCGCACCGTTGCCGATCGCATTGGCCGCATTGCCGGCCGCCAGCGCATTTTCGCCATCGACCAGTGCACCGGCCTCGCCATCGGCATTGCCGCTGGCCTGGAACTGCCGGCTGGTCTTGTCGGCGACACTGGCAACGGCGTCGAGCTGGCCCTTGTTCACCGCATCGGTGGCTTCGGTACCGGCTGCAACGTGGGTGACCTGGCGTTCGCTGCCGGCCTTGCCAACGGCCACCGTGTTGTCGCGGTCAGCCTTGGAACCGGCACCGAGCGCAACGCTGTTGCTGCCATTGGCGGTGGCATTGGCACCGAGCGCCGTGGCGTTGCTGCCTGCCGACCAGGCATTCCAGCCGATGGCGGTAGCGTAATCCTCGGTGGCCCATGCACCGGCACCGAATGCTGCCGCACCGGTGCCACTGGCGCGCGACGGAATCAGGCCGAAGAAGGTGCTGCCGCCGATCGCCACGCTTTCCGCACCGCTGGCTTCACTCGACTGACCCACCGCAACCGCGCCGGTGCCCGCCGCCGCGGCCCCGAAGCCCACCGCCGTGGTGTTGGCACCGCTGGCAGCCGAGCCGTAGCCGAGTGCGGTGCCAAGGCGACCGGTTGCTTCGGCATAGCCACCCACCGCTGTGGTGCCATCGGCGGAGGCCGCGCTGCGGAAGCCGCTGGCAAGGGACTGTGCGCCACTGGCGTTGGATTCGGTACCGTTGGCGGTGCTGTAGACACCGCTTGCCTGTGCACGCGCGCCCGCCGCGCTTGTCCCCACTTCGCTGGCGCTGGCACCGCTGCCCAGGGCCAGGCTGTCCTCGCCGGTGGCCTGTGCGGTGTTGCCCAGTGCCGCCGCGTTGGTGCCGGTCGCCAGCGCATCGATGCCGACGGCGGTGGCGTTGGCCGCCAGCGCATTGGCACCACTGCCAAGCGCAGTGGCACCGTTGCCGATCGCGTTGGCCGCATCACCTGCTGCCAGCGCATTGTCACCCTCCACCAGCGCGCCGGTTTCACCATCGGCATTGCCACTGGCCTGGAACTGCCTGCTGGTCTTCTCCGCAGCGGCGGCTACGGCATCGAGCTGGTTCTTGTTGACCGCATCGTTGCCCTGCGTGCCATCGGCCACGTTGGTGATCTGGCGGGTGTTGCCGCCGCCGCCCACCGATACGGTGTTGTCGCGGTCCGCAATCGAATCCGCACCGAGCGCCACGCTGTTGGCCGCGCGCGATTCCGCCGCATTGCCCAGCGCGGTGCTGTTGATGCCCCCCGACCAGGCGCCACCGCCCACCGCCGTGGAGTAGTTGCCCGAGGCTTCGGTCGCCAGCACGCCGAACAGCGAGCCGCCGACGGCGACGCTGTTGGTGCCGGTGGCCAGGCTGCCCTGGCCGGTGGCGGTGCTGTAGGCGCCGGACGCTTGCGAATCACCGCCCAGGGCCACGCTGTTGGAACCCGAGGCGTTGGCGAAGTTGCCGAAGGCGGTGGCATTGAAGGCCGAGGCCTGTGCGTAGCCGCCGATGGCGGTGCTGTAACCACCGGTGGCTTCGGCACCGATACCGAACGCTGCCGCAGCCGTGCCGCTGGCCACGCTCTCGCTGCCGACCGCGGTGGCACCACTGCCACTGGCGTTGCTGAAGTAGCCCACGGCTACGGCTTCTTCGCCGGAGGCTTCGGACAAGGCACCGCTGGCGGTGCTGCCCGCGCCGCTGGCGATGCTGGCCGCGCCGAACGCTGCACTCTGCTCACCGCTGGCTTCGCTTTCCGCACCCTGCGCGGTGGCGTATTCGCCGGTGGCCTGTGCATTGGCGCCTACGGCACTGGCATTGGCGGCGGTCGCCAGCGCGTTGAAGCCGATCGCCTGCGCGTTGCCGGCCAGCGCATTGGCACCGCTGCCAAGCGCGGTGGCACCATTGCCGATGGCGTTGGCTGCATCACCTGCGGCCAGTGCGTTGTCGCCCTCCACCAGCGCACCCGCCACATCGTCGCCGTTGCCGCTGGCCTGGAAGAAGCGGCTGGTGGTTGCTGCGGTACTTGCCACCGCATCCAGCTGTGCCTTGTTCACCGCATCGGTGGCCTGGGTACCGGCGGCGACGTTGGTGACCTGGCGCTCGTTGCCGCTGCTGCCCACCGACACCGTGCGTGCGCGGTTGGCGACCGAGCCCGCGCCGAGTGCGACGGCGTTGCTGGCACTGGCATTGCTGCCCGCACCCAGCGCGATCGCACTTTCGCCGCCGGCCACCGTGTTGGTGCCGATGGCGATGCTGTTGACGCTGTTGCCCAGCGCCTGGAAGCCCAGCGCCACGCTGTTGTCGCCATAGCCGAAGGCACCACGGCCGACTGCGGTGGCGCTGGTTCCGTTGGCCCAACTGTTGTAACCGATCGACGTGGCGCCAGCGCCGCTGGCCCACGCCGCGTTGCCGAACGCCGAGGCATTGGTGGCGGTCGCCCACGCACCGGAACCAAAGGCGCTGGCGCCGCTGGCGGTGGCCCAGCTGTAGCCGCCCACCGCGGTACTGTCATCGCTGCTGGCAAACGCACTGTCACCCACCGCCACCGCATACGCGCCGGTGGCGCGCGACTTGCCGCCGGCGGCGAAGCTGTTGTCACCACTGGCCTTGGCCGCATTGCCGAAGGCGCTGCTGGCTGCACCGCTGGCCTGCGCAGCGCTGCCGACCGCCGTGGCATCGGCCACGGCCGTGGTACCCACCTGCTGCGCCTTGCCATCTGCACCGATGATGGGTTGGTTGAACTCGTCGTAGGCCTGGCCCAGGCCACCGATGGCGACACCGCCATTGCCGGTGGCCGTGCTGTTGCGGCCCACCGCCACGCTGTCATCGCCGATGGCCGACGCGGCCGCGCCATGTGCAACCGCGCCGGTACCGATCGCATTGCTCGACGAACCGGCCGCGATGGCACCCTCGCCTTCCGCCAGCGCACCGGCATCACTGCCAGCTTCAGGCTGGGCCTGGAAGAAGCGCGCGGTGCTGTCGGCGGTGCTGGCCACCGCATCCAGCTGCGCCTTGTTCACCGCATCAGTGGCTTCACTGCCGGCTGCAACGCTGGTGATCTGCCGCTCGTTGCCGGCACTGCCGACGGCCACGCTGTTGGCACGCACCGCTTCGGAGTTCGCGCCCAGCGCGACGCTGTTGGCGCCGCGTGCCGTAGCGTAATAGCCCACTGCGGTGCTCTGCGCACCACTGGCCCAGGTCTGCGCGCCAAGCGCGCTGGCGTTCTCGCCCGGCGCATAGGCGAAGTAGCCCACCGCGGTGGCTTCGGCGCCGGAGGCTTCGCTGAGGCTGCCGTTGGCCACGGCACGGTCGCCGCTGGCGATGGCGCCGGCACCCACCGCGGTCGCGGCTTCACCACTGGCCTGTGTCTGTACGAAGAAGCCCAGGCCGGGAATCAGGTCGGCCGGGCCACCAATGGCGACGCTGCTGGTGCCCGTGGCATTGCTCTGCGTACCCAATGCCGTGGAGTAATCACCGATGGCATTGGAGACCGCACCGAACGCCGACGCCTGCGCGCCGGACGCATAGGCCCCCACGCCATAGGACGACGCGGCAAAACCGCTGGCATCGGCGCTGGCGCCGACGGCCGTGCCACCCACGCCGGCACTGGTGGCGCCGGTGACCACCGGCACGCCACCACTGGTGATCAGCGGGTTGCCGTTGGCATCCACCGCAGCGCCACCGACGGCCACGCTGCCCGGTCCGTTGGCCTGCGCGTTGTTGCCGAATGCCGCGCTGTTCTGGCCCGAGGCCAGCGCGTTGTTGCCCACCGCAGTCGCGTTCTGCGCAACGGCAGTGGCACCGGCACCGACCGCCGTGGTGCCAGTGCCGATGGCATTGGCGGCCTCGCCTGCGGCCAGCGCGTCGTCACCTTCAGCCAGCGCACCGGCATCGCTGTTGCTGCTGCCGGTGGCCTGGAAGCGCTTGGCGGTGGCATCGGCCACTGCGGCAACATCCTTCAACTGGCCAACGTTGACCGCATCGGTATCTTCGGTGCCGGCGGCAACGCTGGTGATCTGGCGGGTCAGGCCATATCCGGCGGCACCGACGGACACGGTATCGACACGGTCAGCCAGCGAACCGGCGCCCAACGCCACGCTGCCGGTAGCGACCGCGGCCGAATTGGAGCCCAGCGCGGTGCTGTATTCACCGACGGCCGTGCTGAACGCACCTACTGCAATCGAGGCTTCGTTGGCAGCCGTGGCGCCGCGGCCCAATGCGGTACTGCCGGGGCCCATCGCTACGGCACCGCCACCGACGGCGGTCGCGCCATCGGCGGTGGCTTCGGACAGTGCACCCAGTGCCGTTGCTGCACCGTTTTCGCTGGCGGCGTACGCGCTGGCACCGACGGCGGTATCGCCAAGGCCGAAGGCTGCTGCGCTTTGCCCGACCACCACGCTGGCATCGCCGATCGCCAGCGCGCCCTGGCCGAATGCGCTGGCGCCGATGCCTGCGGCAATGGCCTGGGTACCGATGGCAGTGGTGGCGTTGGCCAGCGACTGCGCACCGGCACCGGCGGACAGTGCGCCTTCACCCTCGATCTTCGCCGCGTCGCTGTCATCGCCTGCGCCGTCGGCCTTGAAGTACCGGTTGCCGTCGGCGGCTACGTCGGCCAGCGCGGCCTGCGTGGCGCGCGCCTGCGCGTCCAGCTGCGCCTTGTTCACTGCGTCGGTCGCCTGCGTGCCTGCGGCGACATTGGTGACCTGCCGTTCCTTGCCGGCATCGCCGACGGAGACGGTGTTGGCACGCGTGGCTTTGGAGCCGGCGCCCAGCGCCACGCTGTTGGCCGCACTGGCACTGCTGTTGCTGCCGATCGCCACCGCATTGCTGCCCTTGGCCGTGGCCGAGCCTTCGATCAGGCACTTTTCGAGCAGCTTGCCGCTGAATGCCACGCAGGTGGCGCTACCGCCGATCTGCACCGACTGTGCGGTGGCAGAGCCACTCATGCCCAATCCCAATACCAGGCCCAGTGCCACCGCCAGCAGTGCGGGCGTGGCCTGTGTCGCATCGCGGCGCTGGTCGACGACCCCACCGCTGCTGCTGTCGGAGGAAGCCAGTTCCGAGGCCACCACCAACTGACCCAATGCTTTGTTCCAGACCTTGCGATAAATCCGATTCATCGGTACGGCTCCTGATTGGACTGGTTTTGGGCAAAGCAACGCCACCGCTGGGCTTTCCGGCCCAACGTCCCCTGGGGGCGTTTATTCGCGTGATTTACTGCGGGGTATTGCCGAACGGCGCGCAGCGACAGAAAACCGAGCGCGTGCGCCAACCGGTTACTGCGAAATGAATGATTCTGAAACGGGGTTCAAGTGTTAACGGCAACTTTGCAGATCGTCAAGACTTTGACACGACAAATCCTATTGCCGTGAAGCAGTTCACTCTTTTCCCTGTTTATGAAAGGATTTTGTTAGCGGCGCGTGACGCAACCCTGTCGCCTGAAAATCCATGTAACTCGCGGGTGCATCAGGATTTTCACACGCGCAAAGAAAAAACCCGCCGATCAACGGCGGGTTTTTCCATACGCAACGGCATTGAAGCCTGCGCGGTGTGGTGCGATCAGCCGCACCACACCCGCGCGTTGCGGAACATGCGCATCCACGGCGAATCACCCTGCCACTCGGCCGGGGCCCAGCTCATGTTGAGCGCGCGCGGGGTGCGTTCCGGGTGCGGCATCATGATGGTCACGCGGCCGTCGCTGCTGGTCAGGCCGGTGATGCCGTCCGGCGAACCGTTCGGATTCAGCGGGTACTGGCTGGCCACGTTGCCGTGGCCATCGATATAGCGCAGCGAAACACGGGCCGCGGCCTGGTCGACCGCGTTGTCGAACACCGCCTGGCCTTCGCCATGCGCCACTGCTACCTGCAGGCGCGAACCGGCCATGCCACGCAGCAGGATCGACGGAGATTCCACCACTTCCAGCAGCGCGGTACGGGCTTCGAACTGCTCGCTGGCATTGCGGCGGAACTGCGGCCAGTGTTCGGCACCGGGAATGATGTCCTTCAGCTGGCTCATCATCTGGCAGCCGTTGCACACGCCCAGGGCGAAGCTGTCCTCGCGCGCGAAGAACGCGGCGAAGGCATCACGCAGCGCGCTGCGCTCCAGGATCGAGGTGGCCCAGCCACGGCCAGCGCCAAGCACGTCGCCGTAACTGAAGCCGCCGCAGGCGACCAGGCCGGTGAAGTCCTGCAGGGCGACGCGGCCTTCGATCAGGTCGCTCATGTGCACATCGAAGGGCCGGAAGCCGGCACGTTCGAAGATGTTCGCCATTTCGATCTGGCCGTTGACGCCCTGCTCGCGCAGCACGGCCACGCGCGGACGCGCACCGGTGCTGATGAACGGGGCGGCCACGTCTTCATTGATGTCGAAGCTGAGCTTGGGCTTCAGGCCCGGTGCGTTGAAGGCACGGGCGATCTCACGCTCGGCGTCGGCGTTGGCCGGGTTGTCGCGGCGCTTCTGCATCGCGTGGGTGACCGACCACCATGCGTCGAACAGCGACTCCCAGCGCCATTCAGCCAGGTTCTCGCCAGCCAGCGACACGCGCACCACCGGTGCGGTGGTCGGCTTGGCGATGCGCTGCGCGCACTCGGTCAGTGCATGGCGCTCGACCAGGTCGGCGAACGCTGCGCGGTCTTCGCGTGCGATCTGCACCACCGCGCCCAGCTCTTCGTTGAACAGGCTGCGGAATGGATCGTCGCCCCAGGCATCGAGGGTGATGTCCAGCCCCAGGCGCGACGTGAAGGCCATTTCGCACAGCGCGGCGAAGGCACCGCCATCGCTGCGGTCGTGGTAGGCCAGCAGCAGGCCGGCCTGGCGCGCATCGCGGATCAGCTCGAAGAAGCCACGCAGGCGCTGCGGGTCGTCCAGATCCGGGGCAGCGCCGGCGAACGCCGGCAGGTCACCGTGGTCGGCATGCACCTGGGCCAGGATGGAACCGCCCAGGCGCTGCTTGCCGGCGCCAAGGCCGATCAGCCACAGCTCGCTTTCCACGTCGCGGTCGAGCAGCGGGGTCAGCTGCTGGCGCACATCGGCGACCGGTGCGAACGCAGAGATCACCAGCGACACCGGCGACACGCTCTTGTGCGCTTGGCCCTGGTCGTGCCACTGCGCCTGCATCGACAGCGAGTCCTTGCCCACCGGAATGCTGATGTCCAGCTGCGGGCACAGTTCCATGCCCACGGCCTTCACCGCGTCGTACAGCAGCGCGTCTTCGCCCGGGTGGCCGGCCGCGGCCATCCAGTTCGCCGACAGTTTGATCTCATCCAGCGCATCGACCGGGGCCGCGCACAGGTTGGTCAACGCTTCGCCCACGGCCATGCGTGCCGAAGCCGCCGCATCGAGCAGGGCCAGCGGGGTGCGCTCGCCGATCGACATCGCCTCGCCGGCCACGCCGTCGAAGTCGGCCACGGTGATGGCCACATCGGCCACCGGCAGCTGCCACGGGCCAACCATCTGTTCGCGTGCGGTCAGACCACCGACGCTGCGGTCACCGATGGTGACCAGGAAGTTCTTCGAGGCCACCGTCGGGTGCGCAAGCACGCGCAGGCCCGCTTCCTGCAGGTCCAGGCCCGCGGTCTTCAGCGCCGGCCAGCGCGGTGCCGGCGGGTGTGCGGTATCGCGGTGCATCTTCGGCGGCTTGCCGAACAGCACGTCCATCGGCAGGTCGATCGGCGCATCGGCCGGGGTGTGGCCCGGCACGGCGCCATAGGCCACCACCAGGTGTTCCTCGGCGGTGGCCACGCCGACCGCAGCGAACGGGCAGCGCTCGCGGGCGCACAGCGCGGCGAACTCGGCCAGGCGCTCCTGGGCGACGCCGAGCACGTAGCGTTCCTGCGATTCGTTGCACCACAGCTGCATCGGCGACAGCGACGGATCATCGGTGGGCACCTTGCCCAGATCGATCACGCCACCGACCTTGGAGTCGTGCAGCAGCTCGGGGATGGCATTGGACAGGCCACCGGCACCGACGTCGTGGAAGAACTTGATCGGGTTGTTGCTGCCCATCGCCACGCAGCGGTCGATGACCTCCTGGCAGCGGCGTTCCATTTCCGGGTTGTCGCGCTGCACGCTGGCGAAATCCAGGTCCTCGGCGCTTTCGCCGGAGGCCACCGAACTGGCGGCACCGCCACCCAGGCCGATCAGCATCGCCGGGCCACCGAGCACGATGACCGCATCACCGGGCTGCAGCTGGATCTTGTCGACCTGGGTACGGTCGATGGCGCCGAGGCCGCCGGCCAGCATGATCGGCTTGTCGTAGGCACGCACCAGGTCGGCACCTTCAGGCAGCTCGAAGCTGCGGAAGTAGCCAAGCAGGTTCGGGCGGCCGAACTCGTTGTTGAACGCGGCGCCGCCGAGCGGACCATCGGTCATGATTTCCAGCGCGGGCGCCATGCGCGGGTTCAGCGCACGCGGCGCTTCCCACGGCTGCGGCAGCTCGGGAATGCGCAGGTGCGAGACCGAGAAACCGGTCAGGCCAGCCTTCGGCTTGCCGCCGCGGCCGGTCGCGCCTTCGTCGCGGATTTCACCACCGGCGCCGGTCGAGGCGCCCGGGAACGGTGCGATGGCGGTCGGATGGTTGTGGGTCTCCACCTTGATCTGGAACGCGCTGGGCACCTGTGGTTCACGACGGTACTCGCCGCTGGCCGGATCCGGGCGGTAGCGCGACGCCGGATGGCCTTCGATCACCGCGGCGTTGTCGCTGTACGCGCTGAGCGTGTGCTGCGGGGTCTGCTGGTGGGTGTTCTTGATCATCCGGAACAGCGAGCGGTCCTGCTCCTGGCCGTCGATGGTCCAGCTGGCGTTGAAGATCTTGTGGCGGCAGTGCTCGGAATTGGCCTGCGCGAACATCATCAGTTCGACGTCCGACGGCGAGCGGCCCAGCGCGGTGAAGCGTTCGCGCAGGTAATCGATCTCGTCCTGGGCCATGGCCAGGCCGAGGCGCTCGTTGGCGGCCTCCAGCTGGTCCACCGGCACGCGTTCCAGTTCGCCACGGGCGGGTGCCGAGAACAGCGCCTGGCCCTGCTGCACGGTCTCCAGCACTGACTGCGTCATCGGGTCGTGCAGCGCCTTGACCAGCGCCTGCTGCACGTCGGCATCGGCCGGCCAGCCCTGCACGTCGATACGCAGGCCCCGCTCGACCCGGCTTACCGGCTGGCCGGCACCGCGCACCAGTTCGGTGGCCTTGCTCGACCACGGCGACAGCGTACCCAGGCGCGGCACCACGATGCGGCTGACCGCGCCGTCGGCCACGGCCTCGGCCTGTGGCGCCGCTTCGAGGATGCGGCACAGGGTGGCGAGGTCGGGAGCGACGCTGCCTTCGGGCTGCACGAAGTAGACGTGCCAGGCACCGCTGATGCGCAGGGAGGGAGCGATGGACTGCAGGCGGGATTCAAGACGTTCGCGGCGGAACGGCGACAGGGCGGGCGCGCCCTCGAGGACCATCATGTCCGGGGAACCGTAGTTGGGAAACGGGCCCGACATTGTACCGGAAGCGGGGGAAGGGCTTTGGCCGGGCGGCGCCCGGCACCCGCCGAAACCAGGCAACGGCCCAAGCAAGAGCAAGAGCTGGCTTCCTGTGGGGTGGCGGGGTGGGTCCGGTGGCGGGGGACGCCGTAAACCCGTCCTTGGGGGCTTGGCCGCGGCATCCATGCCGCGGACACCCCCGTCACCGGACCCACCCCGCCTCCGACAGATTTCCGCGATCTGCGGTAGATCCACGCCATGCGTGGATGCTCCCCGGTAGTGCCGGCCGCTGGCCGGCAACAAGGGAACATCAGAAATCAGGCATTGGAGAGCGCAGCGACCGGCTTCTGCTTTTGATTTTTTGTTCTGCCTTTCGTGGCTGGCTGCGCAGGAACCTGTCCGTGGCCGGGCGGGTGGGCTGCGCAGGGGCGTGAGCCGCATGGATGCGGCGACCGAGCTACATGGACGTACTTGCAGCGTCCCCTGCGCAGCCCACCCGCCCGGCCAACCCCCAGAAATCCGCTGTCAGCGACCCACCCCAGCCACGAGGGGCTCCGCCGATGGCCGCCGACCGCGCCCAGCGCCGCTCTCCATCCGAATCCCGGAACCATGCGCTTGCTCACGGATTGACCACGCGATTGATGACAACGTTGTCCCCACCTGGCGCCGGACTCTCTCCCCGGCCTCCCAGGTACCTCCGTCCGGCCCCACCCGTCGCCTTCCCGGGCGACGCCCGGACCTGCGTCACGCGCGGCGCCATCGGGGCCCGCGCGCCCTTTGATCGGAGACTTACCCATGTACGACCCGATTGTGCGCAGTGCCGAACGTGCGACCCGAAGCTGTCGTCCCCGCCGCCTGGCCTGGCTGCTCGCCGTGGCCGCCGGTGCCGCTGCCCTGCCCGGCCTGGCGCAGGCTGCCAGCTGTGCCGGCGTGGCCCAGTGGGACCAGGCCAAGATCTACCGGGCCGGCGATACCCTGCAGAAAGGAGGCGTCCTCTATCGGGCGAACCAGGACATCTGGAACGCACCGCCGGACCATCCGGCCGGTGCGCCCTACTACACCAACCTCGGCGCCTGTGATGGCAGCGGCGCCAACCAGCCGCCGGTGGTCAGCCTGACCTCGCCGGCCAACGGCGCTACCTTCAGCGCCGGCAGCACGGTCAACGTGACCGCCACCGCCAGTGATCCGGACGGCAGCGTCGCCAAGGTCGAGTTCTTCCGCGATGGCAGCACGCTGGGCGTGGCCACCAGTGCGCCGTATGCGGCCAGCTGGACCAATGCCAGCGCCGGCAGCCACACCCTGCGCGCGGTAGCCACCGACAACAACAACGCCACCAGCAGCACCGCGACCATCACCATCACCGTCAACGCCGCCGGTGGCGATACCACCGCACCGAGCGTGCCGGGCGGACTGGCGGTCGGCACGCGTACCGCCAACAGCATCGCGCTCAGCTGGAGCCCGTCCACCGACAACACCGGTGGCAGCGGCGTGGCCGGCTATGACGTGTACCGCAACGGCAGCCTGGTCGGTTCACCATCCAGTGCCAGCTACGTCGATGGCGGCCTGACTGCATCGACCACCTACCGCTACCGTGTGCGTGCCCGCGACAACGCCGGCAACGCGTCCGCGCAGGGCACCGAGATCAGCGCCACCACGCTGGCCGGTGACGGCGGCACCACCGGCAAGCGGGTCATCGGCTACTTCACCCAGTGGGGCATCTACGGCCGCAACTACCGGGTCAAGAACATCGACAGCAGCGGTTCGGCCGCGCGCCTGACCCACATCAACTACGCCTTCGGCAACGTGCGCAACAACCGCTGCGAAGTGGGCGTCACCCAGCCGTCGGATCCGAACAGCGGTGCCGGTGGTGATGCCTTCGCCGACTACACCAAGGCCTTCAGTGCCGCCGAGAGTGTCAGCGGCAGCGCCGATACCTGGGACCAGCCGCTGCGCGGCAACTGGAACCAGCTCAAGCAGCTCAAGGCCAAGTACCCCGGCATGAAGGTGCTGATCTCGCTGGGTGGCTGGACCTGGTCGCGTGGCTTCTCCAGCGCGGCGCGCCCGGAAAACCGCCAGGCCTTCGTCGCCTCGTGCATCGATGCCTACATCAAGGGCAACCTGCCGGTAACCGACGGTGCCGGTGGTGCCGGTGCCGCGCTGGGCGTGTTCGACGGCATCGACATCGACTGGGAATACCCGGTTGCGTGCGGCATCGAATGCGGCAAGCCGGAAGACAACGCCAACTTCACCGCGCTGATGGCCGAGTTCCGCCGCCAGCTCGATGCAGTGCGTCCGGGCCTGCTGCTGACGGTGGCGGTGGGTGCCGGCATCGACAAGATCCGCGTCACCGACCCGGCCGCGTACCACCCGTACCTGGACTACATCAACGTGATGACCTACGACTTCCACGGCGCGTGGGATGCGAAGACCAATCACCAGTCGGCGCTGTTTGATTCGCCGAATGATCCGTCCACCGGCGACCAGAAGCTGTACAACAGCAACGACGCCATCGAGGCCTTCATCAGCCGTGGCGTGCCTGCCGCCAAGCTCAACCTGGGCATCGGCTACTACGGGCGTGGCTGGACCGGTGTGGCCAACGCCAACAACGGCCTGTACCAGACCGCGACCGGCGCTGCCCCGGGCACGTATGAAGCCGGCATCGAGGACTGGAAGGTGCTGAAGAACCTGGCGTGGCCGGGCTACACCGACAACACCGCCGGTGCCACCTGGATCTACAACGGCAGCACGCTGTGGAGCTTCGACACCCCGGCCAACATCACCCGCAAGATGGGTTACGTGAAGACCCAGGGCCTGGGCGGCGCGTTCGTCTGGGAGTTCAGTGGTGACGATGCACAGGGCACGCTGACCAAGGCGGTCAGTGATGGCCTGAAGTAAGAAAAAAGCCGGGGATGCGGCACGCATCCCCGGCCTCCCACCTGTAGAGGTCGGCGGCGATCAGCGCTTGGCCGACAGCTTTTCCAGCGCCGCGCGCAGCTGCGCCGGCGGCAGGTAGCCCCCCAGCTGGGTGCCGTCCGGCGCGAAGATCGCCGGCGTGCCGTTCACGCCCAGCTGCTGGCCCAGTGCGTACTGCATCGCCACCGGGTTCGTGCAGTTCTTTGCCGGCACGCTGCCACCGCGCTTGGCGTTGGTCAGTGCCTGGCGGCGATCGGCCGCACACCAGACCGAGATCATGTCGGTGTAGTCCTTGCTGCCGAGGCCCATGCGCGGGAATGCCAGATACTCCACCGAGATACCGTTGCGGTTGAGCTCGGCGATGTCCTGGTGCAGCTTGCGGCAGTAGCCGCACTCGATGTCGGTGAACACGCTGATGGTGTACTTGGCATTCGGCGCGGCGAACACGATGCGGTCGCCATGGTTGGCCTTGGCCAGCAGATCGCGACGGTAGCCGAGCAGGCCTTCGCTGTTGGCCGGGCCCTTGGCACGGGTGTCGTAAGGCTGCGACTGGAACAGGTAGCGACCGTCGTCGGACACGTACAGCAGCTGGCCGGAAACGACCACCTCGCGGAAGCCGGGGAACGGCGCGGCACCGATGTAGTCCACCTTGAAACCGGGGTTCAGGGCAGTCAACGCGGCGCGCACGGCCTGGTCGGCAGGCGCGTTGGCGGCCGGGCCGGGCTTGGCAGCAGCGGCAGGCGCCTTGGCGGCTGGCGGGGCCGGCTGGGCGCAGGCAGTCAGGCTGAGCGCACCGAACACGGCGGCGATGGCAAATCGGAGCATGGAGCAGTCCGCGACAGAAGAAGACCCCGGATTCTGACACAGCCACCGGCACCGGGCCGCGACGCCGCGCACCGCCCGGGGCCGGGGTTCAGGACACGGCTCAGCCGCGCGGATGATGCCGGGCGTGCAGTTTCTGCAGGTGCTCGCGCGCCACCAGGGTGTAGATCTGGGTGGTCGACAACGAGCTGTGGCCAAGCAGCATCTGCAGCGCGCGCAGGTCGGCACCGCGGTTGAGCAGATGGGTGGCGAAGCTGTGGCGCAGGCCGTGCGGGCTGATCCGCGCCGGGTCGATGCCGGCCACCTGCGCGTGGCGCTTGACCAGGTGCCAGAACGCCTGCCGGGTCAGCGCATGCAGCGTCGGCTCGACAAACAATGGGGTCTGCCCATCGGCCAGCGCCTGCACCTTGCCCTTGCCGACCAGCAGCGGGCGCGATGCCTGTAGATAGCGCTCCAGCCAGTGCTGCGATTCCTCACCCAGCGGCACCAGCCGTTCCTTGCTGCCCTTGCCGGTGACCCGCAGCACGCCCTGGCGCAGGTTGACCGCGGTGGCCGGCAGCAGCACCAGCTCGCTCACGCGCAGGCCGGCGGCGTACATCAACTCCAGCATGGCGCGGTCGCGCAGGCCCAGCGGGCTGTCGATATCCGGCGCTGCCAACAGCGCGTCGATCTGGCTTTCGGCCAGCGCCCTGGGCAGCAATCGTGGCAGCTTGGGCGGATCCAGCAGCGCGCTGGGGTCCTCGCCGCGTTCGCCACGGCGCACGCCATCGGCGAAGAACGCCCGCAGCGCCGACAGCAACCGCGCATTGCTGCGCGGCGACCAGCCATGACGGGTGCGCCAGGCCAGGTAGTCGAACAACCCCGGGCGCTCGATGCCGGCCAGGCCACCATCGCGCCCATCCATCCAGCGCGCCAGCCCTTCCAGGTCGCGCCGGTAGCTGTCGAGGGTGGCGCGGGCCAGACCGTTCTCGGCCCAGATCGCATCGAGGAAGCGCTGGATGCGCATACTGTCGTCGGCGCGCAGTTCGGGCAGTTGCTGGACCAGCTGGCGGCGTTCGGCGGGGGTGGAAACAAGGGCCATGCGTGCAGGATACGAGGGCCACTGCGGATGCGGCCAGCATTGCGTATGCTCGGCGCATGTCCCGCCCCGCCATTGATACGGCCCCTGCGGCCACTACCGAGCTGCCCCGCCCGCGTGCATTGCTGCTGTGGCGCGTGCTGGCGATGGTCTACGACGCGCTGCCGGTGCTGGCGCTGTGGATGTTGGCCGGCACCCTGTTCACCCTTGCCTACACCTTCAGCGGCCACGCCCAGCGCGAGAACATCGCACCGTTCAGCGCCTGGCAGTGGCTGCTGTGGGCGGTGTGCTGGCTGGTCACGGGGTGGTATGCCACGGCCAGCTGGCGCCGTGGTGGGCAGACGCTGGGCATGCGACCGTGGCGCTTGAAGCTGGAATCGAGTGATGGCGCGCCCCTGCGACGCACGCAGCTTTGGCTGCGCTTCGTGGTGGGCACGCTGTCGCTGCTGCTGGGCGGCCTGGGATTCTGGTGGGCATGGGCTGACCGCCAGCGGCTGACCTGGCACGACCGCGCCAGCGGCACCCGCGTGGTGCGCATGCCCAAGCGCTGATGCGCATCCAGTAGCGTCGAGCCATCCTCGGCAGTTTCGCGATGCACTCGATAGCCGAGCATGGGCTCGGCTCTACACGATCAACGCAGCGATCAGCCGGCTGGCGCCGGGTCCGGCAGGATCACCGCCGGCTGCGTCCAGAGGTCGAAGAAGGCGGACGCAAACGCATTGGCCTGCACATCATCGGCCACCGGCGACTGTCCGCTCAACTGCGCACGGGTCTTTACGAAGTCCTGCCACAGCTTCAGGCTGGCCTTCTTCAGGCGCCTCTGCTCCCCCGCGTCGGTGGCCGCCAGATAGCGCGCATAGAGGTCGCGCATCGGTTTGCCCTGAGCCTCATAGGCCACCGGGAGCGCCGGCAGTTGGGCCGGGGTGAATGCCACCGATGCCGCCGGCACCTGGTAGCCGCCCGGCCCGAAGGCCGCCTTCAGGTCTTCCCCGGCGTCCAGGTACTTGAAGAAGCCGGGCACGTTGTAGAGCTTGGTCCGGTAGTCGGACGAGGTATCCGGGCTGTTGGACACCACCGTATCGGGCAGCTCCCCCATCAGCCCAACGTCCCAACGACGCGGAATGAACATACCGGTCGCCTTCACGTAGGGGCCCTCGATCTCCACGTCGTTCAGTTCGATCTTCGACGCCAGGCCACCGGAGTTGGTCTTGCTGGTGACGTACTGCTCGGTGACGATCACGTACTCGGCCATGGCCGGGTTGATCAACCCACCGATCCCATCGGCGTAGACAACCATGCGTACGCTGCCGATCTTCTCGCTCTGCAGCCGGTACTGGCCCGGCTCCAGGACCAGGGGCATGGAGGTGTGCGGCGGCAGGGTATGCACCTGCTGGTCGACCGACAAGGTCAGCGGTGCATCCGTCGGGTTGTCGATCTCGAAGTCGACGGTGGACCGGCTGCAGCCGGCAGAAAGCAGCACGGCCGCGATGTACGGCAGAAAGCGTTGGAAGCTCATGTTCGTCCTTGAAGTGAAACGGAAACAGCCGGGCCTTGCCCGGCTCCCTGGGAATCAACCCGACTTGCGTCGGAACAGCAATCCCGATATCGCCAGCATCACGATCGGCGGCAACGCATAGGCAATGCGGTAATCGAACTTCAACGCGCCGGCCATGCGGCCGAAGAACAGCTGCAGCAGCCAGAAGCCCAGCGCGAACAGGATGCCGAGGAACAGGCGCTTGCCCATGCCACCACTGCGCAGCGAGCCGAACGCGAACGGCACCGCCGCCAGGCACAGCGCCAGCACGTTCACCGGGTAGAACCAGCGGCTCCAGTACACATCCTCGTAGTCGCGCGCGTCCAGACCGTTGCGCTCGCGGTATTCGATGCTGGTACGCAGCTCGGCCACACTGAGGTTGCGCGGCTTGGCGATGCCGGTGGCCAGCGCGCCGGCGTCCAGCTTGGAGTTCCACGGCTCGCGCGCCACTTCCTCGCGCGTGGCCGAACGTTCACCGAAGGTATCGCGGCGCACGCCGGTCAGCACCCAGCCGTCACGGTCATGCTCGGCCGTGTCCGCATGGGTCAGCGAGGCGATCCGACCATCCTCGGCAATGCGATACAGGCGCACGTCACGCAGGATCAGCCGCGTGCCCTTGTCGCCCACCAGCTGCTCTTCGCCACCGGCGGCGCTGAGGAAGGTATCGCCCTCGCGCGCCCACAAACCGGAATAGCGGGTGGTGGAGATGTCCCGCCCCCATTTGGCACTGGACTTCAGCGCATCGGCACGGTCCTGGCCCCAGGGGCCCAGCGTCTCGGCGCTGAGCACCATCACTGCGGTAAGCAACGACAGGGCGATGGCCACCGATACGCTCAGGCGCTTGCGCGACAGGCCCAGCGCACGCAGCGCGGTCAGCTCGGAGGTCGCGGCCAGCTGGCCCAGGCCCATCAGTGCACCGATCACCGCAGCCGTGGGGAACATGGTGTAGGCACGGCGTGGCACCGTATACAGCACCCAGGCGGCCGCATGCCCCAGGGTGTAGCCGTTCTTGCCGATGTCCTTGAACTCGCCGGAAAACGCCATCACCACGTCCAGGCCCACCAGCACGGCCCAGGTCAGCAGCACCGTGGTGAACACCGACTGGCCGAGATACAGGTCGAAACGCATCGGGCGCAGTCTCATGCGCGGGCTCCCTTCGGGCGGCCCAGGCGGCCATCACGTGCATACATCCAGATCGCCAGCGCCAGCAGCGGCAGGGTCAGCCACCACAGGCCAAGCGCAGGCGGAATCTTGCCGTTGGCGATCCAGCCACTGCCGATGAACATCAGGTTGGTGCCCACCATGTAGGCCATCAGCGCCAGCATCATCCGCCCGTAGCGCTGCTGGCGCGGCGAGCTGCGGCCCAGCGGCACGGTCAGCAGCGCAAACGCCAGCGCGATCAACGGCGGGGCAAGGCGGCGATGCAGCTGTGCCTGCGCCTCGGGCCGGTCATCGCCGAACAGCTGCGTGGTCGGCATCAGTTCCGGATCATCGCCGGTACGGGTCTGCGCACCGTCGGGCAGGGCCACATCGTTGCGGGCGAAGGTGGCCAGACGGTAATCCAGCCCCCCGGCCACCGGTCCTTCCACCTGGTGGCCATCATCCAGCTCCAGGAAGCGCTGGCGGGCGCCTTCGAAGAACATGCGCCCCCCTGCGGCGGACACCACTTCCAGACGATCGTCCTTCTGCCGCTGCAGGAAGACCCGGCCCAGCTGGGTACCATCGGGCGAGATCGAGGACAGGTAGACCACGCCACCATTGGGCAGCTGGGTGAAGCGGCCCGGCTCCAGGCCCGCCATCAGCACGCTTCGATTGGCCTCGATGATCATCTGCTCGGCCACCCGGCCGGCCCACGGGCCCAGCCACAAGGAGCAGGCGCCGACCAGCGCCACCACCGGCACCACCAGCATCAGCAGCGGCCGCAGCAGGCGTTTGGGGCCCACGCCAATGGCAGTGATGACGGCCATTTCCGAGTCGCGGTAGAGACGGGCCACCGCCAGCAGCAGGCCCAGCATCAACGCCAGCGGCAGGATCAGTGGCAGGTAGGCGATGAACTGCAGGCCCAGCTGGGAGAACAGCAGCTTGGCCGGCAGGCGCCCGTCGGCGATGTTGCCGAGGATGTCCACCAGCACGCCGCCCACGCTGACCACCAGCAGGACGATCAGGGTAGCCAGGAAACTCTGGACGAAATCGCCCAGCAGGTATCGGTCGAGCTTCAGCATGGGGCGGTGGTTTAAACTCTGGGGTTCGTTCGCGGTGCCGCCCAGTCTACTGTCTGGGCGTAAACGGCCTGCGATTGTACGGACTCGCCAATGGAATCTGCTCAATGGCCCTCGAATTCACCCTGAACCACGTTGCTCCGGCCGCCGCCGCCGTTGATTGCCTGGTGGTCGGCGCGTATGCCGACCATACCCTGACCCCCGCCGCACAGGCCCTGGACGCCGCCAGCGGCGGCCGCCTGGCCTCGCTGGCCCAGCGCGGCGACCTGTCCGGCAAGACCGGCGCCACCACCCTGCTGCACGACCTGCCGGGCGTGTCCGCCCCGCGCGTGCTGGTGGTCGGCCTCGGTGACGCCGCCCGCTTCGGTGTGCCGCAGTACCTGAAGGCCGTTGGCGACGCCGTGCGCGCGCTGAAAGCGGGCGCTACCCGCAGCGCACTGTTCACCCTGTCCGAAGTGGCCATCAAGGACCGCGACGCGGCCTGGGCGATCCGCCAGGCGGTGATCGCCGCCGATCACGCTGCCTACCGCTACACCGCCACTCTGGGCAAGAAGAAGGCCGACGACGCCGGCCTGGCCCAGCTGGCCATCGCCGGTGACGACGCCCAGGCCCTGGCCCAGGGCCAGGCCATCGCCGCCGGTGTCGAGTTCGCCCGCGAGCTGGGCAACCTGCCGCCGAACTACTGCACCCCGGCCTACCTGGCCGAGGTGGGCGTGAAGTTCGCCGGTGAGCATGACGGTGCCGAGGCCGAGATTCTCGATGAGCACCAGATGGAAGCGCTGGGCATGGGCTCGCTGCTGGCCGTGGCCCGTGGTTCGGCCAACCGCCCGCGCCTGGTGGTGCTGAAGTGGACCGGCGGCGGCGACGCCAAGCCGTACGTGCTGGTCGGCAAGGGCATCACCTTCGATACCGGTGGCGTCAACCTGAAGACCCAGGGCGGCATCGAAGAGATGAAGTACGACATGTGCGGTGGCGCCAACGTCATCGGCACCTTCGTCGCCGCGGTCAAGGCCAAGCTGCCGCTGAACCTGGTGGTGGTGGTGCCGGCGGTGGAAAACGCCATCGACGGCAACGCCTACCGCCCGTCCGACGTGATCACCTCGATGTCGGGCAAGACCATCGAAGTGGGCAACACCGACGCCGAAGGCCGCCTGATCCTGTGCGATGCGCTGACCTATGCGCAGCGCTTCGAACCGGCCGCGCTGGTCGACGTCGCCACCCTGACCGGTGCCTGCATGGTCGCCCTGGGCCACCAGACCGCCGGCCTGATGAGCAAGCACGACGACCTGGCCAATGAACTGCTGGCCGCCGGCGAGCATGTGTTCGACCGCGCCTGGCGCCTGCCGTTGTGGGACGAGTACCAGCCGATGCTGGATTCGACCTTCGCCGACGTCTACAACATCGGCGGCCGCTGGGCCGGCGCGATCACCGCGGGCTGCTTCCTGTCGCGCTTCACCGAAGGCCAGCGCTGGGCCCATCTGGACATCGCCGGCGTGGCCAGCGATGAAGGCAAGCGTGGCATGGCCACCGGCCGCCCGGTCGGCCTGCTGAGCCAGTGGCTGCTGGACCAGGCCGCACGCGCCTGATGCCGTACCCGACCCTGGCCGGCCCCCGCTGGCCAGGGCCTCGCCCGGCACCGCCGGGCCCCTGCCTGACCCGGATCCTGCCATGCCCCGCGCCGACTTCTACCTGATCGCCAAGCCCCGCTTCCTGACCGAGCCGCTGCGCCTGGTCTGCGAACTGGCGCGCAAGGCCAACGACGCCGGGTTGTTCACCCTGGTGCTGGCCCGCGACCAGGCCCAGGCCGAGGAGCTGGACGAGCTGCTGTGGGCGTTCGACAACGATGCCTACATCCCGCACCAGATCGCCGGCGAAGACATGGACGAGGAAGAGGCCCTGGTGCTGATCGCCGTACCCGGCACCGACGCGCCGGCACGCCCGCTGGTGATCAACCTGCGCGATGAACCCTGGCTGGGCCAGTGCGAACGCGTGCTGGAAGTGGTCCCGGCCGATCCGGAAGCGCGCGAACCGCTGCGCGAACGCTGGCGCCAGTACAAGGCCGCCGGTTACGAGCTGAACAAGCACGACATGTAAGCGCGCCCCGGCCCCCTTGATGGGCCGCCGCCGCGCCCTGATCCTTCAACGATTACCTCCTGGTTCCCCCGCATGACCCAACTCGCCTCCAGCTACGACCCGAAGTCCTTCGAGACCGACCTCTACGAGGCCTGGGAGAAGGCCGGCCACTTCAAGCCGTCCGGCAAGGGCGAGCCGTACACCATCCTGCTGCCGCCGCCGAACGTGACCGGCACGCTGCACATGGGCCATGCGTTCCAGCAGACCCTGATGGACGCGCTGGTGCGCTACCACCGCATGCGCGGCTACGACACGCTGTGGCAGGTCGGTACCGACCACGCCGGCATCGCCACCGAAATGGTGGTCAGCCGCAACCTGGCGCTGGAAGGCAAGGGCGAGACCCGTGATTCGCTGGGCCGCGAAGGCTTCATCGGCAAGGTCTGGGAGTGGAAGCAGCAGTCCGGCGATACCATCGAGCGCCAGATGCGCCGCCTCGGCACCTCCGCCGACTGGTCGCGCAGCACCTTCACCATGGACCCGCAGCCGTCGGCGGCGGTCAACGAAGCCTTCGTGCGCTGGTACGAGCAGGGCCTGATCTACCGCGGCCAGCGCCTGGTCAACTGGGACCCGGTGCTGAAGACCGCCATTTCCGACCTGGAAGTGGAGAGCGCCGAGGAAGACGGCTTCCTGTGGTCGATCGCCTACACGCTGGATGAGGGCCTGAGCTACGAGCACGTCGAGCGCGATGCCGACGGCGTGGAAACCCTGCGCGAAACCCGCGACTACCTGGTGGTCGCCACCACCCGCCCGGAAACCCTGCTGGGCGATACCGCGGTGATGGTGCACCCGGAAGACGAGCGCTACGCGCACCTGATCGGCAAGAGCGTGGTGCTGCCGCTGACCGGCCGCCGCGTGCCGGTGATCGCCGACGACTACGTGGACCGCGCGTTCGGCACCGGCGTGGTCAAGGTCACCCCAGCGCATGATTTCAACGACTACGAAGTGGGCGTGCGCCACAGCCTGCCGATGATCAACCTGTTCACCCCGGTGGCAGCGCTGAACGAAAACGCGCCGGAGCGTTTCCAGGGTCTGGACCGCTACGCCGCGCGCAAGGCCGTGCTGGCCGAACTGGAAGACCTGGGCATCCTGGTCGAGACCAAGGCGCACAAGCTGCAGGTGCCGCGCGGTGACCGCACCGGCCAGGTGATCGAGCCGTACCTGACCGACCAGTGGTTCGTGAAGATGGACGACCTGGCCAAGCGCGGCCTGGAACTGGTCGAGGACGGAAGCATTTCCTTCGTGCCGCCGAACTGGATCAACACCTACCGCCACTGGATGAACAACATCCAGGACTGGTGCATCAGCCGCCAGCTGTGGTGGGGCCACCGCATTCCGGCGTGGTTCGACGAAGCCACCGGCAGCTGCTACGTCGGTCGCAGCGAAGAGGAAGTGCGGGCGAAGCACAACCTGGGCAGCGACGTGGTGCTGAACCAGGAAAGCGACGTGCTGGAGACCTGGTTCTCCTCGCAGCTGTGGCCGTTCTCCACCCTGGGCTGGCCCAACGAGCAGGCCATGGCCGAGCGTGGCTTCGACCGCTACCTGCCGTCGTCGGTGCTGATCACCGGCTTCGACATCATCTTCTTCTGGGTGGCGCGCATGATCATGGCCACCGACAACCTGGTCGGGAAGATCCCGTTCAAGGACGTCTACTTCACCGGCCTGATCCGCGACGGCCAGGGCCAGAAGATGTCCAAGAGCAAGGGCAACGTGCTCGACCCGCTGGACATCATCGACGGCATCAGCATCGACGACCTGGTCGCCAAGCGCACCGGCGGCCTGATGCAGCCGAAGATGGTGGAGAAGATCGAGAAGGCCACCCGCAAGGAATTCCCCGACGGCATCGCCGCCCACGGTGCCGATGCGCTGCGCTTCACCATCGCCGCGCTGGCCACCCACGGCCGCGACATCAAGTTCGACATGAACCGCGCCGAGGGCTACAAGAACTTCTGCAACAAGCTGTGGAATGCCAGCCGCTTCGCGCTGATGAACACCGAGGGCGCGGCGTTCACCGGCGTTCCCAGGCCGCGTACCGATGCCGAGCGCTGGATCCTCGCGCGCCTGGCCGCCACCACCGCCGAAGCGCAGGGCCATTTCGCCGCCTACCGCTTCGACCTGCTGGCGCAGTGCCTGTACGAGTTCGCCTGGAACGCGTTCTGCGACTGGTTCCTGGAACTGAGCAAGCCGGCACTGAACGGTGCAGACGCCGCCGACGCCGAAAGCACCCGCCACACCCTGCTGTATGTGCTGGAAGCGCTGCTGCGCCTGCTGCACCCGCTCACGCCGTTCATCACCGAACAGCTGTGGCAGCAGCTGGCCCCGCGCCTGGGCCTGGCCGAAACCACGCTGTCGCTGCGCCCGTACCCGACCGCCGCCGAGTTCGAAGGCGATTTCGCCCAGGCCGAGGCCGACGTGGAATGGCTGAAGGCGGTGATCAGTGCCGTGCGCCGCGTGCGCAGTGAGCTGAACGTCGCGCCGTCCAAGCTGGTGCCGCTGCGCCTGCAGGCCGGGCTGGAGCAGGACCGCGTGCGCATCGAACGCTTCAGCGCCTCGCTGTCGTTCCTGCTGAAGCTGGACAGCATCCAGTGGCTGGCCGAAGGCGAAAGCGCACCGCCGGCCGCCGCCGCGATCGTGGGCGAGCTGAAGCTGCTGGTGCCGCTGGAAGGCCTGGTCGATCTCGATGCCGAGCGCGTGCGCCTGGACAAGGAAATCGCCCGCGTCGAAGCGGAGAAGGAAAAGAGCGAGACCAAGCTGGCCAAGTTCACCGACAAGGTGCCGCCGGCCGTGGTCGAGCAGGAGCGCGTGCGACTGGCCGACTGGAACACCCAGCTGGCCGGCCTGCGCGAGCAGCGCGCGAAGCTCTAAGCGCCGCGCTCTGGTGCGTGCCAACCAGGGTTGGCACCTGCCCTGCCCCGCTCTGGTGGGTGCGGACCTTGGTCCGCACTGAGCGATGTGCCAACCAAGGTTGGCACCCACCAAACCCGGAACATTTCCCCGGCATGGCATCATCGCCCGATGCCTCTTTCCATCTTCCTGCTGGTCCTCGCGGCTGCGGCCCTGCATGCCAGCTGGAATGCGATCGTCAAACGCGGGCCGGACAAGTTCCTCGGCACCGTGCTGGTCACCGGCAGCGCCGCGCTGCTGTCGGCGGCCGCCCTGCCCTTCCTGCCGTTCCCGGCCGCGCACAGCTGGCCCTGGCTGGCTGCGTCCGTGCTGCTGCAGGTGACCTACTACGGACTGGTGGCACGCTGCTACCAGCAGGTCGACATGAGCCTGGCCTATCCGCTGATGCGTGGCAGCGCGCCGATCCTGGTTGCGCTGGCCGGCACCCTGCTGGGCGAGCAACTGCCCCCGGCGGCGTGGCTGGGCGTGGTGCTGGTGAGCACCGGCATCCTGTGCATGGCACTGGGCGCACGTGGCGGCCAGCTGCGGCTGCCGCTGCTGACCGCGGCGATGATCGCTACCTACACCCTGGTCGATGCGCAGGGCGCGCGCCAGTCCGGTAGTGCGCTCAGCTATACGCTGTGGCTGTTCCTGCTGTCAGGCATCCCATTACCGCTGTGGGCGTTGTACACCCGCGGCAGCGCAGTGCTGGACTATGCGCGCCAGCACTGGCCGCTGGGACTGGCCGGTGGCGTCGGCACCACGGCGTCCTACGCGATGGCATTGTGGGCCATGACCCAGGCGCCGGTGGCGATGGTCTCGGCGCTGCGCGAATCGTCGATCCTGTTCGCGTTGCTGATCTCGGTGTTCCTGCTGCGCGAGCGGATTCCGCGCGCGCGCTGGCTGGCGGCGGCGCTGATCGTCGGCGGTGTGTTGGCACTGCGGCTGGCGTGAGAAAAGCGTGCCAACCAAGGTTGGCACCTACCACGGCAGGTGACGTGTCGATGACAGCGGAGATCCACCGGTAGTGCCGGCCGCTGGCCGGCAACCCTTCTCCGTTACAACGGCGGCATCGTCTGCAGGTCGCCGTCGACCAGTTCGATCGCCATCACCACCGCGTCTTCGCGGCCCTGTGCGGCCGGATAGTAGCGCGGACGACGGCCGATCTCGTTGAAGCCTTCGCTGTGGTACAGCGCCAGCGCCGGCGTGTTGGACGGACGCACTTCCAGGAATACACGCTGCGCACCGCGGTTGCCTGCCAGCTGCACCAGTGCGCGCAGCAGTTGACGACCCAGCCCACGCGACTGCGCCAGCGGATCGATGCAGATGTTCAATACATGTGCCTCATCGGCGGCAATGCTGAGCACGCCGTAGCCGATCAGCTGGCCATCGCGCTCCATCGCCAGGCCGGGATAACCGGCACGCAGGCAATCAACGAAGATGCCGCGGGTCCATGGGAACGGATACCCACGCACTTCAATCGCCATCACCGCATTGAGGTCGCTCTCGCGCAATGCGCGCAGGCTGACCGGGCCGGGCTGGCTGACCGCACTCATGGTGCGCCCCGCTTGCGCAGGGCGCGCAGTTGCGGCCACAACGCGCGCTTGGCGGCCGGGTCCTGACGCAGCTGGTCCAGCGGCCAGCTGTCCATCAGCGCCTGCGTGGCAGGGTCGTTGGGATTACAGCCGGAGGCACGCAGCAATGCGATCTGCAGGCGATCCGGGAGCCGCACCACCGGCTGCCGCGCACTGCCACCCGGCAGCGGGCGGGCAGCGGCGGGCGCGGTGTCCGGTGCGCTGACCGGGGTCTCGCGACGCGGCGGCACCGGGCGTTCCTGGCGGGAACCCGGTTTGGCTTCAACCGGAGGCTCGCGCGCGGGTGCGATTGGTGCCCGCACCTGCTCCACCGCTGGCGCGGCAGCCGCATCGGCTTCGGCCACGCTCAACTGCAGCGCGGCATCCAGCTCCGCAGCCAACTGGCCGTCGTGATAGACGGTGTAGCCCATGGCCTGCAGCCAGGCCTGCTGGGCCGGTGACCACAGCACGGGCAGTTCCTGGCTCACGCGGCCTCGGGCTTCTTGCGCAGGCGCTGCACGGCCCACATCACCGGGCCGGACAAGGCGTACAGGATGCCGACCGTGAACAGCACGCGCGGCAGATCAATGACCGCGATGGCGATGGCGACCGGCACCAGGGCCAGCACCAGGAACGGCACGCGGTCGGAACGGGTGCCCTTGGCGCCGCCACCCTTGAAGCTCCAGAAGCGGATACGGCTGACCATCAACAGCGCCGCGACGATCGTCACCGCCAGCGCCACGTAGCGCAGCTGGTTGCCGTCCCAGCCCAGGTTGCCATCGGCGAAGGCCCAGACGAAGGACATCATCAGCCCGGCCGCGGCCGGGCTGGCCAGGCCGACGAACCAGCGCTTGTCGACCACCGCGACCTGGGTGTTGAAGCGGGCCAGGCGCAGCGCCGCGCAGGCGGCATACAGGAAGGCCACGGCCCAGCCGACGCGGCCGAGCAGCGGGTCATCGAACTTCAGCCACGACAGCGACCAGTGGTACATCACCAGCGCCGGGGCCATGCCGAAGCTGACCAGGTCGGCCAGCGAGTCGTACTGGACGCCGAACTCGCTGCTGGTACCGGTCAGGCGCGCCACGCGCCCGTCCAGGCCATCCATCACCGCCGCCACGAACACGGCGATGCTGGCATTGACGAAATCCCCGTTGGCCGCGGCGATGATCGCGTAGAAGCCGGCGAACAGGCCGGCGGTGGTGAACAGGTTGGGCAGCAGGTAAATCGTGCGCGAACGCGGCGGCGGTGTGATCGGGTCCATGGAATCCAGTTTAATCGACTTGCCAGTGCTCGGCGCCAATGCTGCAATCGGCGTTCTACGCCCATTCCGCGGAGTTTGCCATGCGTGCCCTGTCCTGCCTTGGATGCCTGCTGCTGTTGGCCAGTGCCAACGCCGTGGCCGGCCCGGTCTATAAATGGAAGGACTCCCATGGCGTGACCCAGTATTCGGAGACCCCGCCGGCGGGCAAGAAGTTCGAGACCCGCGAACAGGCCCGCACCCCGCAGGCCGCGGCCAGCGCCGAGACCCCGGCCGCGCCGGTGCCGGAGCAGTGCAGCACCGCCCGTGCCAACCTGGCCCTGCTGGAAGGCTCCGGCCAGGTGATGCAGGACACCAATGGCGACGGGAAGGCCGATACCGCGTTGACCGCGGAACAGCGCAGCGCGCAGAAAGGATTGGCTGAAGCGGCCATCAAGGCGTACTGCCCGGCGGAGTGAGGGTATCGGCAGGGCTTGCAGCCCTGCACCTGCTTCAAGCAACGGCAACGTCAAATGCCAAAGCGGCTCTGGTTTTCTACTGGTTTGGCGGAGCGGTGTGGGCTGGCAGGACACGCCGTAACCCCCCCTTCCGGGGTCCGGCCCAGCCGCTGGCGGCTGTGCGTTCGGGCGCTTGCGAAGCAGTGCTTCGCAAGCAAAGCGCCCTCACCCCTGGGGGCTCGATGGCGCCATCCATGGCGCCAACGGTCCTGCCAACCCACACCGCCCCACCCCCGACAGGTTCCTGGTGACGGTGGTAGATCCACGCCATGCGTGGATGAAATCTGTCAGATCTCGAATTGAATCCGGGGTCAGATCCGTTTTCCTGCGGAAAACGGATCTGACCCCAGGAGCCATTCCGACAGCTCGCAGGAAACTGTCGAAGGCGGGGTGGGTCCGGTTGCGGGAGTGTCCGCGGCATGGATGCCGCGGCCAAGCCCCCAGGGATGGGTTTACGGCGTCTCCCGCAACCGGACCCACCCCGCCTCCCACGGGAAGCCCGCTGTTGCTTCGGCAGTTGCTTCTGAGGTTGCCGGCCAGCGGCCGGCACTACTGCGGGTGCAGGGCGCAGCCCTGCCGATACCCCTCTCCCCGGCCGGGCTGGCAGAATAGGCGTCTCTGCCGTTATCCGAAGCCGACGATGCGCCTCTCCCAGTTCCACCTGCACACCACCAAGGAAACCCCCAGCGACGCCGAGCTCACCAGCCACCGGCTGATGCTGCGCGCGGGCATGATCCGCAAGCTGGCATCGGGCCTGTACACCTGGTCGCCGCTGGGCCTGCGCGTGCTGCGCAAGGTTGAACGCATCGTGCGCGAGGAAATGGACCGCGCCGGTGCCGTGGAATTCCAGATCCCGACCATCCAGCCGAAGGAACTGTGGGAGCAGACCGGCCGCTGGCAGAAGTTCGGCCCGCAGCTGCTGAAGATCAAGGACCGCAAGGACCAGGTGTTCTGCTACAGCCCGACCGCCGAAGAAGCCGCCTGCGACTTCGCGCGCAGCGAGCTGTCCAGCTACAAGCAGCTGCCGGTGAATTTCTACCAGGTACAGACCAAGTTCCGCGACGAGATCCGCCCGCGCTTCGGCGTGATGCGTTCGCGCGAATTCCTGATGAAGGACGCCTATTCGTTCCACCTGCACGATGAGTGCCTGGTGCGCGAATACGAGAACATGAAGTCGGCCTACAGCCGCATCTTCACCCGCCTCGGCCTGGACTTCCGCATGGTGCAGGCCGACTCCGGTGCGATCGGTGGCGATGCCTCGCAGGAATTCCACGTCATCGCCGATTCCGGCGAGGACGCGCTGGTGTTCTCCACCGGTTCGGACTACGCCGCGAACATGGAAGCGGCGATCGCCGCCGACCCGGCACCGCGTGCGGCTGCCAGTGAAGCCATGCGCAAGGTCGACACCCCTACCCAGAAAACCTGCGAGGACGTCGCGGCGCTGCTCGGCATCGAGCTGCAGCGCACGGTGAAGTCGGTGGCGCTGATCGCCGGTGAAGGCGAAGCACAGCAGTTCGTGCTTGTGCTGGTGCGCGGCGACCATGAGGTCAACGAAATCAAGCTGGCCAAGGTTGCCGGCCTGGACGAACAGCGCTTTGCCAGCGAGGCGGAAATCGCCGAGTACCTGGGCAGCGTGCCGGGCTTCCTCGGTCCGGTCGCCCCGGCCAAGGCCATCCGCGTGGTCGCCGACCGCGAAGTGGCCGCGATGTCCGACTTCGTCGTCGGCGCCAACGAAGCCGGTTTCCACCTGGCCGGGGTCAACTGGGGCCGCGACCTGCCGGAACCGGAAGTGGCCGACATCCGCAACGTGCGTGCCGGTGACCGCGCGCTGGACGGTGGCGAACTGAAGATCGCCCGTGGCATCGAAGTCGGCCACGTGTTCCAGCTCGGCCGCAAATATGCCGAAGCGCTGGATGCCACCGTGCTGGACGAGAACGGCAAGGCGGCGGTGATGGCGATGGGCTGCTACGGCATCGGTATCTCGCGCGTGGTGGCTGCCGCGATCGAACAGAACCATGACGATGCCGGCATCATCTGGCCGGACGCGATGGCGCCGTGGCAGGTGGTAGTGTGCGTGATCAACCCGAGGGGCGACGCCGCCGTGGCCGATGCTGCTGCCAGCCTGCTGCAGGAACTCCGCGACGCCGGCCTCGATGCCGCGCTGGACGACCGTGGCCTGCGCCCGGGTGCGATGTTCGCCGACATGGAACTGATCGGCATCCCGCACCGCGTGGTGGTGAGCGAGCGCGGCCTGGCCGCCGGTACCTACGAGTACCGCTCGCGCCGCGCCAGCGAAGCGGAAAGCCTGGACAAGGCCACCCTGCTGCAGCGACTGCAGGGCTGATCAGGAGAAGACCGGGGCACGCCTCGGTCTTTTTTTTTGCCTGTCGCCCAGTTGAGCAATATTGCAGCGGACATAATCCGGTCAAAATCGACGCAATGCAGCCGGGATGCTGCCAGGCCATGACCCGCCTGCATTTGTGCTGTGATTAATTCATCTTTATTCTGTCCCGCGACGCCATGGACTGGCTCGTCCCGTCCACATTTTAGTTTCCGGAGTAACCGTAAATGAGCATTGACCTGACCGGCCTGTCGGCACGCGAGCTGGGCGCCCTGATCCGTACCGCCAAGAAGCAGCAGACCATCGTCGCCAAGCGCCGGCCAATCACCAAGGTCCGGGCCCAGCTGACCAAGCTGGCCAAGACCGAGGGTTACACCATTGAAGAACTGTTCGGCGGCGCCCCGGCACCGCGCGCGCGCAAAGCCGCCCCGGCAGCCAAGGCACCGTCCAAGACCGCCGGCCGCAAGTTGGGCAAGGTTGCCCCGAAGTACCGCAACCCGGCCAACCCCAAGGAAACCTGGACCGGTCGTGGCAAGCAGCCGCGCTGGATGGCCGAGCTGACCGCCAAGGGCAACAAGAAGCCGGAAGATTTCCTGATCAAGAAGGTCTGAGGCCGGATCGGGATGCAATGAAAAACGCCGGCGGAAGCCGGCGTTTTTCATTCTTCGGTGTGCGGGCCAACGGTCCACACCTACAGGGTTTTGCGCGCCGGCATCAGCAGGTTGCCGAACAGCAGGCCGGCCACCAGCGCCATCACCACGTTGAGCACGGTGAGGAACACGCTTTGGCCCGCGCCAACGTCCTGCTGCTGGACCAGGGTCAGCACGCCGCGCAGGCTGGTGCTGCCGGGCACCATCATGATGATGCCGGGCAGGCGGATGATCGCTCCTGGGCGGCCAACGAGGCGGCCGAACAGATTGCCACCGGCGGTCAGCAGCATCGCTGACAGGAAGATGCCGGCCGGCGCGCCCCAGGCGTGCCCGCCGAACTTGGAGATCGCGTAACCCGCCACCGAGGCTGCGATCACCCACGGGTAATCGCGCCGGTTGGCCTTGAACAGCATCGCGAAGGCGAATGCCGCGGTCAGCAGCGAACCCCACTCCACCCACGGCCCCTGCGGCCGCGTGGCGCGGATCACCGGGTCCAGGCCGAGTACATCGGCCAGGGTCACCGCGATCATCGCGCCCACGCTGAGCTTCATGATGGTGGTCAACGCGCCGGCGAAGCGCGCGGTACCGGAGACCCAATGCTGGCTGGCGAGTTCATTGACCGCATTGGTCAGCGACATGCCCGGCAGCAGCACCACCAGCGAGGCGATGATCACCGTGTTGAGGTTGAGTGCGCCGACAAAGGACGCGACCAGAGTTGCGACCATGCCGGCCAGCAGCGCCGCCAGCGCCTCGGCCGCTTCACGGGTGGCCGGGCGACGGTCGGTGACCATGCCGAGCAGGCCGATCATCAGCCCGATGACACCGGCGGTGGCGATGTCCAGCCACGGCAGCTTCCACATGCCGGCCACGCCGGCCGCGCCCAGGGTGAATGAAAGAATGGTGCGCAGCTTGCCGCGCCGGCCCGGATCCTTGTCCAACTGGCGCAGTGCGGTGTGGCCTTGGGCAATGCTCATCCGCCCGTTGGCCACTTCCTCGGCGATATGGTCGGCGACGCTGAGCTTGTGCAGGTCGTTCTCGCCGGGTGCCAGGCGGATCACGCGGGTGATGTCGCTGGAACCGATCGCCTGTGCCGGGTCGCTGAAACTGAGGATGATACCGGTGGGATTCGACCACGGTTCACAATCCAGATCGAGCTGGCGGGCCAGTGCCACCACTGCCGTTTCCAGGCGCTGGGCCGTGGTGCCGTAGCTGTGCAGGCGTCCGGCGATCTCGGAAACAAAGGCCACGCGCTGCGCGTAGGTGGCCTGGGGCGTGGGGATCGTGTGAGCGTCTGCGGACATGCGCCGTAGTATTACCTACTGCCGGGCCGCACTGGATAAATTCATCCGGGTTCGACGCGATGCCCCAGACAGAACGGTTATGCTGCGACCCGAATGGCCCAAGTGACCCCGAACCACGCCCCCCAGCTCGAACAGGATGCCCATGACCCGGGCCTGATCCGCCTGTCCGGCACCTGGACCTTGAAGACCGCGCTGGCCGCGGCCGAAGTCCTGCGCGGCGTTCCCGACACGCTGACCGGCATCGACGCCACCGGCATCGAGAAGATGGATTCGGCCGGCGTGCTGCAGGTACTGCGCGTAGCGCATCGCGCCGACCTTGGCGAGGACGCGTTGCAGTTCCGGCCGGACCACCAGGCACTGGTCTGCACCATCGAGGAAGTGGCTGACGACCGGCCCCGGCCCAAGCGCGATTTCGGCGTGCTGGCGGCGCTGGAACGGCTCGGTGTCAGCGTCCATGCCACTGGCCACAACATCAAGGCGCTGTGCAGTTTCCTCGGCGAGAACCTGGTCAAGGCAGCACGCCTGGTCAAGGAGCCCCGCCGTTTCCGCCTGACCGCCACCGTCCACCAGATGGAGCAGGTCGGGCTGGACGCAGTACCGCTGGTGGCGCTGCTGTCGTACCTGGTCGGCGCGGTGATCGCCTTCCTCGGCTCGACCATCCTGCGCGACTTCGGCGCCGAGATCTACGTGGTCGAGCTGGTCAACATCGCCTTCCTGCGCGAGTTCGCGGTACTGCTGACCGCGATCGTGCTGGCCGGCCGCACCGCCAGTGCGTTCACCGCGCAGATCGGCGCGATGAAGGCGCGCGAGGAAATCGACGCGATGCGCACGCTGGGCCTGGATCCGATCGACCTGCTGGTGCTGCCACGCCTGCTGGCGCTGCTGGTCACCCTGCCCCTGCTGACCTTCATCGCGATGATCGCGGGCCTGGCCGGCGGCATCACTGTCGGCGCGTTCGACCTCGACATCCCGCCGCAGATGTACATCGCGCGCATGCACGAGACGATGGAAGTGCGGCACATGCTGGTCGGCCTGTCGAAGGCGCCGGTGTTCGCGCTGGTGATCGGCCTGATCGGCTGCCTGGAAGGGCTGAAGGTGGAAGGCACGGCGCAGTCGGTCGGTGAACGCACCACCTCCAGCGTGGTGCAGACGATCTCGCTGGTGATCATCATCGACGCCTTCGCGGCGTTGTGGTTCATGCACATGGACTGGTGACATGAGCACGCATCCGACTCCCGAAGAAATACCCATGCAGGACGGCGACGGCCACGACCTGGCCATCCGCGTGCGCGGGCTGGTCAACCGCTTCGGCAGCCAGACCGTGCATGAAGACCTGGACCTGGAGGTGCGCCGTGGCGAGATCCTGGGCGTGGTGGGTGGCTCGGGTACCGGCAAATCGGTGCTGATGCGTTCGATCCTCGGCCTGCGCGTGCCCGATGCCGGGCAGATCGAAGTGCTCGGCCGCGACGCGCGTGCCGACGATGCCGAGAGCCGCCTGCACATCGAGCGCAACACCGGCGTGCTGTTCCAGGACGGCGCCCTGTTCTCTTCGCTGACCGTGGGCGAGAACGTTCAGGTGCCACTGAAGGAGCACCACCGCGAACTGCCCGAGCGCTGGCATTACGAACTGGCGCTGCTGAAGGTGAAGCTGGCCGGCCTGCCCGCCGATGCGATCAACAAACTGCCCTCGCAGCTGTCCGGCGGCATGCGCAAGCGCGCCGGCCTGGCCCGGGCGCTGGCGCTGGATCCGCCGCTGCTGTTCCTGGATGAACCGACCGCTGGCCTCGACCCGATCGGCGCGGCCGCCTTCGACCGCCTGATCAAGACCCTGCAGGAAGCACTGGGGTTGACCGTGTTCCTGATCACCCATGACCTGGACACGCTGTACGCCATCTGCGACCGGGTCGCGGTGATCGCCGACCGCAAAGTGGTGGCCAACGCGCCACTGCCGGACATCGAGAAACTGGATCATCCGTGGATCCAGGAATACTTCCACGGACCGCGTGCGCGTGCCGCGCGCGGCGAACAGATCGAGAGTGCCTGAGCCATGGAAACCAAAGCCAACTACGTGCTGATCGGCGCGTTCACCCTGATCACCGGCCTGGCCCTGCTGGCCTTCGGCCTGTGGGCCGCCAAGTACTCCTCCGACCGCACCTGGCAGGAATACCGCGTAGTGTTCCGCGAGGCGGTGACCGGCCTGTCGGTGGGCAGCCCGGTGCAGTACAACGGCATCGCGGTGGGTTCGATCATCGAACTGAACCTGGTGCCGGACGACCCGCGCCAGGTGGTCGCACGCATCCGCCTGAACTCGACCACCCCGGTCAAGACCGATACCCGTGCCAAGCTGGCGATCACCAGCCTGACCGGCCCGTCGATCATCCAGCTCAGCGGCGGCACGCCGCAGTCACCGGCACTGACCACGGTCAACAAGGACCCGGCCCCGATCATTCCGACCACGCCGTCGGCGCTGCAGAACATCACCGACGTTGCCAACCGCATCGTCGAGCGCATGGATCAGATCCTCAGCGACCGCAACGTGGCCTCGATCAACGCGACGCTGGCCAACCTGGAGACGATCAGCGGCGGCCTGGCCGACCGTGACCAGGGTACCCAGGCGCTGCTGCTCAGCGCGCGCGATGCCGCCCGCAGTCTGGACACCACGCTGAAGACCACCAACGGCACCATCGAGCGCCTGGACAGGAACCTGGTGCAGCAGCTGCCGGGCATCATCGACAAGCTGGACGGCACCCTGGCCAAGCTCGACTCGGCCGCCGGCAACGCCGATTCGATCCTTGGCGAGAACCGCGCCGCGATCAACAGCTTCGCCAATGATGGCCTCGGCCAGCTGGGCCCGACGCTGACCGAACTGCGCGGCCTGATCCGCGACCTGCGCCGGGTCAGCGACCGCCTCGAGAACAATCCCGCGCGCTACCTGCTGGGCCGCGACGCACCGAAGGAGTTCGAACCCAAATGAGCCCGATGCCCCTTCCGCGCCTGCTGCTGGCCGCTTCGCTGGTCACCCTGCTGGGCGGCTGCTCCGTCCTTGGCAGCAGCGAGAAAACCGCAGTGACGCTGTACTCGCCCGCCGTGCAGGTGAAGGCCGATCCGGCGTGGCCGCAGGCCAGCTGGCAGCTGGTACTGGCCAAGCCCAGCGCCGCACGCATGGTCGACAGCCCGCGCATCAATGTGCGGCCGACCCCGTCGCAGCTGGAGATCTACAAGGGCGCCAGCTGGGCCCAGCCGGCCACCGACATGATCGAGGACACCCTGCTGCGCGGCTTTGAGGATTCCGGACGCATCCACGGCGTCGCCCGCAGCACCGCCGGCATCCGCGCCGACTACAAGCTGTCCACCGACGTGCGCCGCTTCGAGTCGGACTACCAGGGCCAGGCCACGCCGACCGTGGTGATCGAGGTCAACGCCAAGCTGATCCACGTCGCCGACCAGCGCGTGGTCGCCGACCGTACCTTCCGCCAGGCACAGCCGGTCGGCAGTACCGACGTGCCGGCGGTGACCGCCGCGTTCGAGCGCGGCCTGCAGCAGCTGGCGCAGGATGTGGTGGGCTGGACGCTGGTGAGCGGGCAGGCCGACCAGCCGACCGTCACGCGCTGATCGATCAGCGTGGCGCAATCCAGCGGAACGTCAGGTTGATCCGCTCGCCCTGCACGCGCGCCATCTTCGGCAACGCGTGCTGGTAATAACGCTGGGTCTGCCCGGCCATTACCAGTAGGTCGCCATGGCCGAGCAGGTACTCGGTCTTCTGCGCCGGATCATCACGCCGGCGTAGCAGGAAACGCCGTGCCGCGCCCAAGCTCAGCGAGGCGATCACCGGCGCCGGGCCCAGTTCGGGCTCGTCGTCGCTGTGCCAGCCCATGTAATCGCCACCGCCGCGATAGCGGTTCAGCAGTACGCTGTTGAAGGCATGTCCACAGAATGCCTGCAGCCGTTCGCGAAGCGGCAGCAGGGCCGGCTGCCACGGCTCAGGCAGGAAATCGGTACCCGAATAGCGATAGCGCGCCTCGGCATCCCCCATCCAGCAGCTCAGGCGGGGCGAATCGACGATACGGCCGAACATTCGGATGCGATGCACCTGCCAGGGGATACGTTGCTCCAGTTGCTGCTGCATAAGGTCCGCCTGGTCCGCGGCCAGCCAGCCCCGATGCCAGTGGATGTCGGCGTCGTCCAGTGGGAAATGCATACCAGCACGCTAGCACACCCCCTCCGCGGCCAGCGACTATGATGGTCGACCGCATTCCTGCGCGCCGCCTGACGATGATGACGATGAAGCACTCCTGGTACAGCCTCAAATGGCGACTTCGCCAGGCGTCCCGCCGGCTGGCCTCGGTGATTCACAACCTGCGCCAGGTTGGCCCGGCCGCCACGCTGCGCAAGGTCAGGGCCGTGCTTCGCCCACATCCACCGGCCGCAGCATCGGTGCCCGATCAAGCAGTGCGCTCTTCCGGCGAGGCGCGCAGCACCGCCCCTGCACGTGCTGGATACGTGCTGGTGCTTGATGCCAGCGCGCCCGATCCGACCCGCGATTCCGGCTCGGTCCGGATGTGCAAGATCCTCCAGTCGATCCGCGAGCTGGGATGGCAACCGGTGTTCATGCCGGACAATGGTGTCATCAGTGCCGAAAGTCGCGCTTTCCTCGACACACTGGGCGTGGACCTGATCGGCATCGCAGGCAGCCCCCGTCTCGACCAGTGGCTGCGTGTGCACGGCCAGCAGCTGCGTGCCACCTTGCTCAGCCGCCACCATGTGGCGGCAGCCCACATCGGGCTGATCCGCGATTACGCCGTCGGCAAGGTGATCTTCGACACCGTGGACCTGCACCATGTGCGTGAGCAGCGTGCTGCGGACCTGCGCCAAGACCCGGACCTGCAGCGTCAGGCCGCACGCACGCGGCAAAGCGAGTTCGCCCTGATCAACGCCAGCGACACGACGCTGGTGGTCAGCCAGACCGAGCTGGAGATGCTGCAGGCGCAACTGCCCGGCAGCGACATCCGGCTGCTGTCCAACATCCATGACGTGCACGGCGGCAAACGCAGTTTCGGGGACACCGCTGACCTGTACTTCGTGGGGGGCTATGCCCATCAGCCCAACCAGGAAGCGCTGGAATGGCTGGTCGGCGAGATCCATCCCCGCATCCGTGCGCAGCGCCCGGAGATCGTCCTGCACCTGATCGGAGAGATTCCGGAAGACGTGGCGGCGCGCTACGCCGGCAACGGCGTCATCGTCCACGGCCACGTGGCATCACTGCAGCCCTTCCTGTCGCGTTGCAGGATCGCGCTCGCCCCGCTGCTCTCCGGTGCAGGCGTGAAAGGCAAGGTCAATGAGGCCATGAGCCACGGTGTTCCGGTGGTGGCCACGCCCATTGCTGCCGAAGGCATGTTCCTGATCGACGGTCAGAATGCACTGATCGCGGCAGATACCGAGGCGTTCAGCAACGCCGTCCTGCGCCTGTACTCGAATGAGGCGTTGTGGTCCCACATCTCCGAACAGGGCTACCACAACATCCGCGAGCACTTCTCCAGCGATGCAGCGCGCAGGAGTCTGGAAGCACTCCTGCGCGACTGATCACTCCGGCGCGAACGCCGATTCAACCTCGGGCGAACGCCACGCCGGTTTTTTCCTTCAGTTCGTCATCGCTGACACCCGGCGCCGCTTCTACCAGCACCAGACCAGCATCGGTGACGTCAAACACGGCCAGGTCGGTGATGATGCGGTCGACCACGCCGACGCCGGTCAGCGGCAGCGTGCATTCGGCCAGGATCTTGTGCTCGCCGTTCTTGGCGGTGTGCTCCATCAGCACCACCACGCGCTGCACCCCGGCCACCAGGTCCATCGCGCCGCCCATGCCCTTGACCATCTTGCCGGGCACCATCCAGTTGGCCAGGTCGCCCTTGTCGGTGACCTGCATGGCACCGAGGATGGCCAGGTTGACGTGGCCACCGCGGATCATCGCGAAGCTGTCGTGGCTGCCGAAATAGCTGGCACCGGCACGCGCGGTGACGGTCTGCTTGCCGGCATTGATCAGGTCCGCGTCGATTTCGGCTTCGGTCGGGAACGGGCCGATACCGAGCAGGCCGTTCTCCGACTGCAGCCACACGTCCACGCCTTCAGGGATGTGGTTGGCGACCAGGGTCGGCAGGCCGATGCCCAGGTTCACGTACGCTCCATCGGTCAGTTCGCGGGCGGCGCGTGCCGCCATCTCGTCACGGGTCCACGCCATGTCAGTTGCCCTCCGCGCGGATGGTGCGCTGTTCGATGCGTTTTTCAGGATGTGCGTTGTGCACGATGCGGTGCACGTAGATGCCCGGCAGGTGCACCTGGTCCGGATCGATGGCGCCAACCGGCACGATCTCCTCGACCTCGGCGATGCAGACCTTGCCGGCCATCGCACAGGCCGGGTTGAAATTCCGAGCGGTCTTGCGGAACACCAGGTTGCCGGCCCCGTCGGCCTTCCACGCCTTGACCAGCGCCACGTCGGCGCGCAGCGCGGTTTCCATCACGTAGTGCTTGCCGTCGAACTCGCGGGTTTCCTTGCCCTCGGCCACCACGGTGCCGTAGCCGGTGGCAGTGAAGAACGCCGGGATGCCTGCACCGCCGGCACGCAGGCGTTCGGCCAGGGTGCCTTGCGGGTTGAATTCCAGCTCGAGCTCGCCGGCCAGGAACTGCCGCTCGAACTCCTTGTTCTCACCCACGTAGGACGAGATCATCTTCTTGATCTGCCGGGTTTCCAGCAGTTGGCCGAGGCCGAAACCATCAACGCCGGCATTGTTGGAGATCACGGTCAGGCCCTTGGCACCACTGTCGCGCAGCGCGGCGATCAATGCCTCGGGAATGCCACACAGGCCGAAGCCGCCCACGGCCAGCGTCTGGCCATCGGCGACCACCCCTTGCAGGGCCTCCGCCGCACTGGCGAAGCGCTTGCTGCGCTTGCCGGTGGAAGTCACGTGTTCCATTTCTACAGCCCCACACGGGAAGAATGAGCGCATTCTAGCGCTACGACCGCATACGGCTGGGATGCGCCGCAGCATGACGCCACGGCGCGTTGCGCCTCAGCGCGTGCCCGGGATCTTCGCGGTGGCGCGATGTTCCAGCGCCAGCAACACCGCAAACCCCAGCAGCAGTGTCACCGGCATGCGGACACGGTCGACACTGGTGCGCAGGTGCCAGTCCAGGTCATGCGGCGTCCCCAGGTAGACCAGGAACAGCACCGCTGCGTACGCCAGCGCCGCCAGCACGGCGGCCGATGCCGCCGGAACCCGCAGCACCGGACGCCAGAGCACCGCCAGCACCAGCAGCGGCACCAGCACCCACACATCCAGCAGCAGGCGCCCGACGATCGGCTTGGCACCGCCCTCGCTGCCAAGCCGCGCCAACAGCTGCGCCTTCATGTCGCTTCCCGCCAGGTCATTGGCAACCCCTGCCTGCCCGACGGCCAGCTTCCATGCCAGCAGTGGCAGCAGGGCCACAACCGCGGCCAGGAGGATGCGCCAGCCCAGGCGACGCTCACGCAGCACGCCTTCGCCCAGCACCACGGCCGTCAACAGAGCCGCAAGCACCGCACCCTCGTTCTTCAACATCGACAGCACGGCCACCAGCAGGGTGAATGCGACCAGCTCTCGACCACCACCATGCTTCCCGGACATGCGGTGACGCACCGCTGTCGCCACGGCAGCGACGGCATAGACCGCCACCAGCGGATCCATGTAGCCGTTGATCAGCATGTCACGCCCCAGGCGCAGCAGCAGCACTGCGAACAGCACCCCGCACCAGCGCCATCGGAAACTCGGGGCAATCAGCAGCAGTGCCGGCAGCAGCAGCAGCGGTGCCACCGCCTTGGGCAGCAGTTCGTTCCAGTGCCCGGCCAAACCTGCTGCACTGGCCATCAACAACGGAGCCAGTGCGGGATAGTCGTTGTGGCTCCACGGCGCGTAATCATCCAGCTGGGCGTACAACGTGCCCTCCAGGTAGATCCGCTTGGCATGGAAGAGCCAGATCGAACGCGGGTCCCAGCCATCGGTGGGGCTTCCCAGCGCGATCAACACCAGCACCAGAACGGCCAGGACCAGAGGCGCGGTACGCAGGTCACGCACGGCTGGCAGGGCGAGCAGCGCGCTGAGCACGACCGTGCCGAATGCCACCTGCGCCGGCCAGCCCGCCAGGCCTACGGCGGCCAGGCCATAGCAGACAAGAATGGAGACCAGCATGGCCAGCGCCGCACGGCGCCCTGGTTCAGCGGCAGTCGGCAAGAACGACATCTCCGCTCCTCCCCTGGACGTGGCACTGGTCAACCAGCGGATCACCGGCCCTCAGCAGGCGCTGTGGGGTATCGGTATCGCTGAACCGGACCGGATACAGCGCCTCCCACATGCGTTGCTGGATCAAGGGATCGTCCTTCAGCCCCTGCCCGAGCGAAAGCAGCGAAGGCGCGATCGGCTGCGCGCGCACCAGATCACGTGCATCCACCACCTCACGTGGTACGGATGCGTCGAATCCCGCGTCCTCAGCGAAGGCCTGGCGCAGCAGCGACGTCTGATAGTCCGATCGCTTGGCGACCGATACGAGGGAAGCGCCCAACAGCAGCACCAGGATCCCGGCAATCGCCAGATCCCGGCGCGTAGTGCGCAGGGGGGAAGAGGTGGGGGTCATGTCATCCATGAAACGTTTCAAGGAACCAACGGAAAAACCAATGCGCCAGCAGCACCCAGGCTATTGGCAACGGTAGTCGGACGGCATCCGGCTGTCGCGGAAAGGATCAGTGAGCGCATCGGTGTACTGCCCCATCAGCAGGCGGTGGGTCGGCAGCAGGTTCTGCCGGTAGAAGCGGCCGAACGATGCGAGGCGCTCGCCGCGCGCGGTCAACCGCACACAACCATCATGGATCTGCACGGTTCCGGACTGCAGCTGCTCGGTCAGGCGCACTTCCACCAGGTGATGCTCGCGGACGTACTCTTCAGTGAACACCTGGCGGAACGCGTCTTCGCGTATCCCACCGCCACGCTGTTGCAGTTTCTCCAGGATGTAGAAGGACAGCGAGCGGTCGATGACGGTCGGGACCGAGATCGCGAACACGTAGCCTCCCAGCAACCAGATGGCGGCCAGCTGGATCAGCTCGAGGCGGCTGAAATCCCTGAACCACTTCAATGCATACAGGCCCGCAAACACCACCACCACTGCGATCACCGCGTCGAGGATGCTGGCATACAGCACCACGTTCACGCGGAACTGGCGCATGTGGACGTAGTAGACCAGCAGCAGGGCGGCAATGAATGCAAGGGTTGCCAGCGCGGCACGCAGATATTTGTTCATTTGAACACCAGGAACTTGTTGGCGACGAAGCTGACGGCCATCTGCATTCCGGTCGCCAGCACGAACCCTGCGCGGTAGTCCAGGCCCCATCGATCGGCCCAGACGTACATCACCAGCGCATGCAGGACGGCGATCGCGGCGTAGATCAGCAGGAACAGCGAGCCCTGCCGCGCCAGGCTGCCCTGCCTGCCATGGAAAACGAAGTAGCGGCTGCCGAGGAACGACACAGTGATGCCAAAGACCGCTGCAATCGCGTTGGCCATCGCGGCCAGCGGGACGTGCAGCACCTCGATGTTGAAGTGCAGCACTCCATAGTGCACCGCGGTGGCGACCAGGCCATTGATCACGTAGCGGACGGCCTGTCCGCCCAGCGCATCCTTAGCCACTGCGACGGCCGGCATGCAGGACCTCGTCAACGAATTCGCGATAGCTGCCCACGCTCATGACGCCACCGCCGCGCATCATCCCCGACAACATCAGGATGATCAGCGTCAGTGCCGCGGTCTGCAGGAACACCAGCACCAGGATGCCGAATGCCAGCGAGAACCAGCCCTGCGATGCAAAGCCCAGCATCTTCAGCCCGGTGGCAACGATCCCGCCGATGATCGACAGTGCCGCCACCATGGTGCAGGCGATGCCCACGCGTACCAGTACATCCTCGGCAAACACCATCAGTGCACGGAATCCGTGCAGGGCCAGGCCGACGAAGTTCATCTTGCTGCGGCCGGCATAGCGCGGACCACGATCCAGCGCACAGGTCTGCACGCGCAGCTTCGAGCCCAGCACGCAGGCGGCAACGTGGATCCACAGCTCCTGCATCGATGCCAACCGGCGCACCGCCGGCATCTTCGCCGCCATGAAGTTGCCGAAGCTGATCTGGCGCCCGCTGAGCAGCGAGAACAGCAGCTTGTAGACGATGTAGAACGACTTGAACTTCAGCGATTCGACCCGGCTGCGACGGCTGGCCACCACCACGTCGACATCGGCCGAATCCAGGCCAGCCACCAGCTCGGTGATGCTCTCCGGCGTATCCTCGCCATCGGAATCCATCACCACGACAATGTCATTGCCATCGAAGTGCTCGGCCACATAGCCCAGGCCGATGGCGATCGCACGCTGATGCCCGACATTGCGACGCAGGCGGATCACCACGCCCTCCAGCCCCGAAGCCTCAATGGCGCTGATCGGCAGTGGCTGCCGCACCGAGCCGTCGTCCACGGCCACCACATAGGTGTCCGGACCCTGGGTGCGGGCGAGCTCTACGAACAACTTCGAGGAGGCTTCCAGGTCCTCGTAGACCGGCATCACCACGATCTTTCGCATCGTCGCCACCTCAGGCCTGCAAGCGATGGCGGAAGTAGGCGATGGTCTCCTTCAGGCCGTCCTCCAGGCCGATCTTGGGCTCCCAGCCCAGATCTGCTTTGGCCAGGCTGATATCCGGCTGGCGTTGGCGTGGATCATCCGAGGGCAGCGGGCGGAACTCGATCTTCGACGCGCCGCCGACCAGACGGAGCACGGTCTCGGCCAGTTCCAGCATGGTGTACTCGGACGGATTGCCGATATTGATCGGACCAGTGAGGTCAGCCGGCGAGTCCATCAGCCGCAACATGCCTTCGATCAGGTCATCGACATAGCAGAAGCTGCGCGTCTGGCTGCCATCGCCATAGATGGTGATCGGCTCGCCCTTCAGCGCCTGCACGATGAAGTTGCTGACCACCCGGCCGTCATTGGGATGCATGCGCGGGCCATACGTGTTGAAGATGCGCATGACCTTGATTTCCAGCTGATGCTGGCGCCAGTAGTCGAAGAACAGCGTTTCGGCGCAACGCTTGCCCTCGTCATAGCAGCTGCGGATGCCGATCGGGTTGACCCGGCCCCAGTAGCCTTCCACCTGCGGGTGGATTTCCGGATCGCCATACACCTCGCTGGTGCTGGCCTGCAGGATGCGCGCGCGCAGGCGCTTGGCCAGGCCGAGCATGTTGATCGCGCCATGCACGCTGGTCTTGGTGGTCTGCACCGGGTCCTGCTGGTAGTGGATCGGTGACGCCGGGCAGGCCAGGTTGAAGATCCGGTCCACTTCCACATAGAGCGGGAACGTCACGTCATGGCGCATGAGCTCGAACCGTGGGTGGCCCAGCAGCCCATCCACGTTCGCCTTGCTGCCGGTGTAGAAGTTGTCCACGCAGAGGACGTCATGGCCGCCCGCGATGAGCCGATCGCACAGATGCGACCCGAGGAAGCCCGCGCCACCGGTCACCAGCACGCGTTTCTGATCGTGAGTGAATTTCAAAGCAAACCTCGATCCTTCTGGAACAGCAGGCCAATCGGCGATGGCCACGCGGGCCATGTCCTCGGTCGTCAGCGCGCAATTGTATGCGAACTGCCTGCTGGCCATGGTCCATTGACGGGGAATCGGCCGGCCCCCTCCCAAGTCAACGCTGCTGGCCGGGCGCCCCTGGCTCACCGGCCGTTTGCAGACCCTCCCGCTATAATCAGGCTTCTCTATCCGGATGGACTGCTTCGATGCCCCTGCCCGCTTTCAAGGCCTACGATATCCGCGGCCGTGTGCCGGAAGAACTGAACGAGGACCTGGCCCGCCGCATCGGCGTCGCCCTGGCCGCACAGCTCGCTCCAGGCCCGGTGGTCCTCGGACATGATGTGCGCCTTACCAGTCCGGCACTGCAGGATGCGCTGGCCGCAGGCCTGCGTGGGACCGGCCGTGAGGTGATCGACATCGGCCTGTGCGGCACCGAAGAGGTCTACTTCCAGACCGATCACCTCGGCGCGGCCGGCGGCGTGATGGTGACCGCCAGCCACAACCCGATGGACTACAACGGCATGAAGCTGGTGAAGGAGAACGCGCGGCCGATCAGTTCGGATACCGGCCTGTTCGCGATTTCCGACGCGGTCGCCGCCGATACCTCCGAGGCCCAGCCGCCGCGTGCCGGGCAGACCGCCCAGCATGACAAGCACGCCTACATCCAGCATCTGCTGAGCTACGTCGATGCCAGCAAACTGAAGCCGCTGAAGCTGGTGGTCAATGCCGGCAATGGCGGCGCCGGCGCCATCGTCGACCTGCTGGCACCGCACCTGCCGTTCGAGTTCATCCGCATCTGCCACGAGCCGGACGGCAGCTTCCCTAACGGCATTCCCAACCCGCTGCTGCCGGAGAACCGCGCCGCCACCGCCGACGCGGTGCGCGAACACGGTGCCGACTTCGGCATCGCCTGGGACGGTGACTTCGACCGTTGCTTCTTCTTCGACCACAGCGGCCGCTTCATCGAGGGCTACTACCTGGTCGGCCTGCTGGCCAAGGCGATCCTGGCGCGCCATCCCGGCGGCAAGATCGTGCATGACCCACGCCTGGTCTGGAACACGGTGGACATGGTCGAGCAGGCCGGCGGTGTCGCGGTGCAGTGCAAGAGCGGCCATGCCTTCATCAAGGAAAAGATGCGTGCCGAAGACGCGGTGTACGGCGGCGAGATGAGCGCACACCACTATTTCCGCGAGTTCGCCTATGCCGACTCGGGCATGATTCCGTGGCTGCTGATCGCCCAGCTGGTTTCCGAGAGCGGCCGTTCGCTGGCCGACTGGGTGGAAGACCGCATGGCAGCCTACCCGTGCAGCGGCGAGATCAACTTCAAGGTGGCCGATGCCAAGGCCGCCGTTGCGCGCGTGATGGAACACTTCGCCGCGCAGTCGCCCGCGCTGGACCACACCGATGGCATCAGTGCCGACTTCGGCAACTGGCGCTTCAACCTGCGCAGTTCCAACACCGAGCCGCTGCTGCGCCTGAACGTCGAAGCGCGTGGTGACGCCGCACTGATGCAGGCGCGTACCGACGAAATCTCCCGTCTGATCCAGCAGTAACCGAGGCCCGCATGAGCAGCATCCAGCCCGTCATCCTGTCCGGTGGATCCGGCACCCGCCTGTGGCCGCTTTCGCGCGAGGCGTACCCGAAGCAGTTCCTGCCGCTGGCGGGCGAGCTGACGATGCTGCAGGCCACCTGGCAGCGCGTCGCCCCGCTTGCGGCGCGTGGCCCGCTGGTGATCGCCAACGAAGAGCACCGTTTCGTCGCTGCCGAGCAGCTGCAGCAGGTCGGGGCCGAGCCGGCCGCGATCATCCTGGAACCAGTGGGCCGCAACACTGCACCGGCGATTGCCGTGGCCGCGCTGGAGGCCACCCGTGACGGTGCCGACGCGCTGCTGCTGGTGCTGCCCTCCGACCATGTAATCACTGATGAAGCGGCCTTCCGCAGTGCAGTGCAGGCCGCAGCAAGCGCCGCCGAGGCCGGCAAGCTGGTCACCTTCGGCATCGTGCCGACCGGCCCGGAAACCGGCTACGGCTACATCAAGGCTGCCGACGGCCAGGGCCTGCGTGCCGTCGAACGCTTCGTCGAAAAGCCCGACCTGGAGACCGCCACGGGTTACGTCGCCAGTGGCCAGTACTACTGGAACAGCGGCATGTTCCTGTTCAAGGCCTCGCGCTACCTGCAGGAACTGGAGTGCTTCCAGCCGGCGATGCTGGCCGGCAGCCGCCAGGCCTGGCAGCAGGCTCGCCGCGATGCGGACTTCACCCGCCTGGACAAGGATGCCTTCACCGCCGTGCCCTCGGACTCGATCGACTACGCGGTGATGGAAAAGACCGCCGACGCGGTGGTGATCCCGCTCGATGCCGGCTGGAACGATGTCGGCTCGTGGACCGCACTGCGCGATGTCTCGCAGCAGGATGGCGACGGCAATGCCCACCAGGGTGATGTGATCGCCATCGATTGCCGCAACACCTATGCCTATGCCCAGCGCCTGGTCGCACTGGTCGGGCTGGATGATGTGATCGTGGTCGAGACCGACGATGCGGTGCTGGTCGGCAAGGCTGACCGCATGCAGGAGGTCAAGACCGTGGTGGCCAAGCTGAAGGCCGAAGGCCGCAGCGAGGCGACCTGGCACCGCAAGGTGTACCGCCCCTGGGGAGCCTACGACTCGATCGACAACGGTGAGCGCTTCCAGGTCAAGCGGATCACGGTCAAGCCCGGCGGCACGCTCAGCCTGCAGATGCATCACCACCGCGCCGAACACTGGATCGTGGTCAGCGGCACCGCCGAGGTGACCCGCGGCAACGAGGTGATCCTGCTCAGCGAGAACCAGAGCACCTACATCCCGCTGGGCGTGACGCATCGCCTGCGCAATCCCGGCAAGCTGCCACTGGAACTGATCGAAGTGCAGTCGGGCAGCTACCTGGGCGAGGATGACATCGTGCGGTTCGAGGATACGTACGGGCGCAGTTGAGGCATCAACGCCTGCGCCCCACGGTAGCGCCGGCCCATGGCCGGCGAGCGCAGCGGCTTGCAAGCATCCGCCGGGCGTGGCCCGGCGCTACCCTTATCGGGCAATCTCTGCCATCACCCGCTTCAGGCCGTCCTGCCATGCCGGCAGCACGATGCCGAAATCCTGCTGCAGTTTGCGGTTGTCCAGCACCGACCAGGCTGGGCGCTTGGCCGGGGTCGGATACCCCGAACTGGAAATCGCCTCGACGGTCGGCACCTTGACCAGCGCGCCAGTGGCCAACGCATCGGCGAAGATCGCCTCGGCAAAGCCGTGCCAGCTGGTCTGGCCACTGGCGGTCAGATGCCAGGTGCCGGACAGACGGCCCGGGTGCTGCAATGCCTGCGCGGTCACATCGGCAATCAGCGCGGCCGGCGTGGGCGTACCGATCTGGTCGGCCACCACCCGCAACACATCGTGCTCGGCGCCCACGCGCAGCATGGTGCGCAGGAAGTTCGCGCCATGCGAGGCATAGACCCAGGCCGTGCGGAAGATCAGGTGGCGACCACCGGCCGCGCGTACGGCCTCCTCGCCATCGCGCTTGCTGGTGCCATATACACCCAGCGGTGCGGTCGGTTCGTCCTCGCGGTAGGGCGCGCTGCCTTGGCCATCGAACACGTAGTCGGTGGAGTAATGCACGAATGGCACGCCATGCGCGGCACACCAGCGCGCGATCATCCCCGGCGCCTGCGCATTGGCCGCAAAGGCCGCGTCGACCTCCTGTTCGGCACGATCGACGGCCGTGTAGGCCGCGGCGTTGACCACGATCGACGGCTGCAGCCGGTCCAGCAGGGCCGGCAGGCTTTCAGGCTGGCCGAAATCGGCGGTTTCGCAGGCGCTGCCATCCGGCAGAGCACCGCTGCGGGTGGTCGCGACCACCTTGCCCAGCGGTGCCAGCGCGCGCAGCAGCTCCTGGCCGACCTGGCCGTTGCCACCGAAGACCAGAACGGTCATGGCACGTAGACCGGCAGGCGGTCTTCGGCGATGTCCTTCAGGAAGGGGGCATTCTCGTCCTTGGCCGACAACGTCGGCACACTGATCGGCCAGTCCACGGCGATATCGGCATCGCTCCAGCGCACGCCGGCATCGAAGTCCTTCAGGTAGACCTCGGTGCACAGATAGCTGAACACCGCGCGCTCGGACAGTACGGCAAAGCCGTGGGCGAAGCCTTCCGGAATCCAGAACTGCTTCTTGTTCTCCGCGCTCAGCACCACCGCTTCCCACTGGCCGAAGGTCGGCGAGCCGCGACGGATGTCGACGGCCACGTCATAGACCTCGCCTTCCAGCACGCTGACCAGCTTGCCCTGCGGGCGCGGCCACTGGTAATGCAGCCCGCGCAGGACACCCTTGGCCGAGGTCGAGACGTTGCTCTGCACGAAGCGATCCGGCAGGCCCAGTGCGGCAAAGCGCTCGGCGTTCCAGGTTTCGAAGAAATAGCCGCGGGCATCGCCGAACACCGCCGGCTCGATCACCACGCAGCCGGGCAACCTGGTTTCAATCACTTTCACGGAACAACTCCACGCAATGCGAGCTTGTGCAGATACTGGCCGTAGCCATTCTTGATCAGCGGCGCGGCCAGTGCTTCCAGCTGTTCGGCGGTGATCCAACCCTGGCCGAATGCGATTTCTTCCGGGCAGCAGACCTGCAGGCCCTGCCGGGTCTGGATGGTCTCGATGAAGTTGGAGGCTTCCAGCAGCGACTGGTGGGTGCCGGTATCGAGCCAGGCATAACCGCGGCCCAGTGGCTCGAGGTGCAGCAGGCCCTGCTCCAGATACCTGCGGTTGAGATCGGTGATCTCCAGCTCGCCGCGGGCCGAGGGCTTCAGCTCGGCGGCGTAGTCACAGGCATGCGCATCGTAGAAGTACAGGCCGGTCACCGCGTAGTTCGAGCGCGGGTTGAGCGGCTTCTCGACAAGCCCGACCACCTTGCCACTGGCGTCGAACTCGGCCACGCCATAGCGCTCGGGGTCGTTGACCCAGTAGCCAAACACCGTGGCCCCCTGGTCACGTGCGTCGGCGCGGCGCAGCATTTCGCTCAGCCCATGGCCGTGGAAGATGTTGTCCCCCAGCACCAGGCAGCTCGGCTTGCCAGCAACGAAATCGCGACCGATCAGATAGGCCTGGGCCAGGCCATCGGGGCTGGGCTGCACGGCGTACTGGATGTCCATGCCCCACTGCGAACCGTCGCCCAGCAGCTGCCGGAACAGCGTCTGCTCGTGCGGGGTATTGATGATGAGCACTTCACGGATGCCCGCCAGCATCAGCACGCTGAGCGGGTAGTAGATCATCGGCTTGTCATACACCGGCAGCAGCTGCTTGCTGACACCCTGGGTAATCGGGTACAGCCGGGTGCCGGAGCCACCGGCGAGGATGATGCCCTTGCGCTGGGTCATGTCGTCTCCTGGCCTCAGGCGGCGGTGCCGATGCGCTGCAGGCGATAGCTGCCATCAAGCACGCTGTTGACCCACGCCTGGTTGTCCAGGTACCAGTCCACGGTGCGGCTGATGCCCTGCTCGAAGGTATAGGCCGGCTCCCAGCCCAGTTCGTTCTTCAGCTTGGAGGCATCGATCGCATAGCGGCGGTCATGTCCGGGGCGGTCGGTGACGTAGGTGATCTGGCTGCTTCGCGGCTGGCCATCCGCGCGCGGGCGGCGCTGGTCCAGCAGTGCGCAGATGGCCTGTACCACTTCGATGTTCTGCTTTTCCGAGTTGCCGCCCACGTTGTAGGTCTCGCCGACCTGGCCCTTGGCCAGCACGGTGCGGATCGCTTCACAGTGGTCGGACACGAACAGCCAGTCACGCACCTGCTTGCCATCGCCATACACCGGCAGCGGTTCGCCGGCCAGCGCCTTGGCGATCACCAGCGGGATCAGCTTCTCGGGGAAGTGGTACGGGCCGTAGTTGTTGGAGCAATGGGTGGTCAGCACCGGCAGCCCGTAGGTGTGGTGGAAGGCGCGGACCAAGTGGTCCGAAGCCGCCTTCGACGCCGAGTACGGCGAATTCGGGGCGTACTGGGTGGTTTCGCTGAACGAGCCGCTCTCACCCAGGCTGCCATATACCTCGTCGGTGGACACGTGCAGGAAGCGGAACGCCGCTGCCTGCGCGGGCGGCAGCGCCTTCCAGTGGTCGCGCACCGCTTCCAGCAGGCCCAGCGTGCCGACTACGTTGGTCTGGATGAACGCGCCCGGACCGTCGATGGAACGGTCGACATGGCTCTCCGCAGCGAAGTTCAGCACGGCGTCCGGCTGGTGCTCGGCCAGCAGCCGGGCGACCAGCGCGCGGTCACCGATATCCCCCTGCACGAACACATGGCCGGGATGACCGTCCAGGCTAGACAGGGTCTTCAGGTTGCCGGCGTAGGACAGGATATCGAGGTTGACGATCTTCACGCCTCGGGCAACCGCCTCAAGGACGAAATTGCCGCCAATGAAACCGGCACCGCCGGTGACGAGCCAGGTAGGCACCATCCACTCTCCAGTTCAGGGGACGCGCGCGTCCGGACCCGGCAGCGCTTTCAGGACGTAGAGGATACCTTTCCTGTGTCAACGGAAGGATGACCTGTCGCTGTCCGGCAGACATTCCTGTAATCGCGGTACGGTGCCGCAAGCAGCCAGAGCATTGCAGGCAGCATGGGAATCAGGTATCGACCCTGCCCCTCGAACACGGCGATCGACAGCCATCCCAGCCCCAGCATGCCAAGCGCCAACAGCGTCGCCAAAGACAGCTGTCGCAGCTGAAGCCCGGCCCTGACCGCTCCCATGGCGGCTAGCAGGACAAGCAGTACATCAAGCAACCCAACGACCCATCCGAGCCAGGCGGGAGCTCCCTCGACGTCGATGAACGGCCAGTACAGGAGGGTGGCCGGATCCATGCTGGCCTTTATCCTCATCGCGGCCAAGCGCAGGACCGATTGCGGATGCTCACTCATCCAGTCCAGAGCAATCGACCTGGCTACGCCATCGGCAGCGGGAGTCCACTGAAGGAACTTGGCATCCTCATCCCCTCCGGCGAGGAAGGCGGGGGCCAGATCAGCTTCCTGCTGGAAGCGCTTCAGGTCCTGAGCCGACAACGGCACTCGACTCAACGGCATCCAACCGCCTGTCTGGTTATCAGCATTGTTGTTGACCAACAGGGTATAGCCGCTATTGGCACTGACAGGAATCGCATGATCAAACAGTGCTTCGTTGCGCAGCGTCCAAGGCAACAGGACTGCGCCAAATGCGAGCAACATCACCAGGCAACTGCGCACCCGGGGCAGATCGAACCTGCCCAGCAGCAAGCAGAAGACAACGCCAATGGGCAACGGCAGCAGTTGCGGCCGGTTCAATGCGATCAGGGCCAGCACAACGCCCAGAATACCGGACACAGGCATCCACATCGGCAGGCAAGCCAGGGCAAAGGCCAATACCGCAAGGAACACGGCCAGCGTTTCCGTGCCCAGCCCCCCGGTGTAGGCAATCAAGGCCGGATGAAAGGCGAGCAGTGCAAGACTGGCAAATTGCCAGGATCGGCGCATGCCACTTCGCGAACTTGCGAAGGCCCACAGCAGCAGCGTCGCCGATCCGAGCAGGAGATTCAGCGCCTTGCCAGCCGCCACATGGGCACCAAAAGCCGAGAACCATGCACCCAGCGCCGCCGGATAGAGCGGCGGCTGGCCAATGAAGGGAGTGCCAGCGACCTGGAGGCCCTGCCCGTTCGCCAGGTTGGTTGCCACTTCGACGTAGCGCGCAAAGTCGGAAACAGGGGGAATCGGCACCGAGGCTACGAATGCGACCCGCAGCAGGATGCCTGCGACGCAGATCAACAGCAGGCCGGTAAGCGCAGACGAACGGGGGTGCGAGGGCATTTGGGAATCGGGTCAAAGACCGCAACGTGGCAATGAAAAGGCGGTGCTGACCAGCATTCGCCGTAGCGCGATCATGTCGAATACGACACCAGCGGCTATACTTCGCTCCGGATTCAGGTGGACCTCACCAACCCTGAAGCATACACGGAACCCGGCAGGCAACGAATGCAAGAAACTGATCACGCGCTCTGCGTAGACCTGGATGGCACCCTGCTGCGATCGGATCTGCTGTACGAATCCCTGCTGACCCTGCTGGCCAGCAATCCCTTGTACGTATTCCTGCTGCCGCTGTGGCTGCTGCGCGGCAAGGCCGCACTGAAGCGGGAGATTGCCTCGCGGGTCACGCTGCCGGTTGAGTTCCTGCCCTACGACGAACGCGTGCTGGAGCTGCTGAAGACGACAGAACAGAGGCCCCGCGTGCTCTGCTCAGCGTCGGACAGCGGCCTGGTCAACGCTATCGCCGCCCATCTGGGTGTATTCGATGAAGTCATGGCCAGCGATGGCCAGCGCAACCTTGCCGGCCATCACAAGGCCGACGCGCTCAATGCACGCTTCGGCGCGGGCCATTACGACTACATGGGCAATGCCAGCGTAGACCTGCAGGTCTGGAAACATGCCGGAGGCGCCTACGTGGTCAACGCCGGCGCCGGGCTCGCCGCCAGCGCGGCCCGGCAGACTGCGGTGCATGCCCATTGGCCGGCCCGTGGCGGTGGCCTCCGCACCTGGATCAAGGCACTGCGCATCTATCAGTGGGCCAAGAACCTGCTGGTCCTGGTTCCGCTGCTGACCGCCCATCGCTTCTTTGATCTACCCGCAGTGCTGGATGCGGCCACCGCATTCATTGCGTTCGGACTGTGCGCATCGGGTGTGTACCTGCTCAATGACCTGCTGGACCTGGCCCCGGACCGGCAGCATGCGCGCAAGCGCAAGCGCCCGTTCGCCGCCGGTAACCTGCCGCTGCTGCACGGCCTGCTGGCAGCGCCGTTGCTGACCCTGGTCGGGTTCGCGCTGGCCCTGTGGACCAGCCCGGCCTTCGCGCTGGTGCTGGTCGGCTACTACGTCATGACCCTGGCCTATTCGTTCGTACTCAAGCGCATGGTCATGATCGACGTTGTCGTGCTTGCGGCCCTGTACACGGTGCGCATCATCGGTGGTGCTGTCGCGATCGATGTGGAACTGTCGTTCTGGCTGCTCGCCTTCTCGATGTTCATCTTCCTGAGTCTGGCCCTGCTCAAGCGCTATACCGAGCTGGAGGCAGTGATATCGGCCGGCAAGACCAAGGCCAGCGGCCGTGGCTACGCCGTCGGCGATCTGCCGCTGATCCAGTCGTTCGGCGCCGCCGCCGGCTACATCGGCGTACTGGTGTTCGCGCTGTACATCAACAGCCCGGAGAGCCTGGCCCTCTATCAGCAGCCGAAGATCCTGTGGCTGCTGTGCCCGGTTCTGCTGTACTGGATCAGCCGTGCCTGGATCATCGCCCACCGCGGCAACATGCACGACGATCCGATCGTGTTCGCTGCGCGCGACCGCGTGAGCCAGGCAATCGCCCTGCTCGCGCTGGCCATCGTCGGCTGCGCAACATTCCAGTGGTAGCCGCCGGCTACTCCCTTCCTGCCAGAATCCCTGGAATCACATGTATACCGCCTTCATTCCGCTGATCCTGTTTTCCGTCGCTCTGAACGCCAGTGCCCAGCTGTTCCTGCGCCAGGGCATGCCCCAGGTCGCGCTGGTGACCTCGGACGGCTTCCTGCCGCTGCTCGCCAGTGGCGTTCGCGTGGTCTTCAATCCCTGGGTGTTCGCGGGCCTGTCCTGCTACGCGGTCAGCATCGTGCTGTGGATGTACGTGCTGTCCAAGGTCCAGGTGAGCTTCGCTTACCCGTTCCTGAGTGTCGGCTACGTCATCGTCGTTGCTGCCGCCTATTTCTGGTTCCGCGAACCGGTGAGCATCATGAAGCTCGCGGGGGTCGCACTGATCTGCGTCGGTGTCGTTCTCGTCGCGAAGGGAGGTTGAACAATGGCCCGTCACATCGTCATTGGTGGCAGTGGTTTCACCGGCACCTACCTGGTGCGTTCGCTGCTGTCGCAGAACCAGCAGGTTACGATCATCGACATCGCCGTCCTTCCCACCGAGTTCTCGGGACGAGTGGACTATCACTGCATCGACATCGTGGTCCCCGGTGCGCTGCAGCAGGTGGCCCTGGCCGAGGGCGATATCGTCTATCACCTGGCGGCGCGCCAGTTCCACAACGACGTGCCACACCACAACCAGGATGCGTGGTTCGCCGAAGTCAATGTTGGCGGCACCGCCAACGTGCTCGAATGGATGTCGCAGCTGGCGACGCCACGGCTGGTCTATACCAGCACGGACATGGTCTACGGCCTGCCGCAGAAGCTGCCGGTCCCGCCGGATCACGCCAAGAATCCGCTGGGGCCCTACGGGCGCAGCAAGGCGGCGTCCGAACAGCTGTGCGAACAGGCCCGTGGCCGCGGTTTCAGGATCACCATCCTTCGCCCGAGAATGATCGTCGGCCCGGGTCGATTCGGCATCCTGACCAAGCTGTTCAAGCTGATGGACCTGAATCTCCCCATCCCGACCATCGGCAGCGGCCGAAACCGCTACCAGATGATCGCCGTGGAAGATGTCGTCAACGCCATCCAGCTGTCGGTGGCGCACGATCTGCCCGCCGTCGCTCTGAGCCTGGGCTCGGGCCCGGCTCCGGTGGTGCGCGAGCTGCTGCGCAACACGATCCGGCGCATTGGTTCGCATTCCATGGTCATTCCGGTGCCTGCCGGTCCGCTCAAGCTGACGCTCTCGCTGTTGGAGAAGCTGGGCAAGCCGCTGCTGCACCGCGAGCAGTACCAGATCGCCGACATCAACTACGTGGTCGATATCGCACCGACCGAATCCACGCTGCAGTGGGCGCCGACCAAGAATGACGAAGACATGCTGGTGGCGGCCTACGAGCACTACAGCAAGTCCCGCTGATCCCGAAAATACTTCGGCCCCGGCCCTGGATTCTTCGACATGACCTGTCTTGCCCGGTCTCGCTGACCTACTGAATCAACCCACATCCAATGCACATGGAAAGTCGTCCCTCTTCTTCCGATGCCCTCCTGCCCGACGGCCAGGCTGCGCGCAGGTTCGTCGCCTGTGCTGTTGGACTGGTTGTCCTGCTGGCCGTTTCGAAAGCGCTCGCCGCCTACAGCGGCGTAAAGGCAGCTACCTACATACTGCCCATCCTGGCGGTCCTTGTTCTTGCACCCCGCATTGGTCTGGCCTGGGCCGCCCCTGCGGTCAAGGCATTGCTGGTCCTTTCCCTGTCCGCACTGCTTTTGAACATCGTGCCGGACTCGACATGGGACGGCAACATGTACCACAAGGTCGCCATTGTCGCGCTGCACGATGGCTGGAATCCGTGGCTTTTCCCTGAGTTTTCCGACTGGGCCGCTACGCGAAGCGAGATCTACTATTCGTCCAGCGTATGGGACGGCAATCCGAACGCCATGTGGGTCAGCCACTACCCGAACCTGTCCTGGCTGTTCAGTGCAGCCTTGATGGACTACGGATTTGGATGGGAGTCCGGCAAGGCATTGAACCTGCTTCTTGCGATCGCCCTGTTCGTATATGCGCGCACTGTCTTCAGGCAGTACCTGCCGAACCGCTGGCAGGTGGAAGTTCTCGCGCTGCTTGCGGTGGCATGCCAGCCAATCGTCGGTCAGCTGCCCACAAACTATGTGGATGGCTGCACGTATTCGGTCATTGCGCTCACAACGCTTTGCATCCTTGATCGCGATCGAAGTCCTGCCGTCAACGTGATCGTCTGGTGCAGCCTGATCATTCTTGCCGGCGTGAAGTTCACCGGTGCCCTGTACGCAGCGATGCTTGCGCTTCCATTCCTGGTGGTACGCCGACCGGGCCTGAAAGAGATTGCGACCTGGTCCCTGCTGGGAGCCATTGCACTGTCCCACCCCTACCTCAACCACATCGCCTCGGACCTGGATATCGGCTACCCGGTTACGGGTACGGATATCGTTCTGCGTGGACAGGCCGAGGCATCGGTGCTTGAGAAGCCGCGGATCCGGACACTTGCAGAATCACTGCTCGCCCACACGTCAAACGCCACTACGTTCCCGGGCATGAAGATTCCAGGCACCTTCGCCATGGACGAGATCAAACAATCGGGTGCACCGGATCCGCGATTCGCCGGATTCGGCCCCTTGTTCTCACTTGCCCTGATGATCGCCGCAGTGGCAATTGTTCTTGCACTGGTGCTGGAACGGCGCAATCGCCGCCAGTGTATCAATCACTGGTACCTGCTGGCCGCCGTAGCGTATCTGGTGGTCATGGCCATCGCGCATGCAGCGCCCTGGTGGGCTCGCTATGTCCCGTTCCTGTACCTCGCCCTGATACTTGTACTGCTCGTCTGTTCAGGATCTACGATCAGGGGAGTCCGCGTTGCATCTTCGCTTGCCAGCCTGGTGATGGTGGTTAACGCCGTCCTGGTCTTTGCCGGCGTGGCGCAGTACACCAGTGATTTCGCCCTTCGTCCCGCAATGCAGGCCAACCGGGCCATCAGTGCGCAATACCAGCAGGGCGAGCACGTCATTGTCGCGGCTCCGCAGTTCTTTGGTTTCTCCACCCTTTATCACACGCAGCACGTCCTCGGCATAAAGGATGTCGAGTATCAGGTCTCTGGAATGGACAACACGGCATGTGAAGGTCCGCAGCAGATCGGCGACTGGATCGGCTTCTCCAAGCTCTGCAGATAAACAGCGGTCTGGACGACCCGGCGCCAGGTACATGGAACCCTTGGCGCTGATCGAATCGAACACCTGCCGGGCGGGCGCCACCATACGCATTCGCATGGTCACCCCAAGCCAGCTAGAATCGGGGTCCCACCCCCGAACCGGTTGCTGTTCCAGGACCGGATGTTCTCCCTGTTTAGTGAAGGACCCCGTACCAGATGAAAATCCTCGTCGCGTACAAGCGCGTGGTGGACTACAACGTCCGCATTCAGGTCAAGCCGGACGGTTCCGGCGTGGTCACCGACGGCGTCAAGCTGTCCCCCAACCCCTTCGATGAAATCGCCCTGGAAGAAGCCCTGCGCCTGCGCGACAAGGGCATCGCCAGCGAAGTCGTGGTTGCCACCATTGCCCCCGCCGATGCCCAGGCGCACCTGCGCAACGGCCTGGCCATGGGCGCCAATCGCGCCATCCACGTCGTCACCGACCAGGCCATCCAGCCGCTGACCGCCGCACGCACCCTGCTCAAGCTGATCGAGAAGGAACAGCCGGACCTGGTGATCCTCGGCAAGCAGGCCATCGACGACGACGCCAACCAGACCGGCCAGATGCTGGCCACGCTGTGGGGCCGCCCGCAGGCGACCTTCGCCAGCAAGCTCGAGATCGCCGGCGGCAAGGCCACGGTGACCCGCGAAGTCGACGCCGGCCTGGAAACGCTGGAAGTGGACCTGCCGGCCGTGGTCACCACCGACCTGCGCCTGAACGAACCGCGCTTCATCAAGCTGCCGGACATCATGAAGGCCAAGGCCAAGCCGCTGGAAACGCTGCAGCTGGCCGACCTCGGCGTTGAAGCCGCCGATACCTTCAAGACCACCCACTACGCCGCGCCGTCCAAGCGCAGCAAGGGCGTGATGGTCAAGGACGCGGCCGAACTGGTTGCTGCACTCAAGCAGAAGGGGTTGCTGTAATGAGCAAGATTCTCGTCATCGCCGAGCACCACGACGGCAAGCTCAACGCCGCCACCGCCAAGACCATCAGCGCCGCTGTCGCCATCAGCGGTGCCAGCATCGATGTGGTGGTGCTGGCCGCCGATCCGGCTGCGGTCGCCGCCGAGGCCGCGAAGATCGCTGGCGTCGCCAAGGTCCTGACCGTGGCCAATGCCGCCAACGCGCAGGCCATCGCCCAGGTGCTCGCGCCGCAGATCGCGCAGCTGGCCAAGGGCTACACCCACGTGTTCGGACCGTCGACCACCTTCGGCAAGGACCTGATGCCGTGCGTTGCCGCGCTGCTAGGCGTCAACCAGGTCTCCGACCTGATGACCGTCGAAGGCAGCCACACCTTCAAGCGCCCGATCTACGCTGGCAACGCAATCATCACTGTAGAAGCCCCGGCTGACCAGATCGTGGTCGCCACCGTGCGCGCCGCGTCGTGGCCGGAAGCCGCCCAGGGCGGCAGTGCCGCCATTGAAGCGGCCAGCGTCGATGCTGCCCTGCCGACCCATACCCGCTTCATCGGCCTGGCCGCCGGTGCCAGCGACCGCCCGGACCTGCAGAGCGCCAAGCGCGTGGTCTCCGGTGGTCGTGGTGTCGGTTCGGAAGAGAACTTCAAGGTTATCTTCCAGCTGGCCGACAAGCTCGGTGCCGCCGTCGGCGCTTCGCGTGCCGCGGTTGATGCCGGCTATGTGCCCAGCGACCTGCAGGTTGGCCAGACCGGTAAGATCATCGCGCCGGAACTGTACGTGGCCGTGGGTATCAGCGGCGCGATCCAGCACCTGACCGGCATCAAGGATGCCGGCACCATCGTGGCCATCAACAAGGACGGCGATGCGCCGATCTTCGAGATTGCCGATATCGGTCTGGTGGGTGATCTGTTTGCAATCCTGCCGGAGCTGGAAGCGGCGCTCTGACGTGTACCTGCCGCTGGCTCCGGCCAGCGGCACAGTCCCTTTGAATTCAAGCAGGCAATCGTGAGTACTCCCTACAAGAAGGTAATGGTTGTCTTCGGCACCCGTCCGGAAGCCATCAAGATGGCCCCGGTGGTGGAAGCCCTGAAGGCCCGGCCTGAGATCGAGACGATCGTTGCGGTTACCGCGCAGCATCGACAGATGCTCGACCAGGTCATGGACCTGTTCGGTATCACGCCGGATGTCGACCTCAATGTGATGGAACCTGGCCAGACGCTGGCAGGCCTGTTCGCCAAGATCCTGACCGGCATGACCGCCGTCATCGCCGAGCACAAGCCGGACCTGGTGCTGGTGCATGGCGATACCAGCACCACGCTGGCCAGTGCGCTGGCCGCGTTCTACAACCGCGTGGCCGTCGGCCATGTGGAAGCAGGACTGCGCACCGGTGACATTTACGCGCCGTGGCCTGAAGAGGCCAACCGCCGCCTGACCGGGCCGCTGACCCGCCTGCACTTCGCGCCGACCACCCGCTCGCGCGACAACCTGCTGGCTGAAGGTACGTCTAGCGATGACATCCACGTCACCGGCAACACCGTGATTGATGCCCTGCTCAACGTCGCCGACAAGCTGAAGCACGACACCGCGCTGATTGAATCGATGCGGGCCCGTTTCCCGTTCCTTGATGCTTCCAAGCGGCTGGTACTGGTGACCGGCCATCGCCGTGAAAACTTCGGCAGCGGCTTCGAGAGCATCTGCGAAGCACTGAAGGCCCTGGCCGCGCGCGGCGATACGCAGATCGTCTATCCGGTCCACCTCAACCCCAACGTGCAGGGACCGGTCAACCGGATCCTCGCCGATGCCCCGGGCGTGGTCCTGATCGAGCCGCAGGATTACCTGCCGTTCGTCTACCTGATGACCCAGGCGACGTTGATCATCACCGACTCCGGTGGCGTGCAGGAAGAAGCCCCGTCACTGGGCAAGCCGGTGCTGGTAATGCGCGATACCACCGAGCGCCCTGAAGCGGTGGGCGCAGGCACCGTACTGCTGGTTGGCACCGATGCTGGCAGGATCGTGGCTGAGGCCACCCGCCTGCTCGACGACGAAGCCGCCTACCAGTCAATGGCACATGCCCATAATCCGTATGGTGATGGCAAGGCCGCTGCACGCATCGCTGCCTTGATCCAGGGCGAGGCGATGCCGGCCTGACCCGATGCGCGGGCAACGGCAAGCTAGGCTTGTCGTTGACCCGCCATCGCCGCATCACGACAGACCGCGGCCAGGCGCTCAGCCAGGCGATCCCAACGATACTCGGCGAAAGCATCCTGCCCCAGGCGCAGGCCTTCATCCAGCCGCCCTTGCTGCTTGCGCTGCAGTAGTTCGTGCAGAAGTGCGCTGATCGCAGCAACCTCATTGGCGGCCAGAAACCCGCAACGCTCCCTGCCGATGATGGCGGCCGCCGGATCGGCGGCATCCGGCTGCAGATGCAGTACCGGCCGGCCCGAACCCAGGTATTCCAGCAGCTTGCCCGGGATCTGGGTCATGCCTGCGTTGCCGATGTTGACCAGGACATCCGCACTGCGCTGCAGTTCGATGGCCTGGGAATGATCCAGGCTTCCGGCAAATCGCAGGACCTGCGGATGCTCCGCGCACGCTTTCGCCAGTTCTGGTGGCAGACCAGGGCCAGCGATGGTGAGCGTGCAGCCGGGCGATGCCAGCACCGCGCGGACCAGCGGCATGGGGTCGCGGAACGGATAGAAGCGCCCCGTGTAGACCAGCTGCAACCCGCCGGCCGACCTGACAACCTCGGGCAGCGGCGGTTCCACCCTGGCGAATCCCTGCGGAATCACGCTGAGCGGCGCGATCCCGGGACCATGCCGCTCCTGCATCAGGGCCGCGGTGGCCTCGGAAGTAACGACAATAGCGGCCGCCTCGTGGCAAACCCGCCTTTCAAGCTCGAGCGACGCCGCCCTCCAGCGTTCGGGGGTATAGGACGTCAGCACGGGATCACCAAGTTCGGCAACGAAAGGAATGCCGGACTCGCGCGAGAGCGCAGAAGCCAACAACAGCCCTGCCACAGGCTCATGTGATCCGATGATCACCTGCGGCGACCACTGGCTGATCAGTTGCCGGCCATGACGCAGGGCACCGCCGATCCAACGCGAGCGGCCATCCGGGAAAACCCGCGCATCCAGGAACGAGCGCAGCCATGCGATCGCGCGCCCCTTCCGGTTCAACGCCGCCGTCCCAGCCGTCGGCGCGGCCTGTGAAGCCACCTGTGGGGACGGGCGCGTTCCCGCAACCGCGTCCTGGCGCCGCAGACGGCGCAGATGGCCCAGTACGCGCGACGTCACATCAATCAGAGCCTCGACGCCCTGCGGCGAGGTCCGATGCACCTGCAGACCGGGTGGGTCCTCCATCCGTCGCATGCCGGCACCACATGCCCGGGTCAGGACATGGACATCATGCCCAAGACTGGCCAGTCCGCTGGCCAGCTGGGTCACCCGCAGTGATTGGGGTGACGGGTTGGGCTGGAAGTCGTGCGCGCAGATCAGGATGCGCATGGCCTGCATGCCACCGTTCGTCATGGTTTGACCGACGCTACCCATGCGATCGCAGTCCTGTTCCTGCTCCAACCCGTAACCTGCTCAGGACGCCCGCGTAACGACGTCCAGCATCGCATCGCCCGACTGCTGCAGCGTGCTGAAGGGAGGCGCTTCGATCATCGCCAATCCCGCTTCCATCAGCTCTGGGTAATTCCGCATGACATGCGACAACTCACCGTACAAGGCCGACACATCCTTCTCGGCCGGCGCGCGGCTGCGTTCCGCGACTTCCTTGTGGCTGAGCTTGTCGTGCGTGACCGCGATGGGGGCAACCCGGCAAGCCGGTGTTCCCGCAGACAGTTCGGCTGCGCAGCCGGTATTGGACAGTACCATCGGTAGGCCGAAGTGGGCTGCCTCCAGGTTCACCAACCCATAGCCTTCGAACAGGGAGGGGAGCACGAACAGATGTGCATGGGAATACTCACGGCTCAGTTCGCGGCGCTTGAGCGAGCCCAGCAGTTCCACCGAACCGGCAAGGTCCAGCCGGCGAATGGTCTCCTCGACCTTGGCAGCGTTCCCCGATTCAGCCAGCGCACCTGCGATGCGCAGCGTCGCCTGCGGCGCCTCCTGCCTGAGCCTGGCAAATGCCTCCAGCAGGCAAATCACGTTCTTCTGCGGATAGAGATTGCCCACGAACAGAATCCTGAACGCATCGCGCTTTCCGCGCGCCCTGCGCAGGTAGTCTGCCGGCGGACGATACAGGTCAACGACGTTCAGGCCGTGCGGCACCGTTGTCACCTTCGAACGCGCCAGCTTCTGGTACACGCACGCGTAGTCGGCCACTTCGCTCGAAACGGCAATGTACTCGTCGACGCGAGCACGCTCGCGCTCGAGCGCCGGATCCTGCAGCTGCCAGAAATAGATGTTGTGCAGCACCTCGACGACCTTGCAACCGGGTTCGATCGTGTGCAGGCCATCGTAGGCATGGCTGACCACCAGCGACTCGAAGCGCCCGCGCGTGACCGTCTCGCCCAGCAGCGCCGATTGCCCATCCAGGTACACCAGCTCGCCGGGGAACTGCTGCGCGATGCGGCTGTTGAGTGAAGGCGATCCCAGCACAATCAGGTAAGGCACGAAATTCTTGGTACGCAGGTGCCGTGCGAAATCACAGACCCATTGCTCAAGCCCACCGAAGGTATGGTCCTCGGCAACAAGCAATGCGCATCGGGTGCGCACCGCGCTTACCGCCAGCGACTGCAGCACGCTGCTGTCGGCATGCGCGTTGGCCTGGATCATGCCTGCATTCTTGAGCAGTCGGCCGGCAGCACTGCGGAAGTAACCCTCGCGCGGCGTAACCACCGGTCGTTCCAGCTTGCGGAATCGATGCTCCAGCACTTCCTGGCGCAGATTGCGGGCGATGCGCCACAGCGAATGCCGGTCACGGGTACGCTCGACTGCCAGCGTCGCGATTTCGTTGACCATTTCGTCGGCCAGCAGGGCGGCGTGCTTCAGGCCGGCCGAGGCCGACTGCAGCTTGCGCGACATGTCGGAAAGCTTGAACGAGCCGAAGGTGTTGAGTGCGTCTGCGAACTCCCACCAGGATTCCGCGGACGACACCGCACGCGACGAGGTGATCACTGCCAGCACCATCGCGGCACCTTCAGGTGCCTCCAGGCAGGTCGCCGCAACCATCTCGGCCTTGAACAGCTGCGAGTAGCCGGCCAGCAATTCGTCCGACTTGTGGCCGGACATGCCCGGGAAGGCAAAGAACACATGCAGGCGGTTTTCGGCCGCAGGCGTTGCGCCGTTGTCCTGCGAGGCCCCCGGCTCGGTACCGTCGATCAGCGCGATATCCAGGCGACCCGGCTCACGGGAAGGGGCCCAACCGATACGGCGTGCCGAATGCGCAGCCAGGCGGGTCAGGTCACTGCCGAGCAGATCCGTGCTGTAGCCCTCAACCGGGCCGCCCACTTTGTCGGACGCCCAGCCGAGCACGGCATCGAGCATTGTGGAAATGTCGACCAGATGCGCTGCCTGATTGTTGCCGATGATTGGATTCATACCGTTTCCACCAGATCCTTGACTGCCGTGATTCCCTTCCTAAAATCTGAATACATCGTCTCCAGGCATCCAAGGTTCCTGTCGATCATCCAGTCCTGCGTCTGCAGGTCGGGAATGTAGCCCTCCCGGAAATCGGCATGATCGACATAGGCGTAACCATAGGCGTCGAAATCGCCGATCAGGTGGAAATCAACCACAGGAAGCACGCCATGCGCGAAGTAGTCACACAGCTTTGTCGGCGACGCCACGCGATTCACCGTACAGGCTTCACGCAGGGCGAATCCAAAGTTCGAGTACCGATAGACCTGCTCCAGCTTTTCCTTACTGGCGTAGCCCTTGAAAACCTCCACCGGGATGCCGCGGCTGGAAAGCTTCGGGGCAAATGCTTCCACATCGTGGGAGTAGATCTCGTAATTGCAGAACGGTGCGGCGGCCATGATGTCGGCCATCTCGTCCACCCGCTGCCAGACCTGGGCACCACCGGCATAGACAGCGGTCGGCCGCCCGTTCTGCCGCCGCGCGATGCGCGACGCAGCCACGCGCTGCACCGACTGGCCAAGCGAGCCGAAGTCGAAGACCGGAACGTGGATGAAATCGACGTTTGCAGCGTCAGGGTACTTGGCCAGGAAGTGCTCCTTCATGGCCAGCGTCACAACCGAAGCATGCTTGAGCTTGGAGATGATCTGCCGTTCGACCTCTGCGAAGATCCGCGAACGCTCGGGCGAACCGAGCATCAGTTCTTCCTCCGGAACCACGCCGTGGATGTCCACGTACATCTTGGACGCGTCAAAGTGCGGAAGCATGTACTCGCACTGATGCATCGTGTGGATGTAGACGAAATCCGCCGCATCGAAGATGCGTGCCACGAAGTCGGAATGGGCCTTGGAATGGGGATTGACCCGATACGCCTTGATCAGCTCGTCCGCGTACACCACTTCCGGCTCCTGCGCAGCCGGGTACCATTCCTGGAAGTCAATGTAGGTGCGCGGATAGTCTTCGAACACGCCGTCAATGGTCTTGATACGGCTCATCCAGCCGTCCATGTAACGATCATTTGCGGGATACGGCGAGACTATGGTCAATTGGCGCTTCTTGGCCATCTACTGAAATTCCTTTGATTTACTTCTTATCGGCGTCAGAAAAGGCGACGGATTGAACGGAAGGGTGCGGTAAGGCGCCAGGAGTGGGAGGCGTAAACCTGCTCTAGGCGACGAGCAATCTCCTCGTTCTCCTTCTGCAGGTTCTGCAACGCCTTCTCTGCCTCGGTGTGCCGGCGCTCAGCCTCGGAATGCCGGCGTTCACCCGCCTCCGCGCGCAATGTGGCCTGATGCTCCGCGGTCTGTGCGTTGCTCAGCTGCGTCTCCACCTCCAGCACCCGATCGCGGAGTTCACTGCGCCCCTGCTCCAGGCCCGCGATGAGGTTCAGCTGGCGTGCCTGCTCGGCCGCGAGGCGCTCCACATCCGCCCGGATCGCGTCACCTTGCCGCAGCGCATCATCCAGCTTCGCGCCCAGTTCGTTGCGCTGCCGGATGGTGGCCTCCAGCTCTATCGCAACAGACGCAAGACGATCATGCACATGGCCATAGCACCCCAGCAGATCCAGCCCCTGCTCCACCAGCCCAGGCATGACACGCTGCGCCGCCGATTCGGATGCATAGATCGCCAGCAGCTGTTTGCCACTGTACTGCGGATCCGGCAGCAGCCCGACATCGATGACGCCCACGTGGACCAGGCGGAAGCCATTGGGAAGATCGCGCTGCAGGTTGTGCCAGTGGAAACTGTAGAAGTGTTCCTCGTGGCGCTCTTCAAGCGACTCCTGGAACGGAACCAGCATGACGAAATACTCGCGGGCATGAGCGGTCAGCTTGGCTGCCGCGTCCCACGGTTCGTGGAAATGCTCGAGCGTATTGGAGGAGAAGATCACGTCGTAGCCGAGGTCCACCCCTTCCGCCAGGAGATCGTCAGTGGCGAATGCGATCTGTGGATAGTTGCGGCGTGCCTGCTCGATGGCGGACGCAGAGAAATCCAGGCCGGCCACCTGATCAAGTCCCAACTCGGACTTGATCACCTGCGTGCCGTCACCCATCGCACAACCCCAGTCGCACAGACCCAGGCCGTTGTGCTTCACGTCATCCACGAACCAGGCCGGCAACAGGCGGCAGGCAACCATCCCGAAGAACTGGCTCTGCTTCTGACCTTCGTTCTGGATCCAGTCCTGCTGGAAACGCGATTCCCAGTAGTCCTGCCCGTTGATGTCGATGCTTGTCATAGCGGATTTCCCGTGATCTTCATGAAATCAAAGCACCTTCTTCTCGATGGGCACAATGAAGGTACCGTAGCGGAACTCCTTCATGAATATCTTCAAATACTGCGCACCTTCGATGTACTCGAAGTACTGGATGCTGTCGGAGGAACGGTCTTCCAGCGCTGCAACCAGCACGTAGTCACCTTCGCGCAGGTTGCAGTCAAGCGTGAATGCAACTTCCACGGTATCGCCCTGCGTATCGAGGCGCAGCCGCGGCGAATCCCATGTGGTACCCACCACCAAATCGCTGCCGGCCATGTCCTTTAGCGAGAACGCCATGCTGAGGCACTCCCGATTCGCCGATGGCGGAATCCTGGCCTTGATGCGGATGCACAGCTTCTCGCCGGTGAAGAACATGTTGCGACGCTGGCCATCGACCGCTTCGGTTTCCACCGCAAGGATGGAGCCGACATGGCTGCCCCAGTGGTTGACCGGCTTGCGCGCGCGCAGCTGTTCCTGCGCCTTGTCATCGGCGATTTCCTGGGTCGCGTTGGCCACCGCCTCTTCGCGCTCGTGTTCCAGGCGTGCCGAATCCTCCTCGAACAGGTTCTGCATGTACTGCGCGGTGACCGCGAACACCGAGCCGGACATGCGCGGGCGCCCCTTGTCCAGCCAGATGCTGCGATCACACAGCGAGCGCACCGCGCCAACATCGTGGGAGACGAACAGAATCGAAAGACCGGACTCGCGGAGCTTCTTGATGCGTGCCATGCACTTGGCATTGAACTTCGCATCACCCACGGCAAGTGCTTCGTCGATGATCAACAGTTCAGGGCTGGTATGGATGGCAACCGAGAAGCCCAGGCGGACGTACATGCCACTGGAGTACGTCTTGACCGGCTGGTCAAGGAACTCCCCGATGTCGGCGAATCCGACGATCTCGTCGAATCGCTGATCGATCTCACTCCGGGTCAAGCCCAGCACCTGCCCATTCAGCAACAGGTTCTCGCGCCCGGTGAACTCGGGATTGAAACCCGCGCCCAGCTCCAGCAGCGCGGCAACCCGCCCCTTGGTCCGCACCGAGCCCTCGGTGGGCTGCAGGGTGCCGCAGATGAGCTGGAGCAGGGTCGACTTGCCCGAACCATTACGGCCGATGATGCCGACGGTCTCGCCCTTGCCGACCTCGAAGGAAAGGCCACGCAGCGCCCAGAACTCGCGGTGATAAGCCACCTCATTCATGCCCAGCACGCGCCTGAGCGGCGGCATGAACATTTCCTTCAGGCGATCCGAGGGCTTGGCGTACATCGCGTAGGCCTTGCCCAGATCGTGCGCGGCAATGACCACTTCTTCCGGCGGGATGATGCGCTTGATCTCGTGCGCGGGATCGTGCTCGAAGACACTGTCAAAGGACATCGGCAAACCCCTTTCTGGTGGCCTGGAACAACGTGTACCCCAGATGCGCCACGACCAGCCCGACCAGGCTCATGATGCCCAGGATCAACAGGTCGGGGGCCTGCCCTTGCAGCGCGGCTGCCCGGCCCGCCTCGATCGGGAAGGTCATCGGATTGGCCAGCATCCACGACTTGAACTTCTCCGGGAAAGCGCTGCCCGGGAAGAAGATCGGCGACATGAACATCGTGCTGATGACCACGAAGCCGACGATATGGGTTACGTCACGCACATACACGCCAATGGCCGCCAGGAACCAGGACAGCCCCAGTACCAGCAGCACTACCGGAATCAGCAGGACGGGAAGCCAGACGATCTGCCAATGGATGTGTGCGCCGAGCACGAACGCCAGGCACGCCAGTACCACCACACCCACCATGAAGTTGAACAGCGCGGCCCCCATGTTGACGACCGGCAGCACTTCCAGCGGGAACACCACCCGCTTTACATAGTTCGCATTGCCAGTGATCGAGATCGGCGCCCGCGAAATGCACTCGGCAAACACGTTGAACATGATCATGCCCAGGAACAGCGGCACCGAGAAATTGCCCTCCGCACCGGGGATGTTCCAGCGTGCCTTGAAGATCGTCCCGAACACGAAGCTGTAGATGGTCAGCAACATCAGGTTATTGATGATGTACCACAGCAGGCCGCCATAGGCCCCGCGGTAACGCCCTTCAATTTCGCGCCTTACCAGCGAAAGGGTGAACGTCTTGTTCCGCCATAGCTGGGCCCACGGACCCAGCACAAGCGTATGCAGCAGCTTTCCAATACGCCCACTCATCAGCGGCACCCGATCTGCATAGTCAAGGAGATATCTTGCATCAACCCAGCGCCCGCTCCAGATCCACCTGCAGATCCCCCAGATCCTCAACACCCACGCTCAGCCGCACCAGCGCATCGCTGATGCCCAGCTGCTCACGGCGCGCAACCGGGATCGACGCGTGCGTCATCACCGCCGGGTGGTTGACCAGGCTTTCCACGCCGCCCAGCGACTCGGCCAGGGTGAACAGCTCGGTCTTCTCGCAGAAGCGCTTGGCCGCCTCGAACCCGCCCTTCAGCACGATCGAGACGATGCCGCCGTAACCAGCCATCTGCTTGCCGGCCAGCTCATGCTGCGGGTGCGAGGGCAGGCCCGGGTAGATCACCTTCTCCACCGCCGGGTGCTTTTCCAGCCACTGGGCCAGCGCCAGCGCGTTGGCGCAGTGCGCCTTCATGCGCAGCGGCAGGGTCTTCAGGCCACGCAGGGCCAGGAAGCTGTCGAACGGGCCCTGCACGCCACCCACCGAGTTCTGCAGGAAGGCCATCTGCTCGGCCAGTTCGGCGTTGTCGCCAACCACCACCATGCCACCGACCATGTCCGAGTGGCCGTTGAGGTACTTGGTGGCCGAATGCAGCACCAGGTCCGCGCCCAGTTCCAGCGGACGCTGCAGCATCGGCGAGGCGAAGGTGTTGTCGACCACCACGATCAGGCCATGGCGCTTGGCGATGGCGGCGACCGCGGCGATGTCCACGATCTTCAGCATCGGGTTGGTCGGGGTCTCGATCCACACCATCTTCGTCTTCGACGTGATGGACGCTTCAAACGCAGCCAGGTCGGTCAGGTCGACGAAGCTGAAATCCAGCCCGGCGGTGCGGCGGCGCACGCGCTCGAACAGGCGGAAGCTGCCACCGTAGATGTCATCCATCGCCACCACGTGGCTGCCAGCGTCCAGCAGCTCGATCACGGTCGAGCTGGCCGCCATGCCCGAGGCAAAGGCGAAGCCGCGGGTGCCACCTTCCAGCGACGCCACGCAGCGCTCGTAGGCGAAGCGGGTCGGGTTGTGGGTACGCGAGTACTCGAAGCCCTGGTGCTCGCCCGGGCTGGACTGCGCATAGGTCGAGGTGGCGTAGATCGGCGGCATCACCGCGCCGGTGCTGGGGTCGGGCGATTGGCCGCCGTGGATGGCCAGCGTGGCCAGGGCCAGGGCGCGATCCTGGGAAGTAGCGTTGGACATGTTCTTTCCTGAGGGGCGCCGACACGCGGCGCCATCGAAGGTGCGGAAGTCTACCAGCGCGGCCTTAACGACCTTTGACGCGGATAAACCGGGATTCAGCAGCGAACGTCTGCGATCAACGGCTTACTGCACGCGACGGCGCAGATAGTTCAGCAGGTCGATACGGGTGATCAGGCCCAGGAAAGCGTTGCCGTCCATCACGATCGCCACCTGGCCGCGGTCGAACACCGGCAGCAGCGCCTCGATCGGTGACTTCACGTCCAGCCGGTCCAGCTTGCTGACCATCGCCGTGGCGACGGTGTCGCGGAAGCGCGCTTCGTCACCATAGACGTGCAGCAGCACGTCGCTTTCGTCGACGATGCCGACCAGCTGGTCACCGTCCATCACCGGCAGCTGCGACACGTCGTACAGCTTCATGCGCTGGTAGGCGGTGGTGAGCAGGTCGTTCGGGCCGATCACCACGGTGTCGCGCTGGCCGTACGGGCGCAGGATCAGGTCGCGCAGGTCGCCGTGCTGCGGGCGCTGCAGGAAGCCGTTGTCCAGCATCCAGTAGTCGTTGTACATCTTCGACAGGTACTTGTTGCCGGTATCCGGCACCAGCACCAGCACCTTCTTCGGCGTGGTCTGCTCCTTGCAGTACTTCAGGCCGGCGGCCAGCAGCGTGCCGGTGGACGAACCGCCCAGGATGCCTTCCTTGCCCAGCAGTTCGCGCGCGGTGTGGAAGCTCTCGGCATCGCTGATGGCATAGGCCTTCTTCACGCGGCTGAAGTCGGAGATCGACGGCAGGAAGTCCTCGCCGATGCCCTCCACCAGCCAGCTGCCCGACTTGTCGTTCAGATTGCCGTCGTTGATGTACTCGGCCAGGATCGAGCCGACCGGATCGGCCAGCACCAGCTCGGTCTTCGGCGACAGCTTGGCGAAGGCGCGCGACAGGCCGGTCATGGTGCCGGAGCTGCCGCAGCCGAACACGATGGCGTCGAGGTCGCCGCCCATCTGCTCCAGGATTTCCGGGCCGGTGCCGAATTCATGCGCGGCCGGGTTGTCCGGGTTGCCGAACTGGTTGATGAAGTAGGCGCCCGGGGTCTGCTCGGCGATGGTCTTGGCCAGGTCCTGGTAGTACTCCGGATGGCCCTTGGCCACGTCCGAGCGGGTCAAGCGTACTTCGGCGCCCATCGCCTTCAGGTTGAAGATCTTCTCGCGGCTCATCTTGTCGGGAACGACCAGGATCAGCTTGTAGCCCTTCTGCTGCGCGACCAGGGCCAGGCCCAGGCCGGTGTTGCCGGCGGTACCTTCCACCAGGGTCGCACCCGGCTTCAGGTCGCCACGCTTCTCCGCCGCCTCGATCATCGACAGGCCGATGCGATCCTTGATCGATCCGCCCGGGTTGGCGCTTTCGAGCTTCAGGTAGAGCTCGCAGACGCCGGTGTCCAGGCGCTGGGCCTTGACGATCGGGGTCTGGCCGATGAGTTCGAGGACGGAAGAATGAATGGGCATTCGGAGGACTTTCGGTTCGCGCCGCAGAGGGCCGGACCGGTGATTATCCGTCGGATGGCGATGAATGTCAGGTCGGCGCGGCGACGGCCCACAAGCCCGCAGAAAGAGATGCGGACGGCCCCGGATCGACGAGGAGACCGGTACCGCCCGCATCGGTGAGTTGTGCCTGCAGGCCAAGGCACCACCGCCTGTGGTGCCTTGGCGCGGCCGCCTCATCGGCGGTGCCGCGATGCCGGGGCAGGAGCGCCCGGCGGGGCCATCGATTGCCGGGTCACGCCGTTCCGGGCGTGACGGGGTGCGTCAAAGCGTGGGGGACGTCGTTGGGAGCGGTGTTTCGTACATTCGCAGAAGTCGTTGCTTGGCCAGCAGCTTCTCGCGCTTCATGCGACCCAGGGTGACATCATCGATCGGGAGTACACCCAACTCCGCGTCCATGCACTTCTTGTTCAACTTGCGGTGCTGGTCATGGAGTGCCCTGAACTCCGGATCACGCGCGCGACGTGCGTCGATCTCGCTCTGGGGCTGATCTTCAAACATGATGGACCTCCTTCGACAGATACACGAACGCCCCGGCCGCGAGGCACGGGGCGTTGTTCATGGAGGAGTGCCGGTCGATGGCCACCTGGACGCCTGCAACGACCTGCGGCACTGGCCTGCGCACGTCGATCTGCTGCGGTTCGCGCCCTGCTTGCATCGGCCCGGCCCTCCCATCGTCCGGTCCGCGGCATTGCGTCCCGGACGATTGACCCTACGCCTGCTCAAGGCGGGGTACAAGACCCCTGCGTCAAAAAGACCGAACCCCGCCGGGGCGGGGTTCAGGCTGAATGCTCATCACAACGAAAAACAAACAATATCAAGCAATTACGGGGCGATGATGACTTCGGCTGAACGTGCCTGGGTGGAGGCCGCCTTCTTGCCGGCAAGCTGGATCCGGTTGCTCGCGACACCCGCCGCAACCAGGGCATCGCGCAGGGCCTCGGCACGCTTCTGGCCTACGCCGTTGGCACTGTCGTAAGCCTCGATGCGCAGGCGGCCCTTCTTGCCGATGTTCAGGTATTCGGCCAACGCCTTGGCCTGGTTGCGGGCGCCGCCGGACAGGCTGGAGGCGCCGGCGGCAAACGCATCGCCACGGAAGGTGAAGACCTCGCCGCGGCCATCGAACTTCGAGCCCGGCAGCTTCTGACCGGACACCAGCTCGGCTTCCTCGCGGGCGAGCTTGGCGGCGTTCTGCTGGGCGGCGCTGAGGCGCTGCTGCTGCTTGCCGGCGACGCTGGTCAGGGCGTTCTCGGCGTCCTGGCGGGCCAGGGTCTCGGCCTCGGCGGCCTGGCGCAGGCGTTCAGCCTCCTCGGCCTGCATCTGTGCCTGCATGCGCAGCTGCTCGGCCTCCTGGCGGGCGCGGGCGGCGTCGCGGCGGCTGGCCTCGATCAGCAGGTCGCTGCGGGTCCGCTCCAGGCGGTCGACCTCGCGGGCGGCCAGCGCGGTACGCACGGCCGTCTCGGCGATCTCCACCCGGCGCTCGGCCAGGTAGGTGGCCAGCTCCTGGTCGCGGCGCTTGGCCTTGTCCAGGGTGGCGATGGCCTGCTGGGCCTGCATGCGCTCGAAGGCGCCCAGCTCAGCGGTATCCGGGTTGGCCTGGATGGCCATCAGGCGCTGGCTCAGCTGCGCCACCATCGGGTTGTCGGCGGCCACGGCCAGGGTCGGCAGCGCCAGCAGCGCGGCCAGGGTTGCGGCAGTCATCGGCTTCACCGGCGATCCTCCCCGGTCGACAGCTGGCGTTGCAGCTGGTTGACCTCGTTGCGGCGCAGCTGCAGCTGGGCGGTCACGGTGGCTTCCTCGCTGCGCACGCGGGCCAGGTCGGCATCGGCGGCGGCACGCAGGGCCATGGCCGGGGCATTCTTGCGCTCGCGGCGGTCGCCGGCGGCGCGCTGGGCCTGCTCCAGCCCCTGCCGGGCCAGCCCGATCAGGTCCGGGGCGTACTGGTCGGCATCGGCCTGGGTGGCCTTGTCGACCGCCTGCCGGGCCTGGGCCAGTTCCATCGCGCCATCCTGCGCCCAGGCGGGGGCAGACAGTGCGAATGCAAACGCCATCACATACAGGCTGTGGCGCATTCGTGCGAAGCTAAGTCGTTTCATTGGGGAGGCCGTACCGGTTGTCGGTTCACGGCCATTGTCGTCAAGCCGACACCGTGCTGGCAACGGGCGTCGGCCGTTTCGTTGGGGAAAATTCGCAATGGATATCGGCTACTTCCTGAAGCTGATGACCGAAAAGAACGCTTCGGACATGTTTCTGACCACCGGGGCACCGGTCTACATCAAGATCGAGGGGAAGCTCTATCCGCTGGGCAACACCGGCCTGCCGCCGGGCATGGTCAAGAAGATCGCCTACTCGCTGATGGACGAAGGCCAGGTGCCGCAGTTCGAGCGCGAGCTGGAACTCAACATGGCCATCGCCCTGCCCGATGCCGGTCGCTTCCGCGTCAATGTGTTCAAGCAGCGCGGCGAAGTGGGCATGGTCATCCGTGCCATCCGCAGCCGGATTCCGAGCATCGAGGAGCTGAACCTGCCGCAGGTGCTGAAGGACGTCATCATGACCCCGCGCGGGCTGGTACTGGTGGTGGGGTCCACCGGTTCCGGCAAGTCCACCTCGCTGGCGTCGATGATCGACCACCGCAACAGCACCACCACCGGTCACATCCTCACCATCGAAGACCCGATCGAGTACCTGCACAAGCACAAGATGTCGATCGTCAACCAGCGCGAGGTCGGGCTGGATACCCATGCCTTCCACAACGCGCTGAAGAACGCCATGCGTGAGGCGCCGGACGTGATCCTGATCGGCGAGATCCTGGACGCAGAGACGATGGAAGCGGCGATCGCCTTCGCCGAAACCGGCCACCTGTGCCTGGCCACCCTGCACTCCAACAACGCCGACCAGACCATCGAGCGCATCCTCAACTTCTTCCCGGAAAGCGCGCATAAGAACGTGCTGATGAACCTGGCGCTGAACCTGCGTGCGGTGATCAGCCAGCGCCTGGTGAAGAACAAGGAAGGCCGTCGCCTGCCGGCCACCGAAGTGCTGCTCAACACGCCGATGATCCGCGACCTGCTGCGTCGCGGCCAGGTGCACGAAATCAAGGCGGCGATGGAAGCATCGCTGGAAGAGGGCATGGAGAGTTTCGACCAGTGCCTGTTCCGGCTGGCCAAGGCCGGCACCATCGAGCAGGAGGAAGCGCTGCGCGCGGCCGACTCGCGCGATGGCCTGGCGCTGAAGTTCCGCCTGTCCGAAGGCAGCAGCGGCGAGCATGACCCGTACGCGGATTTCTCGGCCGGCGCACCCAGCATCACCCACGGCTTCTGACCGCACGAAAAAGGGGACGGAGGGGATCAAGTCGTATATGCACTTACGACTCAATCCCCTCCGTCCCCTTTTCCTGAAGAATTCAGGGGCCGTCTCATCCAATGAGACCCCTCATCCGTAGGTTTCCTCAATGGAAACCATCCGCAAGCTGGCCATTCTGGCCGATGCCGCCAAATACGACGCCTCCTGCGCCTCCAGCGGCTCGGGCAAGCGCGATTCGCGCGCCAGCGGCGGTATCGGCAGCACCGAGGGCATGGGCATCTGCCACAGCTATACGCCCGATGGCCGCTGCGTATCGCTGCTGAAGATCCTGCTGACCAACTTCTGCGTCTACGACTGCGCCTATTGCGTCAATCGCGTGTCCAGCAATGTGCCACGCGCGCGCTTCAGCGTCGACGAGGTGGTCACGCTTACCCTGGACTTCTACAAGCGCAACTACATCGAGGGCCTGTTCCTCTCCAGCGGCATCATCCGCAATGCGGACTACACCATGGAGCAGATGGTGGAGGTGGCCCGGCAACTGCGCGAAGAACACAGCTACGCCGGCTACATCCACCTCAAGACCATTCCCGAGGCCTCGCCGGAACTGCTGGCCAGCGCCGGGCGTTACGCCGACCGCCTGTCGATCAACGTCGAACTGCCGACCGAAGCCGGGCTGAGCGCCTTGGCGCCGGAGAAGACGGTGCATTCGATACGCGGCGCGATGGGCGAACTGCGTTGGCGCATCGAGGAAGCCAAGGAGGCGCGCAAGGCCCCCGCAGCAGTGGCGCCGACGGCCAGCCGCAACGCACGCCCGCGCCCTCCCCGTTTCGCCCCGGCCGGGCAGAGCACGCAGATGATCGTCGGCGCGGATGGGGCCAACGACCAGCAGATCCTGGCCAGCGCCGACAGCCTGTACGGCAGTTACCGGATGCGCCGGGTCTACTACTCCGCGTTCAGCCCGATTCCCGATGCCAGCCGGCAGCTGCCGCTGCAGCCCCCACCCCTGCAACGCGAGCACCGGCTGTACCAGGCCGACTGGCTGTTGCGCTTCTATGGCTACGGCGTGGACGAGATCACCGACACCACCCAGGGCGGAATGCTCGATCTGGATATCGATCCGAAGATGGCCTGGGCGATCCGCCATCCCGAACGCTTCCCGGTCGATCTGAATCGTGCACCGAAGGAAATGCTGCTGCGGGTGCCCGGCCTGGGCGTGCGCAATGCAGAGCGCGTGCTGATGGCGCGCCGGCACGGGCGCCTGCGCGTGGCGGACATCGCCCGCCTGAAGGCGCCGATGAGCAATCTGCTACCGTTTGTGCTGTTGGCCGACCATCACCCGCGCAAGGCACTGGATGACCCGGCCGCACTGCGAGCACAACTGGCCCCGCCGCCGCGCCAGGGATCACTGTTCGATGCACCGCCGGCAGCCTGACGCGCCGCGCTGGTCGCAGCGGGTGGATCCGCCGTGGTCGCTGCAGGCCTGGCGCGACGGCGCGCGTGATGCGCTGCTGCGGGGCGTGCGGCCCGAGCAATTGGACTGGCTCGAAGGCGGCGAGGCTTCGCTGCTGGATGCGCCGCCGGTGCAGCAGGCACCGGTGGCGGCACAGGCAAGCGTTCCCGGCGTCCCGCGCGAATTCCTGGAACTGGCCGACACCTGCCTGTGCCATGGCGAACCGCAGCGCCTGTCACTGCTGTACCGGCTGCTGTGGCGGATCACCCATGGCGAACGCACGGTGCTGACCAATCCCGCCGATGCCGATGTGCTGCGTGCGATGACATTGGCCCAGGCCGTCCGCCGTGACACGCACAAGATGAAGGCATTCGTGCGCTTCCGCGAGGTGCCTGGCCAACCTGATGCGTTCATCGCCTGGTTCGAGCCACAGCACCACATCGTCGACCGGGTCGCGCCGTTCTTCGCACGCCGCTTCACCGGCATGCGCTGGGCCATCCTCACTCCTTCGCGCAGCGTCGCCTGGGATGGACAGGCGCTGGCCTTCGGCCCCGGCGCACGCCGCGAGGACGCCCCGGCCGAAGATGCGCGCGAGGCCCTGTGGCAGACCTATTACGCCAGCATCTTCAATCCGGCCCGGCTCAACACCCGGATGATGATGCAGGAGATGCCGGCCAGATACTGGCGCCACCTGCCCGAGGCGCAGCTGCTGCCGCGCCTGGTGCGCGATGCGGGCGATCGCGTGCAGGAAATGCATGACCGGCCCGCGCAGGCACCCCAGCGCAGGATTCCCATGCGTGGGGACGCTGCGGCAGCGCGCCCAGATACCGCCACCCTGCAGACGCTGCGACAACAGGCCAGCGCCTGCCGCCAGTGCCCGCTGTGGGAGACCGCCACGCAGACGGTGTTCGGCCAGGGGCCGGCCGATGCGCGGGTGATGGTGATCGGCGAGCAGCCTGGCGATACCGAGGATCTGCGCGGCCAGCCGTTCGCCGGCCCTGCCGGCCAGTTGCTGGACCGCGCATTGGCCGAGCTGGGAATCGATCGCGCCACGCTGTACCTGACCAACGCGGTGAAGCACTTCCACCATGAGCGGCGCGGCAAGGTAAGGCTGCACAAGCGGCCGGAAAGCCGCCACATCCAGGCCTGCCGGCCGTGGCTGATGGGCGAGATCGCGCGCGTGCGGCCGCAGCTCATCGTCTGCCTGGGCGCAACCGCGGCAGCCTCGGTATTTGGCCGTGATTTCAATCTGTCGCGCGACCGTGGACGCTGGCACACGCTGGAGGAAGGCACCCGCGGCTACGCCACCGTGCACCCGGCGTGGGTGCTGCGGCAAGGCGATGGCGCGCGCCGCGAACGGGCCTATGCACTGTTCCGCGATGATCTCGCGCAACTGCTGCAAAAAGGGGACGGAGGGGATTAAGTCGTGAATGCACTTGCGACTTGCCCCCCCGTCCCTCTACTTTCAGGCTGCGTCGGGCTGGTTTTCCGGGCGCGCGCGGTCGAAGGCGTCCAGCGCCTGGCAGGCGGCCTCGATGCGGCGAAGGGTCGGGTACGGCGCAAGGTCCAGGCCGAAACGATGGGCGTTGTACAGCTGCGGCAGCAGGCAGAGGTCGGCCAGCCCGGGGCGGTCACCGTGGCAGAAGGTGCCGGTGTCACGGCTGTTGGCCAACAGCGCTTCCATCGCCGCAAAGCCCTCGGCAATCCAGTGCAGCGTCCACTGCGTGCGTGCATCGGCCGGCAGCTGCAGACTGCGCTCCAGGTACTGCATCACCCGCAGGTTGTTGATCGGGTGGATGTCGCAGGCCACCAGCTGGGCCAGTGCCCGCACCCGCGCACGGCCGGCGGCATCGGCCGGCAGCAGCGGCACCTGCGGGAAGCGCTCGTCCAGGTACTCGACGATCGCCAGCGACTGCGTCAGCGCATGCCCTTCGTGCAGCAGCGTCGGCACCAGCTGCTGCGGATTGAGCCTGCGATAGGCGTCCAGGTGTTGTTCGCCGCCGTCGCGCACCAGATGCACCGGCCGCGCCTCCCAGGCCAAGCCCTTCAGCTCCAGACCGATGCGCACGCGGTAGGCGGCGCTGGATCGCCAGTAGGTGTACAGCACGATGCCGTCGTCGACCGGAATCTCCATGGCCGCCTCCATGCTCAGGGCTTGGCGGCCTGTTCGATGCGCTGCTCGATCGCACCGAAGATGCTGTTACCGGCGGCATCGAGCATCTCGATGCGGACCACGTCGCCGAACGACATGAAGGGCGTGCTCGGCTTGCCGTCGCGCAGGGTTTCGACCACGCGCTGCTCGGCGAAGCACGAGGCACCCTTGCTGGTGTCTTCATTGGCGATGGTGCCCGAGCCGACGATGGTCCCGGCGCCCAACGGACGGGTCTTGGCCGCATGCGCGACCAACTGGGCGAAATTGAACTGCATGTCCACGCCCGCTTCCGGTGCACCGAACCACTTGCCGTTGATGTGGGTCAGCAGCGGCAGGTGCACCTTGCTGTCCTGCCACGCAGCGCCCAGTTCGTCGGGGGTGACGAACACCGGCGACAGCGCCGAGCGCGGCTTGGACTGCAGGAAGCCGAAGCCCTTGGCCAGCTCGCCCGGAATCAGGTTGCGTAGCGACACATCGTTGACCAGGCCGACCAGCTGGATGTGGCCCGCAGCCTGTTCCGGGGTGGCCGCCATCGGCACGTCGTCGGTGATCACCACGATCTCCGCTTCCAGGTCGATACCGTACTCCTCGCTGACCACCTTGACCGCATCGCGCGGGCCGTAGAAGCCGGCACTGGTGGCCTGGTACATCAGCGGATCGGTGTAGAAGCTCTCCGGCACCTCGGCGCCACGGGCGCGGCGCACGCGCTCGACGTGCGGCAGGTAGGCACTGCCGTCGACGAATTCATAGGCGCGCGGCATCGGCGCGGCCAGGGCCTGCGGGTCGAGGTCGAACACGCCGTCGGCGTCGCCGGCATTGAGCGATTCGTACAGGGCGTTCAGGCGCGGCGCGATGTGGCTCCAATCTTCCAGAGCCTGCTGCAGGGTGGCGGCAATGCCGGTGGCGCGCACGCCGTGGCGCAGGTCACGCGAGACGACGATCAGGATGCCGTCGCGGCCGCCTTCCTTCAAAGAACCAAGCTTCATGGGTGGGTGTCCGGAGTCGTGGGCAAACAAGTTTCAAGTGTAATCAAATCTGCGGCGACGCCAAGCTGCAGCGCGGCATCGGCCCACCCTACCGTAGTGGGGGGTTCGGCAGGGCTTGCAGCCCTGCACATGCTCAATGCAACAGCAACGGCAACGTCAAAAGCGGCTCTGGCTTTCTGCTGGTTGGGCGGGGCGGTGTGGGTGGGCAGGACACGCCGTAAACCCATCCCTGGGGGCTCGATGGCGCCATCCATGGCGCCAACGGTCCTGCCCACCCACACCTCCCCACCCCCGACAGGTTCCCGATGACGGATCGAACATCCACGTCATTCATCGTCGAAATCCATCAGATATCGAGATAAATCGAATGAGATCTGACAGATCGCAGGAAACTGTCGAAGGCGGGGTGGGTCCGGTGGCAGGGGCGTGAGCCGCATGGGCCCGAGGCATGCCTCGGGCGGGTTGGGCAGGACGCCCAACCCCGGTCTTGCCGTGTGCGCAGGACTGCGCACACGAGCAAGCGGCGACCGAGCTTACATGGACGTACTTGCAGCGCCCCCTGCCACCGGACCCACCCCGCCTCCCACAGGAACCCGGCCTTTGACGTTGCTTCAGCCTCTGCGGGTGCAGGGCGCAGCCCTGCAGAGAGAACCCCTACCTGAACAGGTCTTTTTGCGTGAAGTCTCAAACATCGTTTAGACTTGCACGGTCTGCAGCGGCCGTCCGTTTCCCTCCGGGATCGCCGGCGACCAGGGTCCGCCCTCTTCGCCCGCCCCCACTCCGACGCCGTTCGTCACGCATTCCAGCCTGCGCTTCGTGCCGGCTGCACCCAATTCTCGCAGCGCGGTTCACGGGAACGCTCCGAGTCAGCCGATCAGTTTGATCTGCCCCCGTCTGTCCGTTCGGACAGGCGTTTCTTGTACTTGGAGCAAACTCAATGTCTTTTGAATCGCTGGGCCTGGCGCCCTTCCTGCTGCGTGCGCTTGCCGAGCAGGGCTACGAAAACCCGACCCCGATCCAGCAGCAGGCGATCCCGCTGGCACTGGCCGGTCGTGACCTGCTGGCCGGCGCACAGACCGGCACCGGCAAGACCGCCGCCTTCGGCCTGCCGCTGCTGCAGCACCTGGGCACCGCCTCGCAGGAAGTGCGCAGCGGCCCGCGCAAGCCGCGCGCGCTGATCCTGGCACCGACCCGCGAACTGGCCACCCAGGTGCACGACAGCCTGCGCGGCTACAGCAAGTACCTGCGCATTCCCAGCGCCTGCATCTACGGCGGTGTCGGCATGGGCAACCAGCTGGACATCCTGCGCCGTGGCGTGGACCTGCTGGTGGCATGCCCGGGCCGCCTGATCGACCACCTGGAGCGTCGCAGCATCGACCTGTCCGGCATTGAACTGCTGGTGCTGGACGAAGCCGACCGCATGCTCGACATGGGCTTCCTGCCGTCGATCAAGCGCATCCTGGCCAAGCTGCCGAAGCAGAACCGGCAGACCCTGCTGTTCTCGGCCACCTTCGAGGACAACATCCGCCAGCTGGCGCTGGAGTTCATGCGCAACCCGGAACAGATCCAGGTGACGCCGAAGAACACCGTGGCCGAAACCATCACCCACCGCGTGCACCCGGTCGATGCCGGTCGCAAGCGCGACCTGCTGCTGCACCTGCTGGCGCAGGACAGCCGCGAGCAGACCCTGGTGTTCGCCCGCACCAAGCACGGCAGCGACAAGCTGGCCTCGTTCCTGGAAAAGTCGGGCATCAAGACCGCGGCGATCCACGGCAACAAGAGCCAGGGACAGCGCCTGCGTGCACTGGGTGACTTCAAGGCCGGCCGCGTGACCGTGCTGGTGGCGACCGATATCGCTGCGCGCGGCATCGACATCAACGAGCTGCCGAAGGTGATCAACTTCGACCTGCCGATGGTGGCCGAGGACTACGTGCACCGCATCGGCCGTACCGGCCGCAACGGCGCGACCGGCCAGGCGATTTCGCTGGTGGCACAGGATGAAGTGAAGCTGCTGCGTGCGATCGTGCGCCTGCTGGGCCGCGACATGGACATCCGCGATGTGCCGGGCTTCGAGCTGCAGACGCCGATCCGCTGGGGCAACAGTGCGCCGGGCAAGGCCGAGCACGATACCGGCGAGCGCGCACCGCGCAAGAGCCATGCGCGCCGTCCGCACGGTGATGCGCCGCGCCACGCGCACGCAGGCCCGAAGAAGGCCGGCGGTGGCCGCCGCGAAGGCGGTGGCAATGGCCAGCAGCGTGCAGGCGCCGGCCAGGGCCAGCGCCGTGGCGGTGGTGGCAATGGTGGCGGCCGTGGTCGTGGCCAGGGTGGCGGCGGTGGTCGCGCCGGCTGATCCCAGCCGACATGGAGCGTGCTTCCCGCTGCGCGGGGGCTATCGAGGGACGGCGCTGACGCGCCGTCCTTTTTTGTTGCGGGCTACCGGGTGATAAAGCACGCGGTGGCAGTACCGAGGGCGAATGGGCATGGGGGCAGCGCAGAACACGCTGTAAATACGTCCATGTAAGCTCGATGGCGCCATCCATGGCGCCAACGGTTCTGCGCTGCCCCCATGCCCATCCGCTTCAAGCATTACCTGCGCCTTCTTGTCCCGCCGGGTAGCCGGGAGAAGAAAGATCAAATTCAAATTCAAAATCAAAAGCCGAAGCCGCAATTCCTGGCTTTGCGTCTGCCCTTGCTCCCGCCTTGGGGTTCGATGCGTCCGCGCCCGCAGGAAACTGTCGAGGGGAGGGCGGGCGGGCTGCGCAGGACCGTGAGGCGCATGGATGCGCCGATCGAGCTTACATGGACGTATTTACAGCGTGTCCTGCGCAGCCCGCCCGGCCTCCCCCACACGCGTCAACAAAGGCGCGCAAACCCTCAACCCCGCGCTTTACTCGGATTCACCAGATTCCCGAAGAAGATCGCGTTGATCAGCAGTCGGTCCGTTCCGTGCCAGTACTTGCGGTGCGCCGGGTCATCGGCGAACAGCACCACATTGCCCTGCCCCTGCGCCGACACCAGCAGCCACGCACTGCCTGCCACCCGCGCGCGATTGCGCTCGGACAGATAGCCATTCACCCGCGGCGGCGTGTCGATGCGCACCACCGTGGAAAACGGGTTCGCGCTCGGCTGCAGCGTCACCGTGTTCTCCTTGTTGATCGCCAGCTGCCGGCGCGGCACGCCGAACGCCAACGGATGGCTGGTATCCACATCGGCACTGAGGATGTTGCCGCTGATCCGCTCGATCGCGGCAATGTCGCGCTGATCGCCGAACGCACGGCGGCTTTCGTCAGCAGCGTCTTCTTCCTTGCCGAGCTTTTCGCCGTCGGCCAGCTTCTGCTCGATCGCCCACTTCGAGGCACTGCCGTAGGTCACCAGTGAACCTCCGGCCTGCACCCAGCGCTTCAGTGCAGCCACCGCCGTGGCATCGACGCCCGTGTAGGTGCCACCGGACAGCACGATCGTGGTGTAGCGGTCCAGCGGTACCTTGCCCAGCTGCTGCGGATCCAGCTTGCTGGCCGGCAACTGCAGCTGCTGGTCGAGCAGGAACCACGCCGATCCGATTTCGGTGGCGGCCACGCCCTCGCCCATCACCAGTGCCACCGCAGGCTTGCGCAGCGCCTTGACGCCGTCACTGCCGAGGTCGATGCCTTCGCGGCTCCGGCCGCTGGACAGCGCGTGGACCTGTACGCCCGCCTCGCGCGCGGCCGATGTCACTGTCTCGAGCAGCGCCGCGCCCTGCAGCGACTGCCCGGCAACCGGAATGACCAGGCTGCCGGCGGCGAAGCTGACGTCACCCTGCGCGGTCGCGGTGGTGAACGGCTGGAATGCCGCGCGTGCATTCACGCCCTTGCCCTGCAGCGCGGCCAGCGCGCGCCCGGCGTTGTAGTCGCGCCAGTCGATGGCGTAGGCGAATCCGGCCTCGCCGCCCAGCACCGCGCCCTGCTCCGCCGGCAGCGCGGTTACGCGCGCACCGCCTTCGATGCGGCTGCGGCTGCCCGCGAAGGCCACACCGTAGGCCGGTGCGATCGCATAGCTGGTGCTGCCGTAGAACACATCACCCTTGATCGGCGGCGTCTCGGCAAAGATCGAATGCACCAGGCGGAACTGCGCCTGCTGCACCGGCACCACGTAGGCGCTGCCGGCATCGAAGCGCTGCCCATCGACAGTGACGGCACGGTCCAGTGCGCGCACCTCGATCCGGTGCAGCAGCAGCAGTTCCAGCAGGCGACGGGTCAGGGCCGGGTCATGCGCATCGCCGAACACGAAGCTTTTCACAGGCTGCTGCGCAGCCTGCTTCAGCGCGCTCTGGAAGAACTGCTTCTGCAGGTCGAACAGGCCGCTGCGCTCGGTCACCGCGCCACGCACCGTGCCCAGCCCGGTGGCGACCTGGTTGCGGATGGTGAAGGGGAAGGTCAGCAGGCCATTCACCGATTCCTGCACGCGGCCGCGCGAGCTGGCCTGCTCGACGGTAACGCCGACAGCGCCATGGAAGTCCGGATAGGTGGAACCGTACACCGGCGAGAAGTTGTCGAAATTCTCGCCGGTGTAGTACAGCGACCCCAGCGCATCCAGCGCCTGCGCGTGGTACTTGGCGAGGGTCTTGTTGAATTCATACGACGCCGCCGGAATCAGCGGGCTGTGCATGCTCTTCGGCGAGGGCTCGAAGTAGTAGGTGCTGTCCTTGCCCATTTCGTGGAAGTCGATCTGCACGTTCGGGTACCACTGGTGGAACACCTCCACCTTCGGCCGTGAGTCCTGCTGGGTCAGGGCCAGCCAGTCGCGGTTGAGATCGGTGAAGTAGTGGTTGGTACGACCCTGCGGGAACGGCTCGACGTGTTCCTTGTCGGCGGGGTCGGCAGAAGCTGGGTCGGACGCCCAGGCGTTGTGCCAGTTGGCAGCACGGTCACGACCATCCGGATTCTGCGCCGGATCGAACAGCACCACTGCCTGCTGCAGCCATTGCTGGGTTTCTGCGCTGCGGTTGGCCACCAGGTAGTACGCCGTCAGCATCGCTGCCTCGGCACTGGAGGTCTCGTTGCCGTGGACGCTGTAGCCCAGCCACACCACCACCGGGCTGTCACCGGCGGCGCTGCGCGGCTGCGCCGGATCGGCCAGGGTGGCGTGCTGCTGGCGGATCTGTTCCAGCCGCGCATGATTGCCTGCAGCGGTGACGGTGGCGATCAACAGCGGGCGGCCTTCATAGCTGCGGCCGATCTCGCGCACGCTGATCTTGTCCGAGCGTTTCGCCAGTTCCTGGAAGTACGCCACCAGCTGGTCGTGCCGGGTGTAACGGCTGCCGATCGGGTAGCCGAGGAACTGCTCCGGCGTCGGCACCGCTGCATCGAACGCCGCTGCGTCGGTGACCTGCGGAAAGAAGTACGCGCTCTGTGCCCGCGCCGGCTGCGGCGAGGACAGGGCGGTGGCGGCGGCAAGCAGCAACGGAAGAACGGCACGGCGATGCAAGGACACGGTGACTCCCCTGGAACACAACGGCAGACGATCGCGCGGCCGGTCCCCTCAGGTGACCGGCCGCGGCGGATGGATCAGAAGCGGTAATCGAAGCCCAGCGTGAAGTAGCGGCCACGCAGGTCGTACTGGCTGAAGTCGTACGGCGCGCGGATGCCCGGGAACGAGGCGTCGTACGGCGGCGTCTTGTCGGCCAGGTTCTGCACCTTGGCATACACGGTCAGCTTGTCGATGCCGGTGTAGGCCAGGTACAGGTCGTACTGGCTGTAGCTGCCGACGCGCTGCTGCACGGCTTTGGCGGCGGTGCTGGCCTCCTGGCGGTAGCTGCTGGTGTAGTACCAGGTCACGGCTGCGTTGAAATCACCGTACTTCCAGTCCAGCGTGGTGGTGGCCTTGTCCTTGGGCAGGGTCGCGCCCAGGTTGCTGCCGGCGTAGTCGACCAGCGGCCCACCGACCACGGTCGGGCGACGGTAGTCGCGCACGTGGGTGTAGGCCGAGGACACGGTGAAGTCACCCAGTGCCGCGGTCGGGATGCGCTGGCGCAGCTCGACATCGATGCCCGAGGTCTTCAGCTCGCTCAGGTTCTGGTAGCGGTTGTAGACCGCCTGCAGCTTGCCACGCTCATCGCGCTGCACGGCGCCGGCCACGTTGTCGTTGACCAGGGTCTGGGTGTTGTTGGTGCCGACCAGGTTGTCCAGCTGGATGCGGTAGTAGTCCACGCTCAGGTTGGTGTTGGCCCACGGCGACAGCACCACACCGAAGTTGACGCTCCTGGTGCGCTCCGGCTTCAGTTCGTTGTTGCCGACGGTGAAGAAGGTGGGGTTCTGGCGCGAGCCCGGCACGTCCGGATCACGCGGGTCGACCACGCTGCCGTAGGCGATGCTGGTGCTGTTGGAGTTTTCCGACAGCGACGGTGCACGGAAGCCCTTCGACGCCGACGCACGCACCAGCAGGACATCCAGCGGCTGCCAGCGCAGGCCGATCTTCGGCGAGAACGCATCGCCGAAATCATCGTAGTGATCAGCGCGCGCGGCGGCGGACAGCTCCAGCGTCGAGGCCAGCGGCACGTTCACTTCGGCGTAGGCGGCACTGACCTGGCGCTTGCCGTGTACTTCGGCAATGGCCGGGCGCACCTGCAGGCCGGCATCGATCTGCCACGGATTGTTGGAGTCGAGCTTTTCGCGGCGCCACTCGGCGCCGGCGGCGAAGCCGATCTCGCCGGCCCAGGTGTGGCCCAGGCGGCCGGAAATCTTCGCATCGATGCCCTGCAGCTTGGATTCGGCCGGGCGCAGCGTGGCGATGTTGATCGAATCACGCACCGACTGCGGCGTGGCCGCCGGGTTGAGCAGGTTGTAGCTGCCCGTGGCCAGCGCGTCGGCCAGCGCCCAGCGGTTGGCGAAGCCACCGGACACGCTCTCGCGCTCGCTGCTGCGTGCACCGAACGCGGCCACTTCCCAGTCCCACGACGCGGTGGTGCCACGCAGGCCGAACACGCCGCGGTAGGCAGTGGAACGGTTGGTCTTGATCGTGCCGCCCAGGTCGAAGAAGGTGTACTCGATCGGGATCGCGCGGCCGTACGGGTTGTACGGATTGTTGGCCGGCAGCAGCGACGACACCGGCTCTGCCAGGCCGCTGTTCGCGTTCAGTGCGAAGCGGCCGCTCTCCAGGGTGAAGAACGGGCTGCTGCCGAACCACGCGGCACTCTTGATCTGGCTGTACAGCACTTCGCCGAACGCTTCGACGTTGTCGTTCAGGCGGAACGTACCGTTGGCGTAGGCCTGGTAGCGCTTGGTCGAGGGGATCAGCGTGGTGAACGGTGCCTGGTTGAAGCCGCAGGTGTCGCCGGCCAGGCCGTCGATCGGTGCGCTGGCCACGCGGGTGGTGCCGGTCGGGCAGTTACCGTTGGCATCGAGCATCGGCACCGAGACGCCGTTGACCAGGTAGCGCGCGCCCTTGGCCGACCAGCCGTTCCAGCGGCCACCCGGCTTGTCGGTGTAGATGCCACTCCTGGTCAGGTTGCGTTCGTCCTGGTCCAGGCGCTCGCGGTTGTACCCCTGCAGGCTGAAGAGGATGTTGTAGCCATCGGTGTCGAGATCACCCAGGCCGCCGACGAACTTCAGGTTCTGCTCGTGCAGGCCGCCCTGGTCGGCACCGCCGAAGCTGCCGCCGATCTCGGCGCCTTCGAAGTTCTGCCGGGTGATGATGTTGACCACGCCGGCCACGGCGTCGGAGCCGTACACCGCCGAGGCGCCGTCCTTGAGCACCTCAATGCGCTCGACCGCGACCAGCGGCAGCGCATTGAGATCGACGAAGGTGTCGGACAGGCCACCGGCCGGGAAGCCGTAGTTGGCCAGGCGACGGCCGTTGAGCAGCACCAGCGTGTTTTTCTGCGACAGGCCACGCAGGCCGATGCCGGCCGAGCCGGACGCCCAACCATTGTTGGTGGTTTCGTTGCTGGCGTTGCCGGTGTTGGCCGAGATCGAACGCAGCACATCGGCCACGGTGGCCTTGCCGGTCTGTTCCAGCTGCTGGCGGCCGATCACCTGCACCGGGTTGGAAGCCTCGGTATCGGTGCGCTTGATGTTGGAACCGGTGACGCGCACGGCGGCCAGGGTACTGGCTTCGCCACTGGCATCGGCGGAGGTTTCGGCGGCGGCGGACAAAGGCGCGGCCAGAGCGACGGCCAGGGCCGCCACGAGCAGGGTGTGCTTGGGCATGACGATGTGGGGGAGGTGGAAAGGGCGACGTAGTTCCGCAGTAGTCCATGCCTGGCCGGGGTCCGGTCAATAACATCTCTTCATACGGATATAAGAGAAGTTATCATCTCTTCATCCGGATGGAAAGAGTTACTTCACGAAAGCCCAACATCCGCTCAGGATGGCCGGCCACCTGCGGCGTACAATCGCGCCATGGAAATCTTCAAAGTCTTCATGCTCGAGGCGGCGCACCGCCTCCCCAACGTGCCGCCGGGGCACAAGTGCGCGCGTCTGCATGGCCACTCGTTCCGGGTGGAACTGAAGGTCGAGGGCGAGCCGGGGGCGCAGACCGGCTGGATCATGGACTTCGGCGACGTGAAGGCGGCCTTCCAGCCGATCTACGACCGCCTGGACCATCACTACCTCAATGACATCCCCGGCCTGGAGAACCCAACCAGCGAGAACCTGGCGGTGTGGATCTGGAACGAACTCAAGCCCAGCCTGCCGGCGCTGAGCGAGATCACCGTGCACGAAACCTGCACCTCCGGCTGCCGCTACCGCGGCCCGACGGCCTGATCAACCCATTGATCTAAAAGGTGTTTCAAAGGCGCCTGGGGCGCCTTTGTTATTTTTGTTGCATTGCCGCATCAACGGCGTATGCTGCAATGCATCAAGCCACTCCCTGATGCCCCCATGGCCGCCGCCTTCAGCGATCGCTTCAGTGATGCCACCCGCCAGCTCGCAGCCGCAGCAACCCGCGCGAACCGGTTGGCGTTGGAGAACGCGGAAAGCATGTTCGGCGTGCAGCTGAAGGCGATGGAGCGCAACCTGACCGCGACCGGCGGCTGGTTGGGGGAACTGGCCCGTAGTGACGACACGGCCGGGATGCTCAACAAGGGCGCACAGCTGTGGCAGGACAACCTGCAGCGGCTGGGCCAGGCCCAGCAGGACGTGGTCGGTCTCGGCCTGCAGGCCGGCAAGGCCTGGTCCGAACTGGTGCAGGGCTACAACGAATCAACGGCGGACGCGAACAACCACTGACGCGACGCAACGCTCATTGCGTGGGTCCCTCCCCCCACGCAATCCGGACCCGGCAGATCCCTCCCTCTGCCGGGTCTTTTTTTGCCTGGCGTCTGCATTGAAGAGCGCTTCCTCGTCTGGATTCGCCGCGAACTGAAGGGCCCCGCCGGGACAGGCAGGGGCCTGGGCAAATGTCCCCCGGCGCCGGCCGTTGGCCGTCACCTCCTCCTTTACTTTGCCCAAACCCCTGCCCGCCCCGACGAGGCTCGGCGTGCGGTGAGGAAAGCGCAGCACGCGCGGCCGCCTTTCAAGGAAGCGCCGACAAACTCCGAACGCCGGGCGGATGCCCTTGCGTACGAAGTAAAGGGGGAGGTGACGGCCAACGGCCGGCGCCGGAGGACATTCGTACGCAAGGGCATCCGCCCGGCGCCACGCAGAATGAATCCGCCACACGCGTGTCTTCGTCCCGATTCCCCGCGAACTGACGGGCCCCGTCGGGGCAGGCAGGGGCCTGGGCAAATGTCCCCCGGCGCCGGCCGTTGGCCGTCACCTCCTCCTTTACTTTGCCCAAACCCCTGCCCGCCCCGACGAGGCTCGGCGTGCGGTGAGGAAAGCGCAGCACGCGGCCGCCTTTCATGGAAGCGCCGACAAACTCCGAACGCCATGCGGATGCCCTTGCGTACGAAGTAAAGGGGGAGGTGACGGCCAACGGCCGGCGCCGGAGGACATTCGTACGCAAGGGCATCCGCCCTGCGCCGCGCAGATTGAACCCGCCGCACGCGATGCAGGAACGGCTCAGCGCCCGCGACCACCGTGCCAGTGCTGGTGCCACGCCTGGAACATCAACACGTTCCACAGGTGCGTGTGCCACTTGCGCTCACCCCGCAGGAACGCTTCCCAGATGCCGCGCACGCGTGCCGCATCGAAGCAGCCCTGGTTGCGCAGCAGCTGCGGGTCCAGCAGTGCCTCCGCCCAGTCGCGCAGCGGGCCCGCCAACCAGCGCGCCATCGGCGGTCCGAAGCCGCGCTTGGGGCGATACACCAGCGGCTCCGGCAGATAGCGTGCCAGCAGATGCTTGAGGATCCGCTTGTGCTCCCCATCGTGGTACTTCAGGTGCTGCGGCAGGCGCCAGGCCAACCGCACCACCTCCATGTCCAGCAGCGGCGCGCGCGTCTCCACGCCCGCCGCCATGCCCGCACGATCAACCTTGGCGAGGATGCCCTCGGCCAGATCCATGCGGAAATCCAGCAGCTGGATGCGGGCCTCGGCCGGCAGCGCCGTGTCCTGCTGCTGGAAGATCGTCATCGGCTCGCGTGCACCCAGCACCACCTGCGCCGGCTGCCGCCAGCGCGTCACGCGCTGCAGGTAGTGACCTTCCACGTCGTTGGCGGCGACTTCCGCCACCAGTGCGCGCCAGCCGCCCAGGCGGCCGCGCTCGACATTCATGCGGTTGCCGCTGCGCCGCGCCAGATCACGCACCCAGTCCGGCAGGCCACCGCACAGGCGCGCATTGCGCAGCGCGCGGCCATAGCTGGGGTGGCCGAAGAACAGTTCATCGCCACCGTCGCCGGTGAGGGCCACCGGCTTGCGCGCGCCCAGCAGTTCACTGGCCAGCAGGGTCGGCAGCTGCGAGGCATCGGCGAACGGTTCGCACCAGACCTGCGGCAGCCGCTGCAGCAGATCCAGGCCTTGTCGCGCGTCCATCCGGTGCAGGTGGTGTTGCACGCCCAGATGCCGCGCGACCTGCGAGGCCCAATCGCTCTCGTCATGGCCGGGATCGTCGAAGCCAACCGTCCACGCTTCGATCGGAAGCGTCGACTGTGCCTGCATCATCGCCGTCACCAGCGAGGAATCGGTGCCGCCGGACAGGAACGCGCCGCAGGCCAGCGGCGAATGCATGCGTGCGGCGATGGCCTTCTGCAGCACAGCTTCCAGCTGGTCGGTCGCCTGCTCGAGGCTCGGCGCCGGCTGCAGCGGTTCCTGCAGTGCGCTCTGCATCGCATCGCGTGCGCACCAGTAGCGTGAACCACCCTGTGCGGCCTGGCTGGAGCCGCCAGCCGCATGGTCATTCAGATCGATGCGCAGCATCGTGCCTGCCACCAGCTTGTGGATGCCGCGGTAGATGGTGTGCGGTGCCGGCACGTAGTCATGGCGCAGCAGCAGGCTCAGCGCATCCTGGTCGATGCTCGGGGCGAAACCGGCAAAGGCCTGGAGTGCCTTCATTTCCGAGGCGAACAGGAACCGGCCCTGGTACCAGCCGTAGTACAGCGGCCGCTCGCCAACCGGGTCGCGGGCCAGCCACAGTTCGCGCGACTCGCGGTCCCATACGCTGAAACCGAACGCGCCCTCGATGCGGGAAAGCGCCCGTTCCACGCCCCATTCGATGATCGCCTGCAGCAGCAGCCGCGCATCGCTGCAGCTGCGTGGCAGATCGCGCAGCTGCGACTGCAGGTCGGCCCGGTTGTACAACCGGCCATCCAGGCACAGCACGTAACGGCCACAGTCCGAACTCAGGGGCTGCAACGGCGTATCGGTTGGCGCCCGGCAGTGGCCCAGCGCCAGGCCGGCCTCGGCGTCGGTCCAGTAGCCGATGCGCCCCCGGCCGCGCTGCTGCAGGGCGCGCAGCATTGGCGCCAGCTGCTGCAGCAGGTGTTCGTCCTCGGCGGGCGGCAGCCAGGCCCCGACCACGCCGCTCATCGGGCACCTCCGCAGCGGCAGCGGCGGGACGGGTTCAGCAGGCAGGCGGCGGCGGGCGACATGGGAGCGACACGCGGAGCGGAGGAGACTCCATGCTCGGCCCGCCCCCGGCCCTGCGTCAGTCGCATTGCTGTCAGCGATGGTCACCGTGCGTATCACGAAGGTAACGTTTTGTAACAGCATCAGGCTATGCTGGACGCCAAGTTGTTGCCAGGCCTGAGGCCCGGCCCGTGCGCCAGCAACCCCGGCTGAATGGCGCCCGCCCCCGGGACCCGGGCGGCCCGAAGGCTGGGATAGCATCGCCGCGCTCGTGCCGTGGCGGTACGTGTGCGTCCACGGAGGCCTTGAAAATGCTGGATATCGTACTGGTCGAAGACGATGCCCGCCTGGGTACGATGGTCAGCGACTATCTGCAGCGGCATGGCTACCAGGTGGCCCACGAGCGCAGCGGTGAGCGTGCGGTGGCCCGGATCCTGGCCGACAAGCCCGCCCTGGTCCTGCTCGATGTCGGCCTGCCCGACCAGGATGGTTTCGAAGTGTGTCGGCAGATCCGCCCCCACTATGACGGCATCATCTGCGTGCTGACCGCCCGCACCGACAACATCGACCAGGTGCTGGGACTGGAACTGGGCGCCGATGATTACATCGGCAAGCCGATCGAACCACGGGTGCTGCTGGCCCGCCTGCGCGCCCACCTGCGCCGCCACCGCCGGGTCGAACCACGCGACGGCAGCCTCCGCTTCGGCGAGCTGAGCATCGACCCGTCCACCCGCAACGTGCACCTGCAGGGCGCGCTGCTGGAGCTCACCACTGCCGAGTTCGACCTGCTGTTCCTGCTGGCCAGCAATGCCGGCCAGATCCTGGACCGCGATGCGCTGCTGCGCGGCCTGCGCGGGATCGCCTTCGACGGCCTGGACCGTTCGATCGATGCACGCATCTCGCGCCTGCGCCGCAAGCTGGGCGACAACCCTGAACAACCGGAGCGGATCAAGACCGTGCGTGGCCGCGGCTACCTGTTCAGCCGCTCGGCATGGGGATGAAGCGCACGCCCTCGGCGATGCGCGGCCACGCCTTCCACTTCCTGCGCTACGGCATCGGCTTCCTGGTCGCCCACCTGCTACTGATCGTGCTGGGCCTGTGGGCCTGGGATGCGCTGCTGGAAGACCGCACCGAAGCCGGACTGCTGGCCGAGATGCGCGGCACCCATGCCCTGCTGCAGCACCGCTTCGCCGAAACCCCGCGCGAGCAGTGGCCGACGCTGGCGCGCGAACTGGACGCCGACTTCGCCTATGCCCTGCGCATGGTGCCGTTGGCAGAGGCGATGAAGGCGCTGCCGGCCAGCCAGCGCCCCCCCTTCAGCAACGGCCGGGTGCAGATCGACCTGGAGCACATGCGCAGCCTGCAGCGGATCGGCGACAGCGACTACGCGGTGATGCTGGGGCCGTTGGACGAAGCGCTGCCTGACGAGGGCTGGCAGGACAGCGAAGTGTCAGGCGTGGCGATCCTGCTGCTGATCCTGATGGTGGCCGTGGCGCTGCCGATGTACGTGATGGTCTACCGCCTGTGGCGCGACGTCTCGCAGCTGGCCCAGGCCGCCCGGCAGATGCGCGACGGCCAGCTGGATACCCGCGCGCCGCGCGCCGGCACTGCGCTGGTGCGGCCGCTGGCCAATGCCTTCAATCACATGGCCGAGCAGCTGCAGCAGCTGCTGGAAAGCCAGCGCGTGCTGGCGCAGGCGGTGGCGCACGAAGTCCGCACGCCGCTGGCGCGGATGCGTTTCGGCCTGGCCGACCTGGAGGACACCGCGCTGGACGAGATCCAGCGTGATGCCTTGGGCGGCCTGCGCACTGATGTCGATCGGCTGCAGCACCTCACCGATGCCGGCGTCGAGTACGCCGCGCTCGGCCGCTGCCATCAGCTGACCCGCCAGCGCCTGCAGCTGGCGGCACTGGTACGTGGCGTGGTGGCCCAGTTCGCACCGCTGCCGATGCCGGTACAGCAGGTGCTGTCGCCGGCGGGCCTGGTCAACGTCAACCGGCACATGCTGGAACTGGCATTGCGCAACCTGCTCGGCAATGCCCTGCGCTATGCGCGGCGGCAGATCCGTATCGCCAGCACGGTCAACGACGGCTGGCTGTGCCTGCAGGTGGAGGACGATGGCCCCGGCATCGCAGCCGAACTGCGCGGCCAGGTGCTGCAACCGTATGTGCGGCTGGATCCGGGTAGCCCCGGTTTCGGCCTCGGACTGGCGCTGGTGCAGGTGGTGGCCGACAAGCATGGCGGCCAGGTCGAAGTAACCGATTCGGAGCTGGGTGGTGCCTGCATCCGACTGCACCTGCCGTTGGAAAGCGGCGCTGCCGTGGAGTGCGATGCGGCCTGCTAGGCCGCTGGTTCCGCACGCGGCAACGCAAACGCGAACAACGCGCCGTGCTCGCTGTCACGCAGTTCGATGCGACGGCCGTGCAACTGCACGATGCGCTGCACGATCAGCAGGCCCAACCCGCCGTTCTCGCCACGTCGCGCGCCCAGCGCGGCCGGTGCCTGGAACAGCTGCGTGCGCAGTGCAGGGGCAACACCAGGTCCATCATCGGCCACGCTCACCTCCACGCTGTCCGGCGTCGCGCGCAGACACACCTCGATCCGCCCACCGTCGGGCGCATGCCGCAGCGCGTTGTCGAGCAGGTTGGTCAGCACCCGCTCGACCAGGCCCAGATCGGCGCGCACCAGCGGCAGGCCGGGCGGGAAGTCCGCGTGCAGGTACTGGTTGCGAGCCTGCGCCGCCAGCTCGAATTTCTGCAGCACGTCCTGCAGCAGCTCCGGCAATGCGAACACCTCCCACTCCAGGCGCACTTCGCCATGTTCCAGCCGCGCCAGCTCGAACAGCGCACGCGCCAGCCGGCCAACCTTGGCGCTCTGCGCCAGCGCGATACCGAGGTAGCGGCGGCGCTCGTCCGGCGACAGCGTGGCGTCCTTCAGCGCCAGCGTTTCCAGATAGCCGTGCAGCGATGACAACGGCGTGCGCAGGTCGTGCGAGATGTTGGCGACCAGCTCGCGGCGCTGCAGGTCCTGCTGGCGCAGCTGCTGCCACTGCTCGCCCAGCCGCTGCGCCATCTGCGCGTGTGCGTGTTCGAGGATCACCAGCTCGTCGCGCTCACCGGCGCGCAACGGCTCCGGCGGCGGCAACGGCGTGGGTGCGTCGATGTCGAAGGCCTGGATGCGCCGGGTCAGCCGCCGCAGCGGGCGCGTCACCCAGTAGAAGGCCACCAGCCCGGCCAGCAGGCCCAGGCTGCCGACCAGCATCACCGACCACAGCGTGGTGTTCCACTGGCTGCCGGCGGCAAGGTCGTCGGACAGCATCTGACGGTGTTCGCCGACCAGCACCACGTACACATAACCGGCCTGGCGACCCTGCACGATCAGCGGCGCGGCACTGAACACCTTGCGGCCGTCCGTGCTGCGCGGGTCATCGCCCAGGATCGGCAACGGCGCACCGGCCAGCAGCCGGCGCAGCGGTGCCACGTCCACCCGGTTGCGCACCAGATGGCCTGTCGGCGCATCGTGGCCGAGGATGCGGCCCTGGTCGTCCAGCAGGTAGACCTCGACGCTGGGGTTGACCGCCATCAGCTGGCCGAACAGCGCGCGCACCGCGGCATCACGCATGCCGCTGGTGTCCATCAGTTCGCTGCGCTGGGCAATGTGCTCGGCCAGGCCCAGCGACAACCGCTGCACCACTTCCTGCTCGTGGCGGGTGTTGGCGCGCATCTGCAGCGCCAGCAGCGCCATGCAGCACATCAGCATCAGCGCAGCGATCACCGCCGCCAGCTTCTGCCACAGGTTCGGCTTGATCATGCCGCCGCCCCGGCAGGATCGACCAGCTTGTAGCCACGGCCCCACACCGTCAGCAGCCGCCGTGGATTGGCCGGGTCCGGCTCGATCTTGCTGCGCAGGCGATTGATGTGGGTGTTGACCGTGTGCTCGTAGCCATCGTGCTGGTAGCCCCAGACCTGGTTGAGCAGCTCCATGCGCGCGAACACCTGGTCCGGATGACGGGCGAAGAACAGCAGCAGGTCGAACTCGCGCGGGGTCAACTCCAGTGCGTTGCCATCCACCGACGCGGTGCGCGCGACCGGGTCCAGCTGCAGACCACCCAGCTCGATCGCGCCGGCATCGATGCGCGCGCTCTGCGCCATCGCCTCGGCCCGGCGCAGCAGCGCACGCACGCGGGCCACCAGTTCCGGCATCGAGAAGGGCTTGGCCAGGTAATCATCCGCACCCAGTTCCAGGCCGACGATGCGCTGCGTTTCGCTGCCACGCGCACTGATGATGATGATCGGCACATAGCGCGCCATCGCGCGTGCACGCTGGCACACCTGCAGGCCGTCCACGCCGGGCAGCATCACGTCCAGCACCAGCGCATCCCATGGCCCTTCCTGCTCGAGCAGGCGCAGGCCGGCATCGCCGCTGGCGGCATGGGCGACGTCGTAGCCCTCATCGCCCAGATGCATGCGCAGCAGGTCGGCGATGTGGGCATCGTCTTCAACGATCAGCACGCGTTTGGTGGACATCGGCAGCTCGGGGCCAGTGGGGAGGCTGGCTGCATTGTGGCGCGGGATGGACGCCGATACCTCACGAAAAATTGAATCCTGCGTGAGGATTCGTTGACCCGGGCGGGCGCAGCATGGCCCCGTCGCCCCTTCCCGGAGTCCGCCATGTCCCTTACCCGACGCGATCTGCTGGGCCTGGGCGGTGTTGCCACCGCCGCCGGCCTGCTCGGCCTGGGGGCCTGCAGCCGTGCCGCCCCGGCCGCCGCTGAAGCGCGCCCGTCGCGACAGTTCGAGGTCATGCGCAGCGATGCCGACTGGCGCCAGCGCCTGACCCCGGCGCAGTACGCAGTGCTGCGCCAGCAGGCGACCGAGCGCCCGTACAGCAGCCCGCTCAACAAGGAACACCGGCAGGGCACGTTTGCCTGCGCCGGCTGTGCGCTGCCGCTGTTCTCCTCCTCCACCAAGTTCGAGAGCGGCACCGGCTGGCCCAGCTTCTGGGCGCCGCTGCACAACGCCATCGGCGAAGACCGCGACGTCACCTTCGGCATGCTGCGGGTGGAGGTGCACTGCCGCCGCTGCGGTGGCCACCTCGGTCATGTGTTCAACGACGGGCCTCGCCCAACCGGACTTCGCTACTGCATGAACGGCGCGGCGATGGTGTTCGTTCCCGGTGCCGCTGAGGGCGGTACCGCCGATGGCTGGCGGGTGCCGGTCGGTTCTTCCCCTGCTTCCGGAGCCTGACGATGCTGCTGTTGCTGCTTGCCTACCTGGGGGGCGCGCTGACCCTGCTCAGTCCCTGCATCCTGCCGGTGCTGCCGTTCGTGTTCGCCCGTGCCGACCGCCCCTTCCTGCGCAGCACGCTGCCGCTGCTGCTGGGCATGGCACTCACCTTCACCGTGGTCGCCAGCCTGGCTGCGGTGGGCAGCCAATGGGTGGCACAGGCCAACCAGGTCGGACGCTGGATCGCCCTGCTGCTGATGGCGCTGTTCGCACTGGCATTGCTCTGGCCACGACTGGCCGACCATCTGCTGGCGCCGTTCCAGCGCGTGGGTGCCCGCTTGAGCGCGCGTGCCGATGCGGCCGACGCAGCGGGGCGTGGCGGTGCGTGGACCTCGCTGCTGATCGGCATCGCCACCGGCCTGCTGTGGGCACCCTGCGCCGGGCCGATCCTCGGCCTGGTGCTGACCGGTGCCGCGCTGCACGGGGCCAGCGCCGGCACCAGCACGCTGCTGCTGGCCTACGCGCTGGGCGCAATTACCGCACTGGCGCTGGCGGTATGGGTAGGTGGCCGCGTGTTCCGCGCGCTGCAGGCGCGGCTCGGCCTCGGCGATGTGCTGCGCAAGGTACTGGGCGTGGCCGCACTGCTGGCGGTGGTGGCGATCGGGCTGGGCTGGGATACCGGCCTGCTGACCCGCCTGTCTACGGTCAGCACCGCGCGCATCGAGCAGGGCCTGCTGGATGCCGTTCCCGGTGCGCAGCCGGCAGCACCGTCGATGATGATGGCGGGCCCCGATGCGAATGCCAATGCACCGCTGCCAGTGGAAGGCACCCTGCCCGCGCTGGATGGTGCCACCGGCTGGCTCAACAGCCCACCGCTGACGGCCCAGCAGTTGCGCGGCAAGGTGGTACTGGTCGATTTCTGGACGTACTCCTGCATCAACTGCCTGCGCGCGATGCCGTTCGTGCACGAATGGGAACGCCGCTACCGCTACCACGGCCTGGTAGTGGTCGGCGTGCACACGCCGGAGTTCGCCTTCGAGCGTGACCCGCGCAACGTCATGAAGGCGGTGCAGCAGCTGAAGGTTGAGTACCCGGTGGCGCTGGACAACCAGTACACGATCTGGCGCGCGTTCAACAACCGCTACTGGCCGGCGCAGTACTTCGTCGATGCGCAGGGCAACATCCGCGGCCACCAGTTCGGCGAGGGCAACTATGCGCGCTCGGAACAGGTGATCCGTCGCTTGCTGACCGAGGCCGGCCAGACGAACCTGCCGCCGCCGGCCGATCCGGCCGCCGCCGATCTGAAGGGCGTGGCTGCGCAGGCCGACATGGGCAATCTGCGCTCGCCGGAAACCTATCTGGGCCACGCCCGTGCCGAGCAGTTCGCCTCGCCCGGTGGGCAGCGCAGCGACACCGCGTTCGACTACACGTTGCCGGCCAGCCTGGCGTTGAACCAGTGGGGCCTGTCCGGACGCTGGACCGTTACCGACGAGGCTGCGCAGCTGCAGCAGGCCGGTGGCCGCATCGCCTTCCAGTTCCATGCGCGCGACCTGCACCTGGTGCTGGCACCGGGCCAGGAAGGAAAGCCGGTGCGCTTCCGCGTCCTGCTGGATGGCAAGCCATTGCCCGCCACCGATGCCGGCACTGATGTCGGCGCCGATGGCAGCGGCGTGGTCGACGAGCACCGCCTCTACCAGCTGGTGCGCCAACGCGGCACGGTCAGCCCGCACCGCTTCGAGATCGAATTCCTCGATGCGGGCGTGCAGGCCTATGCCTTCACCTTCGGTTGAACCGGGAGGACACGATGAAATTCTCCTTTGAACAGGGCATTGCCGCTGGCGTTGCCGGACTGGTGGCCACGGCACTCATCGCCGGCGTGCTGCTCGTTGACCATGGCGCCATCGCGGCACCGGTCGAAGCCAGCGCGCAGACCGGCGCGCTGCCAGCACCCAGCGGCGATGCCGCGTTCCGCGATGACGCCACCCACGCCAGCGTGGTGTTCGCCGGCGGTTGCTTCTGGGGCGTGCAGGGCGTGTTCCAGCATGTCAAAGGCGTGAGTAATGCGGTGTCCGGCTACATCGGTGGCAGCGCTGCCAATGCCCGCTATGAGCGGGTCAGCAGCGGTCAGACCGGTCATGCCGAAGCGGTGAAGGTCGACTACGACCCACGCCAGGTCAGCTATGGGCAGTTGATGCAGGTGTTCTTCTCGGTGGTGCACGACCCGACCCAGCTCAACCGTCAGGGGCCCGACCACGGCAGCCAGTACCGGTCGGCGATTTTCACTGACGACGCCCGCCAGCAGGCGGCCAGCCGCGCCTACATCGCCCAGCTCGGCCAGGCCGGCAGCTTCCGCGCGCCGATCGTCACCCAGCTGGTCAGCGGCCAGCGCTTCTACCCGGCCGAGAGCTACCACCAGAACTACATGACCAACTACCCGCAGGCCGCCTACATCCGCTACTACGACGCTCCGAAGCTGGCCGCCTTGGGCAAGCAGTTCCCGGGGCTGTACCGGCGCGATGCGGTGCTGGTGCCGATGCGCTGACGGCATTTCCGTGGGGCCGGCTGGCGCTCGGTGACGCTCCTGCCAATGCGGTAACGACCCGGGTAGTGCCGGCCGCTGGCCGGCTCCTGCGGTTCCAGGGAATGCCGGCCAGCGGCCGGCACTACCAAAAAAAGACGCACGGCCATCCAGCCGTGCGCTTGGAAAGTACCGGCCGTGCCCCGATCAGGCCCGGCCGACAACGACATGCTAGGCTCGCCGTCATCATGGGTACAGCACCAGATGGCGGGAAACTCGATGGATACAGATGATCAGAGCGCAATGATCCCCCCCCGCTACCAACGGCTGTCCGACGAACTGGCCGAGGCCATCCATGGCGGCCGGCTTCCGGTAGGCAGCCGCCTGCCCTCGCTGCGGCAGATGGCGTCGCAGCGCCGGCTCAGCCTGAACACGGTGATCGCCGCCTACCGCCAGCTGGAAGACGCTGGTCTGGTCATTCCGCGGCCCAAGGCCGGCTTCGAGGTCGCGCCGCGGCTGTCGGTGCCGGAACGTTCGCTGCGCGACACACCTTCTGCGCCCACCGCGCCGCTGCAGCAGGTACTGATGGCCCGCGTGCTGGAAGCACAGCGCCGCCCCGGCGTGATCGACCTGGCCTTTGCCGGCCCGCGCGGTCGCCAGTTCTACCCCGGAGCGCAGCTGGCCAAGCACACGGCGCAGGTACTGCGCCATGGCCAGCAGACCGTGGAGACCTACGCTCGCCCCAACGGCTCGCCACGGCTGCTGGCGCAGATCGTGCGCCGCGGCCCGCGCATGGGCCTGCATACCCACAGCGAACGCCTGCTGCTGACCCACGGTGCGATGGAAGGGCTGCAGCTGGCGCTACGCGCGGTCACCCAGCCCGGTAATGCGGTCGGCATCGAGGCGCCGTCCTACTTCAACCTCTACCCGTTGCTGGCCAACCTCGGCCTGCAGGCCATCGAACTGCCCACCCATCCGCAGCTCGGCCTGGATGTGGATGCGCTGGACGCGCTGCTGGAGCACACGCCGCTGGCCGCACTGGTGGTGATGCCGACCGTGCATAACCCGCTCGGCTGCACCATGCCGACCGCCGCCAAGCAACGCCTGGCCGAACTGGTCAACGCACGCCAGCTGCCGCTGATCGAAGATGCGGTGTATGCCGAACTGCAGTTCTGCGAACCGCCGGCACCGCTCCTGAAGGCCTTCGATCGCGATGGCTGGGTGATGGTGGTCGGCGGCTTTTCCAAGACGCTGGCGCCGGATTACCGCATCGGCTGGCTCGATGGCGGCCGCTTCGCCGAGCGCATCGCGCTGCTGAAATTCCAGTCCACCGGCGGCGAGCCGCAGCTGCTGGGCGACGCGGTGGCGGCCTATCTGGAGGCGGGCAGCTACGAGCACCACCTGCATCGCATGCGCCGCCTGTACCGCGAACAGGTCGGACGGCTGCGCCAGCTGGTGGCCGAACACTTCCCGGCCGGCACCCGCGCCACCGAACCGCAGGGTGGCTTCCTGCTGTGGCTGGAACTGCCCGGCGTGGACACGCGCGAGCTGTTCGAGCGTGCACTGCAGGAGGACATCGTGTTCATGCCCGGCCAGGTGTATTCACGCGGCGCGCGGTATCGCCATTGCCTGCGGCTGTCGTGCTGCCAGACGCTGGATGCACGCTTCATCGGCGCGGTGGAGCGGTTGGGTGCGATCGCGCGGGAGCTGGCGGCCGCAGCACGGTAGTGCCGGCCGCTGGCCGGCAACTGCACGCAGGTGGATACATCGAGGTTGCCGGCCAGCGGCCGGCACTACCCCAGGTCAATCGAGCAGATGCGCGCTCAACGCTTCGCCATCCGCTCCCGGCAGATGTGGCAGCCGCCCCCAGCACGGCATCGGCAGGCGCTGCTGCAGCGTTGCGATGTTCTCATCCTGGCGCTGCATCGCCGGGTCGATGTGGTTGCCGATCCAGCCCAGGCACTCCACGCCGCTGGCCTGCAACGACTGCGCGGTCAGACGCGCGTGGTTGACGCAGCCCAGCCGCATGCCCACCACCAGCAACACCGGCAACCGCAATGCGCGCACCAGGTCGAGCTGGTCGAGCGTGGCCGAGACCGGTGCCAGCCAACCGCCAACCCCCTCCACCACCACGACATCGGCCTGCGCGCGCAGCCGCTCGAACGCTGCCATGATCGGCGCCAGCTCCACCTGCACGCCGTCCTCGGCAGCGGCCAGCTCCGGTGCCAGCGGCTGGCGCAACGCATATGGGTTCAGATCGGCATAGTCCGGTACCGGCCAGCTGGCCGCCTGCAGCGCCAATGCGTCTTCGTTGCGCAGGCCCTGGCCCAGGTCTTCGCTGCCGCTGGCCACCGGCTTCATCCCCACCGCGCGCAGGCCGCGCCGGCGCAGTGCGTGCAGCAGCGCGGTGCTGGCCGCGGTCTTGCCGATCTCGGTATCGGTGCCGGTGACGAACAGGGCGGGCGGCAGCGTGGCGGGCAACGGCATCGACGGGCTCCAACAGGGCAACAGTGTGTGCATTATCGCTGGCCCGGCACGCTTGCTAGACTGCTGGCATGTTCGCCAATGCCTCGCTCACCGGCAGCAAGCCGGAACAATACGCCCAGCTGCTGGAACAGGCCCGTGGCCTGGTCTACGCCGAGTCCGACCGCATCGCCAACGCGGCCAACCTCTCGGCCCTGGTCTACCACGCCCTGCCCGACCTGAACTGGGTGGGCTTCTACCTGTACGACGGCAAGGAACTGGTGGTCGGCCCGTTCCAGGGCCTGCCGGCCTGCGTGCGCATCCCGCTGGACAAGGGCGTGTGCGGTGCCGCCGCCAGCCAGCGCGTGACCCAGCGCGTAGAGGACGTCGACGCCTTCCCCGGCCACATCGCCTGCGATTCGGCCTCGCGCTCGGAACTGGTGGTGCCGCTGCTGCGCGGCGATGAACTGATCGGCGTGTTCGACATCGACAGCCCGAAGGTCGGCCGCTTCGATGCCGACGACCAGGCTGGCCTGGAAGCCATCGCCCGCGTGTTCGTCGAGGCGCTGGGATGAGCGCACCGAAGCTGCGCAACATCGGCCCGAAAAGTGCGGCGTGGCTGCGCCAGGTCGGCCTGCGCAGCCGCGACGACCTGGTCGCGATCGGAGCCGTCGGCGCCTTCGTCAAGGTCAAGCGCGCCGGCTTCAAGCCCAGCCTGAACCTGCTGTACTCGCTGGAAGGCGCTTTGCTGGACTGCCATTGGCAGGAGCTGAGCGAGCCACAGCGTGAAGCACTGGTGCAGGATTACGAAGCACGCATCGCTGCGCATCCGCTGAAGGCAGCCGGCCCGGCGTCGGGCCCGGTGCATGAGCAGCGCTTCGATGCCGACGATGACGCTGAGGACAGCGTGGCCGAGGGCGCGGACGAGGATTGAGGCCTCCGCGTTCCTGGGGGATGTGTGATGCGGGATCGGTAGCGCCGGGCCATGCCCGGCGAGTGCGCTCAGGGCTGCTGCAGCTCCAGCAGCTCACCCACCAGCCCGATCTCGCCGCGCTCCAGCCACACCCGCAGGCGCGTGCCGTGGTCGATGCGCAGCGCCCAGCACAGCGACATGGGCAGGCCGCAGACCTGCGACAGCACCATGCGCAACGGGCCGCCATGGCTGACCACCAGCGTCGGCACCGGATCGTCATCATCGAGCAGGCGATCCAGCGCGCGCGCGATGCGCCGCTCGAAGTGGCCCCAGCTCTCGCCATTGGGCGGCGGGAACGCGTGCGGGTCGGCATGGAAGGCCGCCAGTGCATCCTCCGGCAAGTCGAACAGCGACCGCCCGTCCCAATCGCCGAAGTCCAGTTCTTCCCATTCCTCATCCGCTTCCACGTCCAGCCCACGCGGCGTGGCCAGGGCCATCGCCGTATGCAGCGCGCGCAACCGCGGTGAACTGATCACCCGCTCCCAGCGTTGCCCGGCGTAGGCCTCGACCAGCTCCTGTGGCAGGCCGGCCAGCTGCGGTGGATCGCTGCGGCCATCGAGGAACTCATCGCGACCGTTGCCGGCATGGCGGACCAGGTCGAGGATCATGCGCGCGTCCCGGACGGGCGACGCAGGTACAGCGGAAAACGGGCGGACATCGGCAACGGCACCACGGGATCGAGCAACCATTCTAAAGGCACAGCAAAGGCAGTCGCGCAGGCGCGACGCAACGGGACGGCCTGCGATGCCGTAGACTGCGCGCACTTCCAGGTGACCTGCGGCCATGGCCGGCAGGTTGAAACGGGAAGCCGGTGACGCGTGATTCCACGCCAGGCCGGCGCTGCCCCCGCAACGGTAAGCACGTCAGTTCCAGGCAACACCGCCACTGTGCCGCAGGCATGGGAAGGCGCCTGGACGGTGGCCTCGCGCCACCCGGCGGCAAGCCCGGAGACCGGCCCGGAAGCCTCAGGTCGCGATGCGGTGGGCATGGCGCTGGATGACCGTGGCGTGCGCTGCGGCATCGGCGCACGCCTGCCTTCGCGGCTCCTCCCCTTCGCCACGCGGGCGTGCGTGGCACCCGGAGTCCCCCATGAAGCTGCAGTCCCGAATGCTGTCCCTGGCCGTGCTGGCCGCCCTGCCCGCGCTGGCCCAGGCCGCCAATGACACCACCGCGCTCGACCAGATCCTGGTCACTGCCACCCGCACCCCGATCGCCCTGCAGGACAGCATCGCGCCGGCGCAGGTGATCGACCGCGCCCAGATCGAATCCAGCCAAGCCACTTCGCTGCAGGAACTGCTGCGCGGTCGCGCCGGCATCAACCTGGCCAATGCCGGCGGCCTCGGCAAGCAGAGCTCGCTGTTCCTGCGCGGTACCAATTCCGGCCACACCGTAGTGCTGGTGGACGGCGTGCGCATCAACAGCGCCGACCTCGGCCTGGCCATGTACCAGGATCTGCCGCTGGCGCAGATCGAGCGCGTGGAGATCGTGCGCGGCCCGCAGTCGAGCCTGTACGGCGCCGACGCCATCGGTGGCGTGATCCAGATCTTCACCCGCCGCAACCAGGGCGATTTCGCCCCGCACTTCCAGCTTGGCGGTGGCAGCAACGGCCTGCGTGAAGCCAGCGGTGGCATTGGCGGCGGTACCGAACGCGGCTGGTTCGGTGCCGACATCGCCTACCAGCATTCCGACGGCATCGATGCCTGCCGCGGCTCGGCCACGCTGTTCGCCGGCTGCTTCGCCGACGAGCCCGACCGCGACGGCTACCGCAACCTGTCCAAGAGCCTGCGCGGTGGCTACACCTTCAACGAGCAGTGGAACGTGGAAGGCAGCGCCCTGCGCGCCGACGGCAGGAACCATTACGACGGTTACTACAACTATTCGGAAACCCGCCAGCAGGTGCTGGCCGGCAAGGTGCGCTACACCCCGTCCGAGCGCCTGGCATTCACCGCAAACGTCGGCCGCAGTGACAACGAGTCGGACAACTTCGGCGACTTCGGTGCACGTGGCAGCGCACAGACCCACCGCGACAGCGCCTCACTGCAGGGCGATTTCGGCGTGGCCGAGGGCCAGCTGCTGAGCGCAGGCGTGGACTGGAGCGAAGACAACCTGGATGGCAACAGCGCGGGTTACCTGGTCGACAGCCGCCGCAACACCGGCGTGTTCGTGCAGTACCAGGGCCGCTTCGGCCGCCACCAGCTGCAGGCCAGCGCACGCAACGACGACAACCAGCAGTTCGGCAACCACGCCACCGGCAGCGTTGGCTGGGCGATGGAGCTGGGCCACGGCCTGCGCCTCAACGCCAGCTATGGCACGGCGTTCAAGGCACCGACCTTCAGCGATCTGTACGACCCGTGGAGCGGCGTGCCGACGTTGAAGCCGGAGAAGTCCAAGAGCGCCAACCTCGGCGTTTCGCAGCAGGGCCAGGGCTGGCACTGGGGCCTGGACGTGTATGAAACCCGCATCGATGACCTGATCACCTACGATGCGGCAACCTTCAAGATGCAGCAGGTGGAGAAGGCCCGCATCCGCGGTGCCGAGCTGACCGGTGGCGTGCTGCTGGCCGGCTTCGACATCAACGCGCAGCTGAGCTACACCGACCCGCGCAACCGCACCGGCGGCAGCACCCAGTTCGACAACTGGCTGCCACGCCGCGCGCAGCAGACCGCGCGCCTGGACATCGACCGTCGCTTCGGCGATTTCCGCGCAGGCCTGACCGTGCAGGGTGCCGGCAAGCGCTACGACGATGCCGCCAACACGGTGAAGGTGGGAGGCTACGGCACGCTGGACCTGCGCGCTGAGTACGCACTGACGCCATCGTGGTCGCTGCTGGCACGTGCCGCCAACGTCTTCGACCGTCGCTACGAAACGGTGGCATGGTTCAACCAGCCCGGCCGCGAGTACCAGTTGGGCGTGCGTTACCAGCCGAAGTGAGCGCAACGGTCATGGTGGTGCCGGCCACTGGCCGGCAACATCATGACCTTCGGCAACGCATTCCGGGTTGCCGGCCAGCGGCCGGCACTACCCCTCTGCTTCAGCCCCGCAACCCCGGAAGTTCACGCAGGTCGTCGATCACCGCCACCGCATGCGCGGTGGCCAGGTCCAGGCCGCGCGGATAGCCGTAGCGCACCAGCGCGATCGGCATGCTGGCCTCTTCGGCGGCGCGGTAGTCGGTCAACGAATCACCCACCATCAGGCAGGACTCCACCGGCAGCCCGAAGTGCGCGGCGATGTGCCGCAGTGGCTCGCCACTGGGCTTGCGCTGCGGCAGCGAATCCCCCCCCAGTACCAGCGCGAATGCATCACCGATACCCAGGTGCTGCAGCAGCGGCGGCACCAGTGCTTCGGGCTTGTTGGTGCAGATCGCCAGCGGCACGTTGCGCGCACGCAGTTGCGCCAGCGCTTCGCCCACGCCGTCGAACAGTCGCGGGCTGCGCAGCAGGCACTCACGGTAGTGCACCATGAACACCGGCATCACCTCGGCCAGGTCCACCTCGCGGCCGGCGGCCTGCACCGCCTGTTCGACCAGACGACGCACACCGTCGCCGATCCAGCCCAGAACCGTGGCTTCCGGCACGCGCGCCAGGCCGATGTCTTCCAGCGTGCGGTTCAGTGCTTCGGCAATATCGGCAGCGCTGTCGACCAGCGTGCCATCGAGGTCGAACACGACCAGCGGATAGGGATACGACAAGGGAACGGCACCTGTGCGACGTGGGGCCGTCCATTGTACGCCGCTGGTTTTTGCACCGATCCGCCTCAGCCGATCCGGCGCGCGCGGGTAGCCAGGAAGGTGGGCAGATAGCGGTCGATCAGGAAGCGCGGCTGCGGCTGCCAGTCTTCCATGAAGCGATCGATGACGAAGCCGGCATCGAGCTGGCCACCGATCAGTTCGGTCAGGCTGTGGCCGAAGGTCAGCGCATCGCCCCGCGCCAGTTTCGCCTCGCGCTCGGCCGGTGGCAGGTCTTCCAGATCCGAATAGGGAATGGCGTACTGCGGTCGGATCAGGCCCTGTGCATCCAGCTGCGGATCGCGTGCACCGACGAACAGCACCGGGTTGTAGAAGCTGGCCATCAGCATGCCATCACGCGCCAGCACGCGGCGGCATTCGGTCCACACCGGCCGGACGTCGGGCACGTACAGGTTGGAGATCGGGTGGAACACCACATCGAAGCTGTCGTTGGCGAAGGCGTGCAGATCGCGCATGTCGCCCTGCACCGTGCGCAGTTGCAGGCCATCACGCGCCGCCACCTGACGATCCTGCTCGAGCTGGCCATCGGACAGATCGAACACGGTCACCTCCGCCCCGGCCGCCGCCAGCACCGGGGCCTGCTGGCCACCGCCCGAGGCCAGGCAGAGGATGCGGCGGCCGCGCACATCCCCCAGCCAGTCCAGCGGCAGGGCGCGAGGCGTCAGGTGCACCTGCCAACGTCCTTCGCGCGCGGCGGCAACGGTTGAACTTTCCACCGGGCGCGACCATTCGCGCACTTCACTGGCCTGGCGGTCCCAGGCAGCACGGTTGTGGTCGATCAAGGCCTGTCCGTGGTTCATGTGTTCTCCTTGCCCGGTGGGCGCCAATCCAGATCCTGGAAGGCCGGGCTGGCGAAACACTCGGCCAGGAAGTCCAGGAATCGCCGCATGATAGCGGGCTGCTGGCGCCGTGATGCGTACACGGCATGAATGCCGAGTTCGTCCAGACTGAACTCGGGCAACAACTCGATCAGCTCGCCACTGCGCAGCAGTGGCGCCACCTGGTAGGTCGGCAGCATCGCGATGCCGGCGCCCGCACGCACCGCTTCCAGCAACAGCGAGGCTTCGTTGGCGCTGATGTTGCCGCCCACCGCCACCGACAGCGAACGGCCATCGCGGTGCAGCTGCCACAGGCTCTTGCCCACGTAGTGATGGGTCAGGCAGTTGTGCGCGGCCAGGTGTTCCGGGGCGGTAGGCGTACCGCGCGCCTGCAGGTACGACGGCGTCGCGCACAGCACCGAGCGGCAGGTGGCCAGCCGTCGTGCGATCAGGCTGGGATCGATCTGGCGGGCGATGCGCACCGCAAGGTCCACCCGCTCTTCCACCAGGTTCACCATGCGGTCGACCAGCAGCAGCTCGATGCGCGCCGCCGGATGGCGTGCGACAAAAGCGGCCACCGCACGCGCCAGGTGGCTCTGCCCGAACGACACGCTGGCGGTCACCCGCAGCGTGCCATGCGGTTCGGGATCGTCGCTGGCCAGCTCGCCCTGCAGTTCCTCGCCGATGGCCAGCATCTGCCGGAAGCGCGCCAGCGCCGCCTCGCCCGGGCCGGTCAGGCTGACCCGGCGCGTGGTCCGGTGCAGCAGGCGCGCGCCCAGCCAAGCCTCGACCTCGGCCAGGTAGCGGCTGACCATCGCCCGCGACATGTCCAGCACCTCGGCGGCGGCGGTGAGGCTGCCGCGCTCGGCCACCTCGACGAATACGGTCATGGCGGTCAGTCGGTCCATATGCTCGATCCATGCAACAAACAAGCGCGTTATACGCTGTTTTTCGAGCGACTGCAGCGGCCTAGAGTGGCCCCATTCCCACCCCACACCGCCCCACGGAGTCCTGCCATGAAGATCGCCCTCGTTGGTTCCACCGGCAACATCGGCCGCCAGATCGCCCGCCACGCGCTGGCCAACGGCCACGAACTCACCGTCATCGTGCGCAGCGCGCAGGATCTTCCGGCCGAACTGGCCGGTGCCCATCCGGTGATCGCCTCGCTGGATGACCAGGATGCCCTGGTCGCCGCCATCGCCGGCCACGACGTGCTGGCCAGCGCCTATGGCCCGCGTCCGCGCGATGACATCGGCCGCGTCGGCGAAGTGGCCGCGCAGCTGGCCGCCGCCGCGCGCAAGGCCGGTGTACCGCGCCTGGTGGTGGTCGGTGGCGCCGGCAGCCTGGAAGTCGCGCCGGGCGTGCAGCTGGTCGATACCCCCAACTTCCCGGAGGCCTACAAGCCGTACGCGCTGGCCCATCGTGAAGCCTTCAATCGCCTGCAGGCGGTGGACGACCTGGACTGGACCTTCTTCTCGCCGGCCGCCGAAATCGGCCCGGGCGAAGAGCGCGGCCAGTACCGCGTGCAGCCCAAGGCCTTCCTCGCTGATGCCAGCGGCCACAGCCGCATCAGCTACGCCGACTACGGCGCCGCGTTCGTCGCCGAGCTGGAAGCGCAGCAGTACCCGAAGCAGATCATCACGGCCGCGTACTGATCATGGCGTCCGCCGGGCATGGCCCGGCGCTACCCAGCTGTAGAGCCGAAGGCAACGGCAGGAGCCGTTGCCAGCGTCGCTTGCGACGGCCCGCAGGGGCCCGGGCAAGGACGCCCGGCATAGCCCACGTTCGGCTCCCCATTCGACACAAGGAATTTCCAATGCGCACCGCTGCCCTGCTGCTTCCCCTCGCCCTGGCCGCCAGCTTCACCAGTGCGCCGCTGCTGGCCGCACCGGCCACCGCGGCGCCCGCGGCAGCGACAAAATCCCAGCTGCACCTGCAGACCTTCCATCCCGGTCCGCAGGCGATGTTCTCGGTGTCCTCGGTGCTGATCGAAGGCCGCCGCGATGCGATCCTGGTCAACGCGCAGTTCGGCGCCAGCGATGCGCGCAAGCTGGTCGAGCTGATCCGCGCCAGCGGCAAGCAGCTGACAACGATCTACATCAGCCACGGTGATCCGGACTACTACTTCGGCCTGGCTACCCTGCAGGACGCGTTCCCGCAGGCACGCATCGTCGCCACTGCGCAGACCGTTGCCCACATCCAGCAGACCCAGGCCGGCAAGCTGGCCTACTGGGGGCCGAAGATGGGTGCCGACGTGCCGTCGCGCATCGTGGTGCCGCAGGTGCTGGATGGCGATGCCCTGCAGCTGGAAGGCCAGCGCCTGCCGCTGATCGGCCTGGATGGCCCGACCCCGGACCGCACGGTGCTGTGGGTGCCGTCGCTGCGCGCGATCGTCGGCGGCATTCCGGTGGTGGCCGGTGAACACGTGTGGATGGCCGACACGCAGACGCCGAAGTCGCATGCCGACTGGCTGCAGACCCTGCAGCGGTTGCAGGCGCTGAAGCCGAAGGTGGTGGTGCCGGGGCATTACGCGCCGGGTGCCGCACTGGATGCCAGTGCGCTGCGCTTCACCGCAGACTACATCCGCGCGTTCGATGCCGAGGCGGCCAAGGCCAAGGACAGTGCGGCACTGGTGAAGGCGATGCAGGCGCGTTATCCGAAGCTGGCGGGCGTGGCGTCGCTGGAACTGAGTGCGAAGGTGGCCAAGGGCGAGATGCAGTGGCCGTGAGGTAGGGAGTTTTCTTTTTGCAGGGCTGCGCCCTGCACCCGCAGAGGCAACAGCAACAGCAACAGCTGGCTATCCGTGGGATGGCGGGGTGGGTCCGGTTGCGGGGGACGCTGCAAGTACGTCCATGTAAGCTCGGTCGCGGCTTGCTCGTGTGCGCTGTCCTGCGCACACGGCAAGACCGGGGTTGGGCGTCCTGCCCAACCCGCCCGAGGCATGCCTCGGGCCCATGCGGCTCACGCCCCCGCAACCGGACCCACCCCGCCTTCGACAGTTTCCTGCTGCTGATGGAACCTGCTGCTGTTGGTGGGTGCCGACCGTTGGTCGGCACGGCAATGATCAGTGCTCGAACAGTTCCCCCTGCACCACCGGCTCCTTTTCGCGGAAGCCACCCAGCCCGACGCCGACCAGGCGGTAACGGGTCTCCGCCGGCAGATCGACGCGGGCGCGCAGGGCCAGCGCGATGTCGCGCAGCTCTTCCATCGATTCCGGCGGGCGCTCCGGGGTGAAGCTGCGGGTGAGGATGCGGAACTGCGCGGTCTTCAGTTTCAGCACCACGGTGTGGCCGATGCGCTCGGTCTTGCGCGTGGCGTTCCAGGTCTTCCCTGCCAGCTGCACGATCGCCTCTGTCAGGTCTTCCAGCAGCAGGTCTTCGGCGAAGGTGTCCTCCGAGGAGATCGACTGCACCTGCTGGTCCGGTTCCACCGGCCGCTCGTCGATGCCACGTGCGCGGTTGTACAGGCTGCGGCCGAAGCTGCCGAATGCCTCTTCCAGATCGATCAAGGCCCACTGCCGCAGGTCGCCGCAGGTGACGATGCCGCGCGCGGCCAGCTTGCCTTCCATGACCTTGCCGACGCCGGGCACGCGGTTCACCGGCAGCGGCGCCAGGAACGCATCCACGCGCTGCGGTGGAATCACGAACTGGCCGTCGGGCTTGCGCCAGTCCGAGGCGATCTTGGCCAGGAACTTGTTCGGCGCGATCCCGGCTGAAGCAGTCAGGTTCGTTTCCTCGCGGATCTGCGCGCGGATGGTGCGGGCGATGTCGGTGGCCAGTTCAATGCCACTCTTCGGCTCGCTCACGTCCAGATAGGCCTCGTCCAGCGACAGCGGCTCGACCAGGTCGGTATGGCGCAGGAAGATCGCGCGTACCTGCTGTGACACCGCCTTGTAACGCGCGAAGTCCGGCGGCACGAAGATCGCGTCCGGGCACAGGCGCTCGGCACGCACGGCGGGCATCGCCGAACGCACGCCGAACACGCGCGCCTCGTAGGACGCCGCACACACCACCGAGCGGGCGCCACGCCATGCCACGACCACCGGCTTGCCGCGCAGTGACGGATCGTCGCGCTGCTCCACCGACGCGTAGAACGCGTCCATGTCAACGTGGATGATCTTGCGCAGTCGGGTCATGTCAGGTGGGAAAGGCGGGGCCGGGCCGGGTGGGCCACACGCCGAAGTATGGTCGTTGCACATCAACAGGATGCGCGTATTCCCTTGAAAACACTACGGTTGCGTACGGTTGAAATGTTTGATCGGCGCAGTTTCCACGGGCATTCTCGGGCGCTTGTTTCCCTGTTCTTCGCTTCCAGGATTGTGCTTCATGACCCGTCTCCACGCGTTCAACCGCGAACAGCTGCTGGCCAGCGCACGCGGTGAACTGTTCGGCACCGCTGCCGGCCGTCTGCCCAACGACCCGATGCTGATGTTCGACCGCATCACCGACATCCGCGAGGACGGCGGACCGCATGGCAAAGGCATGGTACGCGCCGAACTGGATATCCGCCCGGACCTGTGGTTCTTCGGCTGCCATTTCATCGGCGACCCGGTGATGCCCGGCTGCCTGGGCCTGGACGCCATGTGGCAGCTGACCGGCTTCTTCCTGACCTGGCTGGGCGCCCCCGGCAAGGGCCGCGCGCTGGGCTGTGGCGAAGTGAAGTTCACCGGCCAGGTGCTGCCGGAAGCCAAGCTGGTGCGTTACGAGATCGACATCAGCCGCGTCATCAACCGCAAGCTGGTGATGGCCCAGTCGGACGCCCGCATGTACGTGGATGACCGCGAAATCTACAGCGCGCGCGACCTGCGCGTCGGCCTGTTCACCGAAACCGGGAGCTTCTGATGCGTCGCGTCGTCATCACCGGCATGGGCATCACGTCCTGCCTCGGCAATGATCTGGATACCGTTTCGGCCGCGCTGCGCGAAGGGCGCTCGGGCATCACCGCCCTGGCCGACCACGCCGAAGCGGGCCTGCGCAGCCAGGTCGGCGGTCGTGTCGACCTCGATCTGGAGGCGCTGATCGACCGCAAGCAGAAGCGCTTCATGAGCGATGCGGCAGCCTTCGCCTATCTGGCCATGCGCGATGCCATCGCCGATGCCGGGCTCAGCGCCGAGCAGGTCAGCAGCCTGCGCACCGGCCTGATCGCCGGTTCCGGTGGCGGCTCCAGCGAATGGCAGATCGGCGCGGTCGACCTGCTGCGCGAACGTGGCGTGCGCAAGGTCGGCCCGTACATGGTGCCGCGCACGATGTGCTCGACGGTCTCGGCCTGCCTGGCTACGGCCTACCAGATCAAGGGCGTCAGCTATTCGCTGTCGGCCGCCTGCGCGACCTCGGCGCACTGCATCGGCGCGGCCGCGGACATGATCCGCCATGGCGCGCAGGACATCATGTTCGCCGGTGGCGGTGAAGACCTGCACTGGTCGATGAGCGTGATGTTCGATGCGATGGGCGCGCTGTCGACCAGCTTCAACGAAACCCCGGCCAGCGCCTCGCGTCCGTACGACAAGGACCGCGACGGCTTCGTCATCGCCGGTGGTGGCGGCATGCTGGTGCTGGAGGACTACGACCACGCCGTTGCGCGCGGCGCGCACATCCACGCCGAACTGATCGGCTATGGCGTGACCTCCGACGGCGCCGACATGGTCGCTCCGTCCGGCGAAGGCGCGGTGCGCTGCATGAAGATGGCGCTGCAGGGCGTCGATCGCCCGCTGGACTACCTCAATACCCACGGCACCTCCACGCCGCTGGGCGACGTCACCGAGCTCAATGCGATCCGCGAAGTGTTCGGCGATGCGGTGCCGCCGCTGTCCTCGACCAAGGCGCTGTCCGGCCATTCGCTCGGTGCGGCCAGCGTGCACGAGGCGATCTACTGCCTGCTGATGATGCGCGATGGCTTCGTTGCCGGTTCGGCCAACATCGGCGAGCTGGACCCGAAGGTGGAGAGCTTCCCGATCCTGCGCGAAAGCCGCGAGCAGAAGCTGGATACGGTGATGTCCAACAGCTTCGGCTTCGGTGGCACCAACGCCGCGCTGGTGTTCGGGCGAGTGTGATGGGGCAGGTGTGCCGACCAACGGTCGGCACCCACCAGGGCAGTAAAGAGTGCCAACCAAGGTTGGCACCCACCGGGGCATTGGGGTCTGCCGACCAACGGTCGGCACCTACCGGTTACCTCGGCAACAACGGCAGCAGCAGCGCGTGCGCGTCCACCAGCGATCCAACGATGCGGTGGCCCAGGGCACGCAACTCTTCATCCGGATGCACCAGGTCAGGCACCTGGATCACGGTCATGCCGGCCGCCAGCGCCGCACGCGTACCGGCCGGTGAGTCTTCCAGCGCCAGGCAGCGTTCCGGCGCCTGGCCCAGCCGCTGCGCGGCCAGCAGGTAGATATCCGGCGCCGGCTTCGGCCGCGCGACGTCGCCACTGGTGATCACCGCATCGAAGTACGGCAGCAGGCCGGCCGCAGCCAGCTTGCGGTTGGCACGCGGCTGCCGCGTGGTGGTTGCCACCGCACGCGGTACCGCATGCGCCTTCAGCAGTTGCAGCAACTCCAGGATTCCCGGCCGCAACGGCAGGCCGGTCTGCGTGCGTGCTTCATACAGGTCGTGGCAGCGCGCGGCCACCGCCTCGATCACGCTGTCCTCGATGCCCTGCGCACGCAGCAGCGCGTGCGTGTCACGGTCACCGAGGCCGACCATGCGCAGGAACACCGCCTCGTCCAGGCCCAGTCCGAACTCGTCGGCGGCCTGGCTCCAGCAGGCCAGCGAAACCCGCTCGCTGTCGATCATCAGGCCGTCCATGTCGAAGATGACGGCGTCGGGGAGGAACGGCAGCGCAGCGATGGTGGTCATGGAGCGAACAGCGTATCCAGGTCGGTGGAGGTGAGCTGCCGCCATTGCCCCTCGTCCAGTCCCTGCAGGTCCAGCCCGCCGACGCGGCTGCGGTGCAGGGCCTGCACGTGGTTGCCGGTGGCGGCGAACATGCGGCGTACCTGATGGTAGCGGCCTTCGTGCAGCACCAGGCGCGCGCGACGCGCATCCAGCACTTCCAGTTCAGCCGGCAGCAGGGGCGTCTTCTCGGACTCCAGCATCAGCGTACCGCTGGCGAACAACGCTACCTCGTCGCCGCGCAGGTCGTCGCTCAACTCGACCTCATAGACTTTCGGCAGCTTCGACTTCGGCGAGATGATCCGGTGCAGCAGGCCGCCATCGTCGGTCAGCAGCAGCAGGCCACTGGTCTCGCGGTCGAGGCGGCCCACCGTGGACAGCACCGGATCGCGATCGCGGAAGCGCGGCGGCAGCAGATCGTAGATCAGGCGGCCGGTGTCCTTGGTCGAGCAGGTGTAGCCGGCCGGCTTGTGCAGCGCGATCGACAGGCCCACCGGCGGGTCCAGCGGCTCGCCGTCGACACGGATCGCCTCGTGCGGCACCTGGTCGTCGGCATACAGCACCTCGCCGTCGGCGTCGGTGACGCGGCCTTCGCGGAACATCCACTGCACCTGCTTGCGGCTGCCATAGCCCAGGTTGGCGATGAGCTTGACCAGCTTCACTTGCCCTTCCCCTTCACCGCTTCCACCAGCTTGAAGCCATCACGCTCGGCGATCACGCGCACCGCGCCAAAGCTCTCGTTGAGCGTGTACTCGTACGGCAGGTGGCGGTTGGCCACCACGTACAGGCGTCCGCCCGGGCGCAGCGCCTGCGCGGCCACGGCGATGAAGCGCTGGCCGATGTCCGGGCGATCGGCGCGCGACGGCGTGTGGAACGGCGGGTTGCTGATGATGACGTCGTAGCCCGGTTCGATACCCGCGGTGACGTCCTGCCACAGGAAGCGCAGCGGCAGCGGGCGCGGCGGCGGCGCCAGATTGAGTTCGGCCAGTGCCAGCGCGCGCTGCTCGGCTTCGTACAGGTCCAGCGCGGTGATCTTCGGGCAGCGTTCCAGCAGCTCGCGCGACAGGTAGCCGTAACCCGCGCCGAGGTCGGCGGCACGCCCGGCCAGGTCGGCCGGCAAGTGTTCGGCCAACAGCGCCGACGCCGGGTCGATGCGATCCCAGGCGAACACGCCCGGGCGGCTGAGGAAACGGCCGCCGACGATAGACCGCACCGCATCCAGTGCCGACCAGCGCTTGGCCAGGTCGGCGTCGTGCTGGCCCTGCATCGGCGCGGTCCAGTACACGCGGCAGTGATTCTTGGTCAGGCTGCCGCCGAGGCCGGTCAGCTGCTTGAGGTCACCCTCGCCCGAGCGTGCGCCTTCGTTGTTGGACTGGCAGGCAACGATGCGGCCGCCGTCGGCGACCAGCGCCAGCGCGCGGGCGAACAGCGCGCGGGCTTCTTCACGCTGGCGCGGCGGCAGCACCAGCACCAGCGGGTAGCGGCCCTTGCCGGCCACATCATCCAGCTGGCCGCTGACGGTCCAGCCGGCGGCCTGCTGCAGCGGCTGCGCGAACGGGGCGAAGCTCTGCTCGCAATGCACCTCGCGGTTGCCGGCCACTTCGCGCAGCGGCCAGCCGTCGCGGGCCCGCAGGAAAGCCACGGGGCCTTCCGGCCAGCGCAGGGCGCCTTGGGAGAACGGCAGGAACAGGGTCTGCAGGGGGGCGTCGTCGCTGGAGGCCATCGGCGCGGGTACTTCAAGCGTGAGGGCCGTCCATTGTACCGGCTTGACCGGGCCGGCCCCGGCAGCCGCTTTGCGAAACCCGAACGGGGCCTTGATCTGCCAGCAACATTGGAACGTTCAGGGTAGAGGCTCCCCCGGAAACCCAGGAGAACCTGCATGCGAGCCTTGTTCGTCGGTGGCGTGGTCGACAACAGTGAAATGGACCTGGAAGGCAGCCATCCGCCCGTGCATTACCCCGAGGACACCGGCGGCGGCCACTCGCGCTACCGGCTGCACCAGGTCGGTCATGGTGCCGACGGCAGCGTGGCCTATGCGGTGTATGGCGCGCCGGACCTGGCCGATGACGAGGTGGCGAGGGTTGCGGAGGAGCGGGCGTATGCACGCCGGTTCGAGGCGACGCCGACCCTGTTCGAGCACTGAGCGCAGCAGCCACGCATGGCGTGGCTCTACTGCAACCTCTGGTAGATCCACGCCAAGCGGGGATGGGGCCGGCAGGTTGCCGTCAAACCCTCGGCGGCAACCTGCGGATGCTGGCGATTTCATCCAGCCACACATGGTGCTGCTGCACCGGCGTGTCGTAGTCATCCAGGCGCAGCTGGCCGTTGCTGCCTTCATCACCAGCGACGTTGCGGTATTGCTGCACGGTTGGCCTCACGGCCACCGTGCCGAGCAGGCGGCGGCCATCGTGCAGAATCAGTTCCACCTGCGTTTCGCCATCCAGCTGCGGCAGCAGGGCTTCCAGGCGCGCGATCTGCGCCGGATCGGTGTGGATACGTGGAGCTATACGGGACATCGGCGACCTCCTGATTGCAGGGTCGCCGATCGGCCGTGAATGTTCAGTGCAGCGCGCTGTCCGCGCGCGGCACCTGCACCTTGCGTACGGCAGCCACCAGCTGCGCCACCGAGTACGGCTTGGCGACATGCTCCTGGAAGCCCGACGCCAGCGCGCGGCGGCGGTCATCGGCACGCGCCAGTGCAGTCACCGCCACCGCAGGCAAGGTTGCCGCGTCCACGCCCATGTCCTCGCGCAGCGTGCGCACCAGCCCATAGCCATCCATGCCCGGCATGCCGATGTCGGTCAGCATCACGTGGTACTGCAGATGGCCGGTGTCGGCCAGCAGTGCCAGTGCCTCGCCGGCCGAGCTGGCCGCCGACACGCTCGCGCCCTGCTCTTCCAGCATGCGCCGCAGGTACTCCAGCACCTCCGGCTGGTCTTCCACCGCCAGCACATGCATGCCCCGCAGCGGATACGGTTCGACGATCACCGGCTCCAGGATCGGCCCGCTGATGACTTCGCGCAGCGGCCGGCGCTCGGCATCCGGCAGGTGCTGGGGCAGGCGCACGGTGAACGTGGCGCCGTGGCCATGGCCTTCGCTGGCGGCGGCGACGGTGCCGCCGTGCAGTTCGACCAGCTGCTGCACGATCGCCAGGCCCAGGCCGAGGCCGCCATGGCGGCGCGTGGTGGTGCCATCGGCCTGGCGGAAGCGGCTGAACAGGTGGTTGAGGAACTCCGGTGCGATGCCATCGCCGGTATCGCGCACCGTAATCACCCAGTGGGTGCCGTCGGCCTGCAGCTGAACGTCGATGCGGCCCTCGGCCGGGGTGAACTTGATCGCATTCGAGAGCAGGTTCCAGAACACCTGCTGCAGGCGCGTGGCATCGCCCAATACCAGGCTGGGCTGCTCGGGCAGCTGCAGGTTCACGTCCAGCGCCTTGCCTTCGGCCACCAGTTCCTGCGCGCCGATGGCTTCGCCAAGCAGCGTGCGCAGGTCCAGCACTTCCACCTCCAGCTGTACCTTGCCCAGCAGCATGCTGCTGAGGTCGAGCATGTCCGAGATCAGCCGCTTCTGCGCACCGGCGCTGTTGGCGATCACGTTCAGGCCCTTGTACAGCGGGCTGGTGTTGTCCACGCGCTGCAGCAGCAGCTCGCTCCAACCGAGGATGGTGGTCAGCGGCGTGCGCAGCTCGTGCGACAGCGTGGCCAGGAACTCGTCCTTCAGCCGCGCCATGTTCTCGGCGGCGCTGCGCGCGGCGCGCTCGGACTGCAGCAGTTCCTCGCGTGCCAGTTCGATCTCGCGGCGCTCGGTCACGTCCGGACTGCTGCCAGCCAGGCCGATGAAGCGGCCCATGCGCGAGAAGCGCGGCCGCGCGTTCATCTCCAGCCAGCGCCACTGGCCGTCGGCGCGCCGCGCACGTACCAGCGCATGCATCGAACGCTGCGCCTTCAATGCTTCCTGCAGCTCGTACTCGAATACGGACGCATCGTCTGGATGTACCAGGCCGCGCCAGACATCTTCCGGAACGCGCGTTTCGTCGCCACCGAAAAACTCGCTGAAGGCGCTGTTGACGAAGCGGGCATGGCCGCGCTCGTCGAGCACCCATACCGGCATCGGCAGGCCATCGGCCAGTGCGCTGAAGCGGGCTTCGCTTTCGCCCAGCTCCACTTCCATCTGCTTGCGCGCGGTGATGTCGAAGAACAGGATGCCGACCTTGTCTTCGCCCGGACGACCAACGCGCACCGCATCAACCGCGAACGAGCGGCCCAGGGCGCGCGCTTCCATCTCGAACTGGGCGGGGCGACCACTGCGGGCCACTTCACCGTAGATGCGGAACCAGTCTTCCTCGTGGTTCGGTTCCAACGCACTCATGCGCTGACCGCGTGCGTCCTTCAGGCCGGTATGGCGCTCGAAGGCGTCGTTGACCTCGATGAAACGATAGTCCACCGCGCGGTCGCCTTCGAACAGCACCTGGATCACGCAGAAACCGGCGTTGATGCGCTCAAGCACGCCATGATGCAGGTCGGGTTCGGGCGCCGGCACCATCATCGGTGGGCGCTCCACTAGGGGCGGCAGTGTGGACAAGGGCGTCTGGACGGGCCGGATTGGAGACACAGCATGTTCCAGAGAGCGTATTCACAGCGTCAAGCGCCGTCAGTCAGGGTTGACGACGATGAATTGGCGGTAACCCCCCTTGCATACGACGCAGCCGGCCATTGCAGTGACCCGGCCACAGGATCACACTCGATCCGTGATCAACATCGTCCCCAGCGCGGGGACGCAGGAGACCGTCATGAAACGCGCACTCGTGATTGCCCTGCTGGCAGGCGCCCTGGTGGTGAGCGGCGCCAACGCTGCAGCGCGCAACGTAACCGGTACGGACGCGCCGCGTGCGTTGCAGGCCAATGGCCCGGTCAGCGTGAAATGGGAGGATCCGGCCTCGTTCACCGAGATCCGCCAGAGCACCAACCGCTTCGAGGCCGAACGCGGTGACTGGGTACAGCAGCTGGCCCGCTACCTGCAGACCACCGCTGCCAAGCCGCTGCAGCCTGGGCAGACCCTCGATGTCACTCTGGTGGACATCAAGCGTGCCGGTGACTACGAGCCGTGGCACGGCCCGCGTGCGCGCGACATCCGCGTGATGCGTGATATCTACCCGCCCCGCATCACCCTGCAGTACACGTTGAAGGACGCCGACGGCCGTATTGTGAGCGAAGGCGACGCCCGCCTGAGCGACTCCGGCTACCTGCAGGGCAGTGGGTTGCTGACCAACAGCGATCCGCTGCGCTACGAGAAGCGCCTGATTGATGACTGGGTGAAGCGCCAGCTGGCCAGCCAGGCCACCGCTGCGCGCTAGGCCCCTCGGCAGGTGTCGACCCTGGTCGACACGCATTCACCACGCCGACCAAGGTCGGCCGCGACCAGAGCTGCGCATGGCGACCGCTGCGCGCCAGGCCCCCCGGTAGGTGTCGACCTTGGTCGACACGCATTACAAGGCGCCGACCAAGGTCGGCCGCCACCGAAGCCGCGCGTAGGCTCGGCGTTACACGTACACCTTCGCCACGCGCTTGACCGCGCACGGCAGCTGGTACGCGCTCACGCCGCAGCGCGGCGCCAGTTCGGACAGCGTCGGCGCTGAACCCCACAGTTCCACCACGCTGCCAACGCCGGCCTGCGGATGCGAGGTCAGGTCCACGGTCAGCATGTCCATCGACACGCGGCCGATCAGGGCTCCGGGCTGACCATCGATCAGCACCGGCGTGCCATTCGGTGCGAACTGCGGATAGCCATCGGCGTAACCCAGCGCGACCACGCCCACGCGGGTGCGTGCCTTGGCCACGAAGCGCGCGCCATAGCCCACCGGTTCACCGGCCTCGATCCAGCGCTCGGCGATCACCTTCGACTGCATCGTCATCACCGGGCGCAGGCGCTCGGTCAGCGCGGTGTTGTCCAGCAGCGGGTTGGCGCCGTACAGCATCAGGCCCGGGCGCACCCAGTCGCTGCGCACATCCGGCCAGCCCAGCAGTGCCGGCGAGTTGCATACACTGGTCTCGCCTTCCAGCCCATCAGTGGCGCGGGCGAAGGTCGCGGCCTGCTCGTGGGTGCGTTCGCTGTCCAGCTCGTCGGCGCGTGCCAGGTGGGTCATCAGCACGATCCGTTCGACCTGCGGCAGCGCCGACAGGCGTGCATGCGCGGCGCGGAAGCTGTCCACGTCCAGGCCGAGGCGATGCATGCCGCTGTCCAGCTTCAGCCACACCGTCAACGGGCGCGGGCTGTCGAAGGCGGCGACGGCCTCAAGTTGCCACGGCGAACCCACGGCGAACCAGAAGTCATGCTCGGCCACCAGCGCCATGTCGCTGGGCTCAAAGATGCCTTCCAGCAGCAGGATCGGCGCACGGATGCCGGCCTGGCGCAGTTCCAGTGCCTCTTCGATGGTGGCCACGCCGAAACCATCGGCCTCGCCTTCCAGCGCCTGCGCACAGCGCACCGCGCCATGGCCGTAGGCATCGGCCTTGATGATCGCCAGGGCCTTGCCACCGCCCAGTTCACGGGCCAGCCGGTAGTTGCTGCGCAGGGCGCCCAGATCGATCAGCGCGCGGGCAGGACGCATGTGCGGTTCTCTTGTTGCGGCGCGTGACCGTACTGGCCGTAGCGGAAAATATCCAGGCCTTCAGTGCTGATCTGCGGCTGGCGCGCGCTCATCAGGTCGGCCAGGTAGCGGCCCGAGCCGCAGGCCATGGTCCAGCCCAGCGTGCCGTGGCCGGTGTTGAGGTACAGATTGCGGAACGGCGTGGCGCCGATCACCGGCGTACCGTCCGGCGTGGCCGGGCGCAGGCCGGTCCAGAACTGCGCGCGCGACAGGTCACCGCCCTTCGGGTAGAGGTCGCTGACCACCAGCTCCAGGGTCTCGCGGCGGCGCTGCGACAGCGACAGGTCGAAGCCGGCCACTTCGGCCATGCCACCGACGCGGATGCGGTCGTCGAAACGGGTGACCGCCACCTTGTAGCTCTCATCGAGGATGGTCGAGGTCGGCGCCATCGCCGGGTCGGTGATCGGCAGGGTCAGCGAGTAGCCCTTCAGCGGGTACACCGGCAGGCGCATGCCCAGCGATGCGACCAGCGCCGGCGAATAGCTGCCGAGCGCGACCACGAAGCGGTCGGCGGTTTCCAGCTTGCCGTCGATGCGCACGCCGGTGATGCGGTCGCCATCGACCTCCAGGCCGGTGATGTCCTGGTCGAAGCGGAACTCGACACCGGCATCCACGCACATCTGCGCCAGGCGGCGGGTGAACAGCTGGCAGTCGCCGGTCTGGTCACGCGGCAGGCGCAGCGCGCCGACCAGGCCATCGACATGGGCCAGGGCCGGTTCGGCCTGGATGATGCCGGCGCGGTCCAGCACCTCGTACGGCACGCCGTACTGGGCCAGGATCTCGATGTCCTGCGCCGAGGCATCCAGCTGCTGCTGGGTGCGGAACAACTGAGTGGTGCCCAGGTCGCGGCCTTCGAATTCGATGCCGATCTGCGCGCGCAGTTCGTTCAGGCAGTCGCGGCTGTATTCGGACATACGCACCATGCGCGCCTTGTTGATCGCGTAGCGCTCATGGGTGCAGTTGCGCAGCATCTGCCACAGCCAACGGTACTGGGCCAGATCCATGCCCGGCTTGATCGCCAGCGGCGCGTGCTTCTCGAACAGCCAGCCGATGGCCTTCTTCGGCACGCCCGGGGCCGCCCACGGCGAGGTGTAGCCGAATGACAGCTGGCCGGCATTGGCGAAGCTGGTTTCCAGCGCCGGGCCGGGTTGGCGGTCGATGACCGTGACTTCAAACCCGGCCTGTCGCAGGTACCAGGCACTGGTGGTACCAATCACGCCGCTGCCGAGAACTAGGACTCGCATGGGACTTCTCCAACCCGATCATTCCCTGCACTGGAGCGCACAGGGACCATAATTGGGGAAGTATAGACAGCCATTCCCAGTTGATTTGCCTGTTTTGAAATCAACCGGCAGGATGTTCTCCTGCAATTCATTCCCCAAGGTTGACGACCATGGCCACCCGTACCCGCGAACTGGACAAGATCGACCGCAAGATCCTGCGCATCCTGCAGGCCGAGGGCCGTATTTCCTTCACCGAACTGGGCGAGCGGGTCGGCCTGTCGACCACGCCGTGCACGGAGCGCGTGCGCCGGTTGGAGCGCGAAGGGGTGATCACCGGCTACCACGCCCACCTCGACCCGGCCGCAGTGAAGGCCAGCCTGCTGGTGTTCGTGGAAATCAGCCTGGCCTACAAGTCCGGCGACATTTTCGAGGAGTTCCGGCGCGCGGCGCTGAAGCTGCCCAACGTGCTGGAGTGCCATCTGGTGTCGGGCGACTTCGATTACCTGCTGAAAGCGCGGATCAGCGAAATGGCCTCCTACCGCAAGCTGCTCGGCAGCACGTTGCTGACACTGCCGCACGTGCGCGAGTCGAAAAGCTACATCGTGATGGAAGAAGTGAAGGAAACGCTGAGCTTGCCGATTCCGGATTGAGGCGGTTGCGATCGGGGTCAGAGCCCGCGTTGCGGGATCCGACCCCGGTCGGGATTCGGCAAGGGGTCGGATCCCGCGCAGCGGGCTCTGACCCCGGTCATGGCAACAGTCAACGCTGCTGTGGATGTTTCTGCGAGCGCTGTTCCTGCTGCTTGCCGCCCTTGTGCGGCTGCTGCGGGTCCATCTGCTGTTGCTGTTGCTGCTGCGGGTTGCGGCCCTGCGGTTCCTTGCCGGGATGACGGTTCTGCTGGTTTTTCATGATCGCGATCCAGTGGACAAAGGACATGCGGCGGCGAAATGCCGGCGCACGGTCACGTTGGTCCCGGAACGGTTAATCGCAGGCGAAAAAGCAGTGATCTGCAGCAGGTTGTTTTCGCGCGTTCAGCCCGCACAGCCCGCAGCCGCTGCCCACCTGGATTGGCATTGGAGGTCAGCGCTTGATCTGCTGGCCATCGCCGGCCGGCACGCTGTCGTAATAGCGGCCGGTGCGCGAGTCGAACACGCGGTTCGGGCCGGCCGGGCGCACCCCGGGAACGATGCGGCCATTGCGGTCATAGACCTTGTCGGCCGGCTTCGGGACCGGCGCCGGCGCGACCTGGGCCGGACCGGTGGACTTGATCGGCTGCGTCGGCTGTGGCGAGGGCAGTACCTGCGGCTGCGGGCGCGCGGCCTGTGGTGGCGGCACCACCGGCTGCGGTGCCACGGTGGTCGCACTACGGGTGGCGGTCGGGCTCGACGATGTCGGTACCTGGGCCTGCGCGACCAAGGGCAGCAGGGCCATCAACAGCAGGGAAAGGGTCGATTTCATGGCACGCTCCGGCGTGGTTCGCATTCACCATGCGCCAGCGCCTGTGTGCCGCCCATGAACGGCCATCACACTTGCAAGCGGGCGCCAGCACCCCCACGTTTTCCGGCATCCCCAGGCCATCGACCCCACGGAGCGCCGCCATGACCGCCTTCGATCTGACGCCCCCCACTGCCACCCAGACCGAGGCGCTGGTCGCCGGCCTCAGCAGCGAGGAGCGCCGCGTGCTGCTGCAGCACGGCACCGAAGCGCCGTTCTGCGGGGTATTCCTCGACAACAAACGCGAGGGCGTCTACTGCTGCCGGCTGTGCGCGCTGCCGTTGTTCCGCTCCAGCACCAAGTTCGATTCCGGCACCGGCTGGCCCAGCTTCTTCGCTCCGTTCGACCCAGCGCACGTGCGCGAGATCCGCGATACCAGCCACGGCATGGTCCGCACCGAGATCACCTGTGCGCGCTGCGGCAGCCACCTCGGCCACGTATTCCCGGACGGTCCGCCGCCCACCTACGAGCGTCACTGCCTGAATTCCGTCTCACTTTCATTCACTGGCAATGGTGAGCCGTGGCCCGATCCACTGCAGCGTGGCGGTGCCGAGGCCGGCATGGCGGGCTGAAATACCCGCTGACCGATTTCACAGAATTCCCTCTTCAGAAAACCGGGCGACGGGCCGACAAGGAGATATCCCCTCTCCTTGCGTCGCCCCATGCTCATCATCGTTGGATTCCTGGTCGTCATCATCAGCGTGATCGGGGGCTACCTCGGTGCCCACGGCCGCCTGGGTGCCCTCTGGCAGCCCTACGAGCTGGTCATCATCGGCGGCGCCGCGCTCGGCGCCTTCCTGGTCGGTACCCCGGCCAAGACCGTCAAGCAGACCCTGCAGGCCATGGTGGGCGTGTTCAAGGGCCCGCGCTACAAGCAGCAGGACTACATCGATGTGCTCAGCCTGCTCTATGAACTGCTCAACAAGGCGCGCCGCGAAGGCTTCATGGCACTGGAAGACCATGTCGAGCGCCCAGCCGAGAGCGCCTTGTTCGGCAACTACCCCAAGGTGCAGGCCGACCATCACCTGATCGACTTCATCACCGACTGCCTGCGCCTGATGATCGGCAGCAACATCGAGCCGCACGAGCTGGAACCGCTGCTGGAACTGGAGCTGGAAAAGCACCATGCCGAAGCCATGGCGCCGTCGCAGGTGCTGACCAAGGTCGCCGACGGACTGCCCGGTTTCGGCATCGTGGCGGCGGTGCTGGGCATCGTCATCACCATGGGCTCGATCGGCGGCGACATCGTCGAGGTCGGCGGCCACGTGGCCGGCGCGCTGGTCGGTACCTTCCTCGGCATCCTGCTGGGCTACGGCTTCGTCGGCCCGATGGCGGCCGCAATGGAGGCCCGCGCCGAGCAGGACAGCCGCATCTACGAATCGGTCAAGACCGCCCTGCTGGCCTGCCTGCGCGGCTACAACCCGAAGATCGCGCTGGAGTTTGCCCGCAAGACGCTGCCGTCGAACGTGCGCCCGGCCTTCTCCGATTTCGAGCAGCACCTGAAGACGGTCAAGTAAGCCATGGCCGAGAACAAGCCCACCGTCATCGTCCGCCGGGTCAAGAAGGCCGGCCACGCCGCCCACCACGGCGGCTCGTGGAAGGTGGCCTACGCCGACTTCGTGACCGCGATGATGGCGTTCTTCCTGGTGCTGTGGCTGATGGCCACCACCAACAAGAACGACCGTGCGGCCATTTCCGAGTACTTCCGCAACCCCAGCCCGCTGAGTGGGCAGAACGCCACGCCTGCACCCGGCATGGCCGGCCCGGGCGGCGCCAGTACTTCGATGATCAAGCTGGGCGGTGCCACCGACATCTCGCGCGGCAACAGCAACGATCCCTTCCAGAACCAGAAGGAGGCCGTGCCGCAGCCGGTGGACCAGCAGCAGCGCGACAAGCAGCAGCTGGAAGCGCTGATGAAGGAGCTGCAGGAGGCGATCAGCAGGAGCCAGGCGCTGGAGCCGTTCAAGGACCAGCTGCTGCTGGACCTGACCCCGGAAGGCCTGCGCATCCAGATCGTGGACAAGCAGAACCGGCCCATGTTCGACCTTGGCAGCGCCACGCTGAAGCCGTACACGCAGCAGATCCTGCACGAACTGGCCGAGTATCTGAACCATGTGCCGAACCGGATCAGCCTGACCGGCCACACCGACATCACCGCCTATTCGGCCGCACGCGGCTATGGCAACTGGGAACTGAGCGCCGATCGTGCCAACGCCGCACGGCGCGCACTGGTGGACGGCGGCCTGGAGGACAGCAAGATCACCCGTGTGGTCGGCCTGTCCTCGTCGGTGCTGTTCGACAAGACCGACCCGCAGAACCCGATCAACCGCCGCATCAGCATCGTGGTGATGACCAAGGCCGCCGAGGAGGCCGCCCTGGCCGGTGCCGGCCCGCAGGTGGGGCTGTCGGCGCCCACCGCCGACCCGGACGTGCAGGCCGCGCAGGGTGAGGCAAAGTAGACGGTGGGTGCGGACCTTGGTCCGCACATCCGGGAAAGCGTGCGGACCAAGGTCCGCACCCACCAGGGGCATCACCCGGCGCACCCGCTACAATGGCGGTCTTTCCGTTTCCAGGTGATTTCACCCCCATGTCCCAGAACTCCAAGGCCAAGCGCGACAAGCGCAAGAAGCAGCAGGCCAAGCGCCCGTTCCTCCGCCTGAATGCCCAGCAGCAGGTGCAGAACCATGCCGTGCTGACCAACGAAGACGGCCAGGTGGTAGCGGCCATCGGCCTGCAGGGCCGTGAGTGGCTGCTGGCCATCGGCGGCCAGACCATGGGCAACGCCGAAAACCCGGTGCCGATGCTGGCCATGCTCAAGCACCTGTCCAACGTGCAGGAAAAGGAAGGCCGCAAGGTCAACCTGGAGTACTCGGAACTGCTGCAGAAGCTGCTGGACACCCTGGCGGCCGAATCCGAGCAGACCGCCGACGAGTACCTGGACAAGCTGGTTGCCGAGTTCGAAGGCGTCGACGCTGCTGAAGGCGAGGAAGGCGAAGCCGCCGAGGGCGACGTGGCCGAAGAAGCCGCTGCCGAGGCCGCTCCGGCCGCTGACAGCGACGGCAAGCCGCAGGCCTGAACCGGCCGCGGCGGTGACGGTCTACGTCGATGACGCGGTGCATCCCTGGCGCGGACAGCGCTGGGCGCACCTGATGGCCGACACCCTGGCCGAGCTGCACGCGATGGCAGCGCAGCTCGGCATTCCCCCGCGGGCCTTCCAGAACAAGGCCAGCGGTGCCCACTACGATGTCACTTCCGAGCTGCGCGCACAGGCGATCGCGCTCGGTGCGCGGGCGATCTCACGGCACACCGACCGTGACCTTGTCAAAGCGGTGATTGCCAACGCCAGGGCGCAGTACCGGCCGTAGGCCACGTCGCGGGTTCGCCGCACACCAACCGGCACCGACCGGGTAGAGTCGACTGTCAGTCGACTATCGCGCGCAGCGCGGGGTTCTCGCGGCCGGATGGGAGAGCAGTCGACCAACAGTCGATTCTACCCCGCCGGGTCGTCTCCAGCGGATCAACCCATCAGGCCGCGCCCAGCAGAACGTCCCCGCCGGGTCGTGCCGGGCGGATCGGCCCATCGCTCAGAACGGGTCGCTGCCCAGCCGGATTTCCACGTTCAGCAGCGAGCACAGCGCCAGCATTGCGTCGTCGTCGCGGGTCAGCGCCATCACGCCGGTGAAGCCGTCGCTGCCGGCATCCACGCTCCACAGCGTGTAGTTGTGCTCGCGCAGGCGGTCGAAGGCGGTGGACATCAGCTGCACGCCGTCCAGGTCTTCGGCGAAGTCCTCGTCATCCAGGTCGCCGCCCCAGTCCAGCTGCAGGTTGAAGCGCGCCGACAGCTCGTTCACCGCCGACTGCAGCGATTCCAGGTCGTCGCGTTCCACCTCGAAACCGGACTGCCAGGCGATGGCCGTGAACAGTGCCGGCAGCCAGTCGCTGTCCGCTTCCAGCGGCTGCCCGTCCTCGGCCAGGTGCTCGCGCCAGCGGTTGAACTGCTGCAGGGCCAGTTCCTCGTCGCCCGGGTTGATCAGCACCAGCAGGTTCCAGACCCGTGCCTCGAAGCCATCTTCGTCGAAGTCGTGGATGTCTTCCTCGAAGTCGAAATAGTCGCTGTTGTCGGGCATGGCGGAACTTCCTCTGGGGCAGGCCGGCATTCTACGGTTTATCCTGTGCCGCTGAAGCCGGCCTTGGTGGCCGTCACTGTGAATGAAGCGATGAGCGATACCCCTCCCGACCACCTGGCGATCAACCCGGCCAGCCCCTTCCATGATGCGCAGGCGCTGGAGCGCGGCGTCGGCGTGCGTTTCAACGACGTCGAGCGTGACAACGTCGAGGAATACTCGGTCAGCGAAGGCTGGATCCGCGTGCAGGCCGGCAAGGCCCGCGACCGCCGCGGCAACCCGATGACCATCAAGGTCAAGGGCAAGGTCGAGGTGTATTTCCTGGACCAGAAGCCGGAATAAGCACGGCTCCCGGATCCTGGGGTCAGATCCCTTTCCTGCGGAAAGGGATCTGACCCCGATCAACGCGGACCGAGGTCCGCACCCACCCGGGGTACACGGTCATTCGCGCTTGCGCGATTCCAGCAGGTCCAGGTTGCGGATCAGGCGCCGCGAGATCTCATCGGAGATCACCCCGCGCCGGGTCAACCGGAACAGCTCCTCGCGCTCGGCATTGAGGCCGGCGCTGCGCAGCTGGCGGTAGCCCATTTCCATGCGCCGTACCTTCTCCGGGTCAACGTCGGGCCCATCACTGTCGCGCTCCAGGTGCCGCTGGTAGAGCAGGCTCACCCGCGAGGCGGCGTCGTTGTACAGCTGCACGTTCTCGGTGTTCTGGTTCATCACCAGCTGCTGGCGCATGCGCTCGACCCCGGCCAGCGCGGCCTTCGACGACAGCCGGCGTGCCAGGTCCTCTTCCTTGCGCTCGCCCGAGTCAGCCGGCAGCTGCAGGCCCTTCAGCAGCTGTGGCAGCGCGATGCTGGCGCCCAGCAGCGAGAACAGGATCACCGATGCGGCCAGGAAGATCACCAGGTCACGCGCCGGGAACGCACTGCCGTCGGGCAGGAACAACGGCAGGGTCAACACACCGGCCAGGGTGATCGCACCGCGCACGCCGGCCACCGAGGTCGCCACCACGATGCGCCAGTTCGGTGCCTCGCCCCGCTCCAGGCCGCGACGGCGCGCGCGCAGCAGGTTCCAGCGCAGCGACAACCACACCCACAACAGGCGCAGCACGACCAGTGCCAGATTGATCACCACCACATACACCAGCAGCCACCACGCACTCTGGTGGCCGGTCTCGTTCATGGTGGTGGTGGCGCGTTCGACGATGCCCGGCAGCTGCTCGCCCAGCAGCACGAACATGATGCCGTTGAAGCTGAACTGCAGCATGTTCCAGACCCCGGCGCGCTGCACGCGCATGCTGCCGGAGACGCGACCGGTCAGCTCGACATAGCTCATCGCGATACCGGCGGCGACCGCGGCGAGGATGCCCGAGGCATGGATCTCTTCGGCCAGCAGGTAGGCCGCGAACGGAATGAGCAGGTTGACCAGCATCGCCGCGCCGGGCTCTTCGCCGAAGCGGCGCCACAGCCAGCGCTGGAAGGTGGACACACCCAGCGTCACCGCCACGCCCACCGCCAATCCCGCTACCGCCACCCACACGAAGGTCAGCGAGGCCGTGGCCAGCGAGAAGGTGCCGGTCATCACCGCCGCCACCGCGAAGCGGAAGCAGACCAGGCCCGAGGCATCGTTCAGCAGCGACTCGCCTTCCAGGATGTGCATCAGGCGCTTGGGAATCGGCGCCTTCGAAGCAATCGCGCCCACCGCCACCGGGTCGGTCGGCGAGACGATGGCCGCCAGCGCGAAGCACACCGCCAGCGGCATCACCGGAATCAACCAGTGGATCAGGAAGCCGGCGCCGATGACGGTGAACACCACCAGGCCGAAGGCCAGTTCGAGGATCGCGCCCTTGTCGCGGAACAGGCCCTGCTTGGGAATGCGCCAGCCATCGAGGAACAGCAGCGGTGGCAGGAACAGCAGGAAGAACACTTCCGGCTCCAGCGCGTGGCCACGGTTGAACACCCCGGCAATGACCGCACCCAGGCCGATCTGCACCAGCGGCAGCGGCAACGAGAACGGCAGGACGCGAACCAGGTAGCCGCTGGCGACAACGGCCACCAGCATCGCCAGGACGACTTCAATGGTATGCATGCTTCTTCCAGGAAGCGGCGCGTGGGGAGGCTTGGAGGCCAGCGCCGGAAACCCGGAAAAAACTACCACATGCGGCCATGGCCGCGACGGCCGGGGCCGCCGCGCGTCAGCCCCGGCTCATGCCCCGTCGAAGCGGTACAGATCCATGGCAAGAAAGCCGGCATCGATGCCGGCATCGATGCGGCGTGCGCCGAAACCACCCTCGCCGGCCGCGCCCATTGCAAAGAACAGCGGCAGCAGGTGCTCGTCGGTCGGGTGCGCGCGTTCGGCGAACGGCGCCTGCCGGCGGTAATCCAGCAGGGCCTGGCGGTCATCAGCGGCCAGGCGCTGCTCCACCCATTCGATGAAGGGCCGCACGTACGGCGCTTCCTTGCCGTCCTGGTAGTCGCCCCAGTCGTGCAGGTTGTGGGTGATGCTGCCGGAGCCGACCAGCAGCACGCCCTGTTCGCGCAGCGGCGCCAGCGCACGGCCCAGCGCGAACTGATGCTCGGGGCCGAGCAGCGGCTGGATCGACACCGGCACCACCGGGATGTCCGCCTGAGGGCGCAACAGCCGCAGCGGTACCCACGCGCCGTGGTCGAGGCCACGCTGCGGGTCGATGGCCACTGGCAGGCCTGCGGCGGCGATGCGGCCGGCCACTTCTTCGGCCAGTGCCGGATCACCCGGTGCCGGGTACTGCAGTTCGAACAGCGCGCGCGGGAAGCCACCAAAATCGTGGATGGTCGGCGGCTGCGGATGCGCACCGACCAGGGGCTGCCGGCCCAGCCAGTGCGCCGAGGCCATCACGATGGCGCGTGGCGTCGGCAGATCGCGCGCCAGCTCGGCCAGGCGCACGCCAACCTGGCCCGGCTGCAGGGCAGTCATCGGCGAACCATGGGAGATGTACAGCGAAGGCAGGCGGGACATGGAATTCTCCAGTTGCAGGATCAGGCGGCGATCAGCGCGAACGCAGGGTCCACTTGCCATCGCCGAGCAGGAACAGCACCACCAGCGCCAGCGCCCAGAACGCCGGGTATTCCCAGCCGCCGCCAGCATTGGCGAAACCGAAGCCGTTGGCGCCGTGCACGGTGACGATGGTGCCCAGCAGCAGCGGCACGCCGACCAGGCCCACCCAGCGTGCGTAGATGCCCAGCAGCAGCGCGACGGTGATCACCAGTTCGACGCCGATGGTGAGGTAGCCGAGCACACCGGGCAGGCCCAGAGACTCGAAGAACGCCGCCGTACCGGCCGGGGTGAACACCAGCAGCTTGGTCAGTGCGTGGACCAGGAACAGCACGCCCAGAGCCAGGCGCAGCAGGGTGGCGCCATACGGCGCCAGCGGCGAAACAGGAGCGGTCGTGGTGTGCATGGCAAAGCACCTTGAAGGGAGTGGGCACAGGTTATTGCGCCTTCACTGGCCGATAAATACGATCGTTTGACCGTATTTATTTCACAAGGCGCAACAATGGACACCCTCGAGGCGATGCGCGTGTTCGTGGCGGTGGTCGAGCGCAACGGCTTCAGTGCCGCCGCCCAGGCCCTGGACATGTCCACCGCCGGCGTCACGCGCCAGGTCGCGGCGCTGGAAAAGCGCCTGTCCACCCGCCTGCTCCACCGCACCACGCGCCGGGTCAGCCCGACCAGTGCCGGCGCCGCCTACTACGCCCAGTGCGTGCGCCTGCTGGCCGAATTCGACGCGCTGGAAGCCAGTATCGGCGCGCAGGCGCTGGAGCCTTCGGGCACGCTGCGCATCAACGCACCGGTGAGCTGGGGCATTGCCCGCCTCGGCCCGCTGCTGGCCAGTTATCGCCAGCGCTTCCCGCAGGTGGAGCTGGACCTGGCGCTGTCCGACCGGCTGGTGGACATGGTCGAGGAAGGCTACGACGTGGCCATCCGCATCACCCGCGAGCCCGGTCCCACGCTGATCGCGCGCCGCCTGGGCGAATCGCGGGTGAGCCTGTGCGCCGCGCCGGCCTACCTGGCCGCACACGGCACCCCGCAGACCCCGCAGGAGCTGCAGGCACACGCATGCCTGAGCTACAGCTACTGGGCCGCAGGCAACAACTGGCCGCTGCAGGGGCCCGGCGGTGAAGTGAAGGTGGCGGTAAGCAGCCTGCTGCACGCCAACAACGGCGACGTGCTGCGCGAAGCGGCGATCGCCGGCATGGGCGTGATCCTGCAACCGGACTTCCTGCTGGAAGACGCACTGGCCGATGGCCGTCTGGTGCGCGTCCTGCCCGAGTGGGAGGCCGCGCCGATCGGCATCTTCGCGGTCTACACCAGCCGCAGCCACCTGGCACCGAAGGTGCGCAGCTTCATCGACCACCTGGTGGAGGCCGGGGTGTAGCCGAGCCTGGCGTTTGCGGTAGTGCCGGCCGCTGGCCGGCAATCAGACACCTCCCGGTCCTGGGCGAATGCCGGCCAGCGGCCGGCACTACCACTTAGGCGGCGACCTCATCCAGCGCGTCGATGATCCGTTCCAGCGGTGCCGGCCGTCCCAGCAGGTAGCCCTGCACCTGGTCACAGCCGTGCGCAGCCAGCCAGTCCAGCTGTCCCGGCGTCTCCACGCCTTCGGCGATGATGGTCAGGCCCATGCTGTGGCCCAGCGACAGCAGTGCGCGGCAGATCGAGGCGTTGCGTGGATTGGTTTCCACGTCCGCCACGAAGCTGCGGTCGATCTTCAGGATGTCCAGCGGCAGGTGCTGCAGGTAGGACATGCTGGAATAGCCGGTGCCGAAGTCATCCAGCGACACGCTGATGCCCTGCTCGTGCAGGCGCTGCATGGTCTGCATCGCCTGCCCCGGCTTGCGCATCAGGCTGCTCTCGGTCAGTTCCACATGCAGCGCACCCCGCGCCAACCCGAACTCCTGCTGGGCGCGGGTGAACTCGGCCACCAGGTCGCTGTTGAAGAACTGCACGGCCGAGACGTTGACCGCAATCGGCAGCTCGCCCCACCCGGCCTCGACCAACCGCCGCTGCGCCTTCGCTGCCGCTCGGATCACCCAGCGGCCAAGTGCCAGGATCAGCCCGGTGTCCTCGCACAGCTGGATGAACTCATTGGGCGGAATGAAGCTGCCATCAGCCTGCGGCCAGCGCAGCAATGCCTCCAATGCCGCCGGGCTGCCATCGCTGGCATGCCGGATCGGCTGGAAGTACAGCTGGAACTCGTTGTCGATGGCCGCATGGATGCGCCCGGCCAGGCGCAACCGGTCGGCCAGCCGCGTGGTCACCGCTGCGTCGAACCAGACCACCACGTTGCCCTCCGCACGCGCCGCGTGCGCCGCCTGCGCGGCCATGCCGATCACCTGTTCGGCGCTGTGGCCGTCACCGGCCACATGCACCGCCACGCCGATGCGCGGCTCGAACTGGTGCAGTGAATCCTTGCCGCGCATCGGCGCCGACACGATCTGCAGCAGGTCGTCCAGCACGCGCTGGGTATCGTGCTCCGAACCGATGGCGAACACGAAGTCCTCCGCCGGCTGGAACGCCAGCGTGCCGCAGCGTGCGCCCAACCCGCCCAAGCGGGTCGCCATCGACTGCAGCACGGCATCACCGATCTCACGGCCCAGCGTATCGGCCACCAGCTGCAGTCCGCGCAGTTGCACGAAGGCGATGGTATAGCCCTCGCCCTGCTCATCCAGCTGGTCGGTCAATGCACGCACGTTGAGCAGGCCGGTGGCCGGGTTGTGCCGTGCCTGGTAGGCCAGGTCGCGCTCGTAGGCCAGCCGTTCGCTCACATCCTCGGCCAGCACCAGGCACGCGGGCTGTCCGTCGAAATCGAGCTTGGACAGGTGTGCGCGCACCTCGAACACACTGCCGTCCTTGCGCCGGTGCAGGCGCACGGTTGCGTCGGGGGGATCGCCCACCTGCGCGCGCTGGATGGCACCACGCACCTCGTCCCAGCCTTCGCGCGGGCGGATGTCGAGGATGCTCATCGCCAGGAACTCTTCGCGGCTGTAGCCGTACTGCCGCACCGCCGCGTCATTGACCTCGATGAAGCGCAGCGTGTCCGGGTCGAACACCCAGAATGGCGCCGGGTTGCGGTCGAACAGCAGGCGGAAGCGGCGTTCCACTTCGCTCATCTGCTCGCGCGCCTGGTAGCGTTCGCTCAGGTCGGTCAACGCGCCGATCATGCGTCGTTCGCTGTCGGCCACCTCCACCCGCTGTCCGCGCGCGCCCACCCAGCGCACTTCACCACCGGGCAGCACCAGGCGGAACACCTGGTCGAGCACTGCGCCGCCGGCAAAGGCCTGGTCGAAAGCCTGCTGCAGGCGCGCGGCATCATCGCGATGCACGCGAGCGAAGAAGTCGGCTACCGGCAGCGCATCGGTCTGCACGCCGAAGATCTCGCGCGCCAGGGGGGACCAGCGCAGCAGCGCGGCGTCCTCATCCACGTACCACGTGCAGACACGCCCGACCTGATGGGCCAGACGCAGCTCGGCATGGCCCGCCTTCAGTTCCTCGGCCATCGCCTGCTGGCTGCGGGTACTGCGGCGCACCGCATACAGCAGCACCAGCAGCACTACGATGTAGGCCAGCACGATCGCCACCGATGCCTGCAGGTACGGCCACCAGGGTGCCAGCACGTCTTCATCGGCCAGGCCGATCTGCACCGCCAGCGGGCTGCGGTCGAGCGTACTGATGGTCGTGATGCGCGGCACACCATCGACCACGCCGGGCAGGCTGCCGAGCTCGACCACCGCCTGCTTGCCGAGCAGGTCACGCCGCGGCAGGTCGTAGCGGCGACCGACCGTGCCATGTGGATCGGGCACGCGCGCCAGCATGTAACCCTCGGCGTCGGTGATCGAGACCAGCCCGTTGGGACCAACATCCAGGCCGCCGGCGATGCGCTGCAGTTCACCACAGCGCAGCCGCGCCAACAGCCAGCGTTCACCGGCCATCGGCAGTGCCAGCGGCACCACCCAGTCGCCATCGCTGGCCCGCTGCGGCGGGCCGATGTACAGGGCACTGCCCTGCCCCCGGCGCAGCGGGTCGGTCCACAGCGGCAGCTGCAGGTCGCCGCGCCCGGCGGTCAGCGCGCGCCCGTGGCGGTCCAGCACCACGATGCTGTGCAGTTCAGCGTGGCGGCGCAGCACGCCACCGATGGCCGCCTCCAGCAGTGCCGGAGCCTGTGACGGCACGCTGCGGAACAACTCACCGGCATCGCCGGCGATGCCGGTCATCGCCCGCTCCAGATTGCGCAGTTCCAGCGCCAGCAGGCGCTCGCTCCCCACCGCCAGCGCCCGGCTCTGCCGCTGCGCCGCCTCCAGGCGGCGGTGATGGTCGTTGGCCAGCATGGTGGCCAATCCGGCCACCAGCAACAGGCCCAGCAGCACGCCGCCCCAGGTGATGGCGCGCAACGGACGGGCCAACGCCCGCTTCAACGCGGGCATCGGTCGATCTTCCTTGTGCAGTCGGCTGGCTTCATGCGCGAACGAATCCTCCACATCCCCGACCTCAACGGCCGGCGGACGCCATTCTTGACGCCTGACCCCGTCCTGCATGGCCACCTCCCCGTGTCCGCGCAGGGCTCCAGGGCCCAGCATGCACCACCCCGGTGACGGCGTGAAGATCGCTTCGGCGCGTTCAGCCAGATCCTGCACAGGACCGGCCAGCCACAGGGACGGCCAGCCGGGCTGCGGCGGATTAGACTTGGGGTTTTCCGCTGCAAGAGAAGTCCATGTCCAAGCTGCGCCGTCCCACCCTGGCACTGGCCATCGTTGCCAGCCTGTCCCTGGCTGCCTGCGACCGTCCGGCCGATCCGGCCGCTGGCACCGCCAAGCCCGCCGAGGCTGCACCCGCTGCCGCCAAGCCGATGCTGGGCAGCTTCGGCTTCGATGCCAGCGGCATGGACCGCAGCATCGCGGCCGGCGATGACTTCTTCGGCTTCGCCAACGGCACCTGGGTGAAGAACACCGAGATTCCGGCCGACCGTTCGCGCTTCGGCAGCTTCAACGTCATCGCTGAAAAGACCCTGGCCGACACCCGCGCCATCCTCGAGGGTGCGGCCGGCAATGCGCAGGCCAGCGGTGACGACAAGCTGATCGGCGACTACTACGCCGCCTACATGGACGAAGCCGGCATCGAGCAGCACGGCATCGCCCCGGTGCAGCCGCAGCTGAAGGCCATCGAGACCATCGCCGACAAGGCCGGCCTGGCACGTGCCCTCGGCGGCGAGATGCGCGCCGACGTCGACCTGCTCAATGCCACCAACTTCTACACCGACCGCCTGTTCGGCCTGTGGGTCTCGGTCGACATGCTGCAGCCGGACCGCACCGCGCCGTACCTCGTGCAGGGCGGCCTGGGCATGCCCGACCGCGACTTCTACCTGGGCGGCGGCCGCATGGCCGAACTGCGCAAGCAGTACCAGGGCTACATCGCGCAGATGCTGCAGCTGGCCGGCGTGGCCGACCCGGCCGGCAAGGCACAGCGCATCCTTGCGCTGGAGACGAAGATCGCGCAGGCGCATGCCACCCAGGAAGAAACCAACGACGTGACCAAGGGTGCCAATCCGTGGACCCAGGCCGATTTCAACGCCAAGGCACCGGGCATGGACTGGAACGCCTTCCTTGATGCGGCCGCGCTGGGCGAGCAGCAGGACTTCATCGTGTGGCAGCCCAAGGCCGTGGCCGGCCTGTCCAGGCTGGTCGCCACCGAACCGCTGGAGGTGTGGAAGGACTACCTGGCCTTCCACGCACTGGACCGTGCCGCCGCCTACCTGCCGAAGAAGTTCGCCGACGCCCGCTTCGCCTTCCATGGCACCGCGCTGAGCGGCACGCCGCAGCAGAGCGATCGCTGGAAGCGCGCCGTGGATGATGCCAACCATGCTGTCGGCGAGGCCATCGGCAAGCGCTATGTCGAGAAGCACTTCGACGCCAGGACCAAGGAGCGTGCGGACGAAATGGCGAAGAACATCATCGCCGCCTTCGCCAAGCGCATTGACGCACTGTCGTGGATGTCGCCGCAGACCAAGGCGCATGCCAAGGCCAAGGTCGCCGGCCTGACCGTGGGGATGGGCTACCCGGAGAAGTGGCGTGATTACACCGGCCTGGAGATCCGCCGCGATGACGCGCTCGGCAACGCACAGCGCGCCGAGCTGTTCGAATACCAGCGCAACATCGCCAAGCTGGGCAAGCCGGTCGACCACAGTGAGTGGGCGATGCTGCCGCAGACCATCAATGCGATGAACGTGCCGCTGGAAAATCGCCTGGTGTTCCCGGCCGCGATCCTGCAGCCGCCGTTCTTCGACGGTGCCGCCGACGACGCAGTGAACTATGGTGCGATCGGCGCGGTGATCGGCCATGAGATCAGCCATGGCTTCGACAATGCCGGCGCGCTGTTCGACGAGACCGGCAAGCTGCACAACTGGTGGACCGCCGAGGACCTGAAGCAGTTCAACGCCGCCGGTGATGCGCTGGCCGCGCAGTTCAGCAGCTACGAGCCGTTCCCGGGCGTGCATGTGAACGGCAAGCTGACCCTGGGCGAGAACATCGCCGACGTGGCCGGCCTGGGCACTGCCTACGATGCCTACCAGCTGTCGCTGCAGGGCAAGCCGGGCCAGACCCTGGAAGGCTTCACGCCGGACCAGCGCTTCTTCCTCGGCTTCGCCCAGGCGTGGCGCAGCAAGAGCCGCGAGCAGGCGCTGCGCAACTCGCTGCTGACCGATGTGCATGCACCAGGCCAGTTCCGCGCACTCACCGTGCGCAACATCGACGCCTGGTATCCGGCGTTCGAGGTGAAGGAAGGCCAGAAGCTGTACCTGGCCCCGGACAAGCGGGTCAAGGTGTGGTGATGTAACCGGAACGGGCGCCGCGAGGCGCCCGTTTCATTTCCCGGTAGCTGCCAACCTCGGTTGGCGAACGCCCCGCTCGGGTGGGTGCCGACGTTGGTCGGCACATGCCTCGCTCTGGTAGCTGCCAACCTTGGTTGGCAAATGCCCCGCTCGGGTGGATGCCGACGTTGGTCGGCATATCTACAGGTCTACAGGACTACAAGCCATCCACGCATGGCGTGGATCTACCGGCGCGTTGTGGCAATCACCAGCGTGGCGACCATGGCAAGCCCGGCCACGACCCACAGATTCGCATGCAGGCCCACGCCATCCAGCAGCCGTCCACCGCCCCACGCGCCCATTGCGATGCCGATATTGAACACACCGACATACAGCGCGGTGGCGATCTCCACCGCGTGCGGCACTGCCTTCATCATCCAGCTCATCAGGCCGACCGACACGCCGCCATAGGCCAGGCCCCACAGCAACAGCACCACAATGCCGCCGGAGGGTGTGCCGCCCAGCCACAGGAACAACAACGGCGTCAGCAGCAGGCCGCAAGAGATCGCCAGCAGCATGCTGCGCGGGTGACGAGCGGCCAGTGGTCCGGCGATGAAGTTGCCCGCGATGCCCGCCATGCCATAGGCGAACAGCAGCGCGCCGATCCAAGCGGCATCCACGCCCGATCGCAGGGTAAGCAACGGGCGCACATAAGTGAACGCAATGAAGTGACCCGCTACCAGCAGCAGCGTCAGGCATAGGCCGCGCTGCAGGCCACGGTGGCCGAGCAGCTGCACGAACTGCGCCGGGCGCACCGACGCCACCACCGGCAACGCGGGAACCACCCACAGTTGCAGCAGCATCACCGCCGCACTGAACAGCGCCATCGCTGCGAACGCGAAGCGCCAGCCCAGGGCGTCGCCGATCAGTGCACCCAGCGGCACCCCCAGAACCGATGCTGCGGCCACGCCCCCGAAGATGATCGAGGTGGCCAGGCCGATGCGATGCGCCGGCACCAGGCGTGCTGCCAGCCCACCAGCGATGGCCCAGATCCCGCCCATGCAGAACCCCACCAGTACGCGCGCGGCCAGCAGCCAGCCGATGCCGGGTGCCAGCGCCGAAGCAACGTTGGCGACCAGCAGCAGCCCCAGCAGCACGCACAGGATGCGACGACGATCGATGCCACCGGCTGCGATCACCACCAGCGGTGCGAACACTGCCGCCAGCAGGGCCGGCAGCGAGATCATCAGGCCGGCGGTGCCGGTGGACGCGCCGAGATCTTCGGCGACAGGGGTCAGCAGGCCCACCGGCAGCATTTCGGTGGTGACCACCGAGAAGGTGGCGAGGCCAACCGCAGAAACCGCCCACCACGGATGGCGATGCACAGGCGCGGCATGCGCAGGCGATGAAGCGCTCACGGGATGATGCCTTCAGGGGAGGTGGATGCAGCAGACGGGCGCAAGGCACGTCGCGCGAGTACGGCCAACAGCAGCACGCCCCCGCCTGCCACCAGTGCAACGACAAAGCCGCTACGCACGCCCCCCGCATCGACGCTCTGCCCGGACAGCGCCGCGCCCAGCGCCACGCCGATGTTCAATCCGGCCAGCAGCCAGGTCATGCCCTCGGTCAGGCGCGATTCGGGCACGCGTTGTTCGACCAGCGACATCGCCACGATCATCGTCGGCGCGAAGAACACCCCGGCCAGCAGCACCGCCACGGCCAGCCCGGGCAGGCTGCCGACCCACGGCAGCGGCAGGGTGGTCATCGAGGTAGCTGCTGCACCGAGCAGCAACAGGCGCCGCAACGGCGCCTGCAGCTTCAGTGCCCCGAACAGCAGGCCCGCCGCGCAGCTGCCCAGCGCATAGGCCGACAGCACCACGCTGGCGGCAAGCGGCTGCCCCCGCTGTTCGGCGAAGGCCACGCTGGTGATGTCGACCGTACCGACAATCACGCCCATCGCCAGCATCAGCAATGCCAGCAGGCGGATCTCCGTGTGCCGCAGCAGCGAGCCCGAGGGAGTTGCACCTTCGTGCTGCTGCAGCGGCGGCTCGGTGCCCCGCTGCAGCACCAATGCGGCGACGCCGACCACCAGCAACAGGGCGGCCGCCAGTACGCCGGCCTGTGGCCATACCGCCACCGACAGCCCCACTGACAACGGTGGACCGACGATGAAGGTCACCTCATCGAACACGGTCTCCAGCGAATACGCGGTCTGCAGCTGCGGGCGACCGCGATGGATCGCAGTCCAGCGTGCGCGCACCATTGCGGACACGCTGGGCATGCATCCAGCCAGCATGGCGGCGACGAAAAGCGCCCAGTCTGGCGCAGCCAGCAGCGTGCACGCGAGCAGCAGCAACAACCCTGCCGCACTGGCCGCAGTAGCCCATGGCAGCACCCTGCCCTGCCCGCGCCGGTCGACCCAGCGCGATACCTGCGGTGACAGCAGCGCATAGGTCAGCACGAAGGTGGCAGACACCGCACCGGCCAAGGCATAGCTGCCGCGCAGCTGCGACAGCAATGTGATGATGCCGATGCCGGTCATCGGCAGCGGCAGGCGGGCCAGCAGGCCGGCCAGGGCGAGGCCGGCGGTGCCGGGGGCGGCGAACAGGTCGCGGTAGGGGGTGGCCATCGGGATCTCCAGGGCAGCGGCTTGCCTGGCGCTCCCGGCGCCACGACAATACATACAGAGCGTATGAATAAGAGCCTACATTCATACGCGTCGTATGTAAATAATCATGCACTGCGTATGTAAGGAGTTCCGGATGGTCCGTCGCACCCGCGCCGAGATGGAAGAAACCCGTGCCAGCCTGCTGGCCACCGCCCGCCGCGTGTTCAGCGAGCATGGCTATGCCGCCACCTCGATGGATGACCTGACCGCCCAGGCCGGCCTGACCCGGGGTGCGCTCTACCACCACTTCGGCGACAAGAAGGGCCTGCTGGCCGCGGTGGTCGCCCAGCTCGATGCCGAGACCGACCTGCGCCTGCAGGCGATCAGCGATGGCGCGGATGATGCCTGGGACGGTTTCGTACAGCGCTGCCGTGCCTATCTGGAGATGGCGCTGGAGCCGGAGATCCAGCGCATCGTGCTGCGTGACGCGCGCGCGGTGCTGGGTGGCGCCTCACCGGAATCGCAGCGCCACTGCGTCCACTCGATGCAGCGCCTGATCGAACAGTTGATCGCGCAGGGCGTAGCGATGCCGGCGGATGCGCAGGCGCTGGCATCGCTGATCTACGGCAGCCTGGCCGAGGCCGCGTTCTGGATCGCCGAGGGCGAGGATGGCGACGCGCGCCTGCGGCAGGCGACGACGGCGCTGGAAATGCTGTTGCGTGGCTTGAAGTCGGCCGGGTGAGGCCCATCCACGCATGGCGTGGATATGCTGCGGCATCCGCTCTGGTAGAGGCCAACCTTGGTTGGCCCTTCTGCGGCATCGCGCGCAACGCGTGCCAACCAAAACCATGGCATCAGCAGATCCACGCCATGCGTGGATGAAGCTCTATCGCGCAGCGCTTGCCGACCAAGGTTGGCACCTATCAGGTAATCGCGGGCCACTCGCGCAGGGCTTCCACCGGCACGCCCATGCGCGCACAGGCGCGGCTGGCGAGGCCATCGGGCAGCGCACGGCGGAACAGCGGCGCCATGCCCTGCATCAGCTTCGCTGAAGCGGCCGCCTGCGCACGCTGGCGGCCGCTGCGTTCAAGCATGCCTTCGGCCCAGTCCGGCAGCAGTGCCGCACCGGCGCCAAGGAACACCTCGCGCGACAGCCCCGGCACCGGTACCGGCAGGCGCACGCCGGACAACACCTCCAGCACTTCACGCGAGCGCTCGTCCACACGCAGCTCCGGTTGCCGCGCGCAGAAGTACGCTGCCACCTCGGCTTCACTGCGCGGCACATCCACCGCACCCAGTGCTTCGGCCACGCGGCGGTACTCGTCGTAGTAGCGGTCGGCGATGTGCGCCGGCACCTCGCGCCCGTAGCGACGAAAGCCCTGCAGGAAACCAAACGCCTCAGTCACGTGCACCCATGTCAGCAGTTGTGGATCGTCCGCCGCGTAGGGCTCGCCCTGCGCGGTCTGGCCGCGGATCCGTGCATGGATGCGGCGCACCTTGGCCACCAGCGCCTCTACCTCCCCGCTGGGTGCATAGCTGGTACCGGCGACAAACGCGGTGGTGCGACGCAGGCGACCCACCAGGTCCTGGCGGAAATTGGAGTGGTCGTAGACCCCGGCCAGCGCGCGCGGATGCAGGGTCTGCAGCATCAGCGCACACAGGCCCCCGGCCAGCATCGAGGGGAACTCGGCGTGCAGGCGCCAGGTCACGCTGTCAGGTCCAAACCAGCCCGGGTCACCCAGCGGCTGGTCGTAATCGATGCCGCTCTGGCCACGCGGGAAGGCCTCCAGTACCCAGCGCCGGATCGGCGCGGTGACGGGGCGGGAGAGTCGCTGCAGCAGAGCCGGCATCACAGGTCCAGGAAAAGCGAAAGAGTGGCCGCGAGTTGCGCGGTCAGCCCCGATTCTGGGCGATCACGACGCCGGCGGCGAGTCTTCGCACTCAGCCACGGTTTCATGTGCGGCCGCAGCACATTTCACCCTGCGACATCCTGTCGCAGGCTCCGGCCTCGATGCTGCGATGCAGCAACATTCACCGATTCAGAGAAGGCCCTTACGCTGCTTGGCATTGCGCCCATTGCACGGCTCGCTGGAAGTGCTAGAACTGGACCCGCCACACCGTCCAATGCTGATCGACGCACGTTCCACAAGGAGCCAGCCATGATTGCTTTGTTCAAGGGTTTGGGAATTCTGCTTCGCGACAACGAGCTCTACAGCAGCCCGTTCGATAAACAGGTTGCGCATTGGCGCAATCTCAGCGAGCAGCAGATCCGCGATGAAGTAGCCGTGCTGGCGCAGGCCAAGTGCCAATGGCTGATCGCCTCGATCGTCGGCTGGCAGGCGGCCTCGCTGCTGATTCTTGGCCTGATCGCCAACTACCTGTGGCGTGACGACTTCCATATCACGTTCACCCGCGTGGTAGTCGTGTTCGGCTCGTGGGTCTCGATCCTGTTCGTGATCTGGTTCATGGCCAACATGTTCGATCAGCAGGCCGGTTTCGAGCGCTGGATGAAGGCGTTCAACAGTCGCGCACGCATCAGCTCCAAGGCCGACAGCGTCGAGCACGTGGCCGAGGCCCTGGAACTGGCCGAGCATTACCCGGAAGTGCTCGATTACAAGCAGGCGGTCACCGCCAAGCGCGAGCTGCGCCACGAGGACATCCGCATCATGACCGAGATCGGGCGCATGAAGCAGCACTCCGAACTGGTCGGCCGCCTCAACCACGTGGGCGAGAACGAGCACCACCACGACCTGACACTGCAGCCTGCCTACTGACCCTTCAGGGAAGCGGGGGGACCCACAATGCCACCGTGATCACTCACGGTGGCATTGTTCTTTCCGATCCTCGCTGACGCACTGGGCGAAGCCCTTCGGCAGGTCCCTGAACTCCTGGGTGGTGCCGACCGCCAACGCGAACGACCGTATCGGCGCTCTCGCACACGCGGCGTCAGGACGACAGGCCGGGTCCAGCAACAGGTAATGGCACTGACCGCTGCGGCTGGCCATGCACTCAAAACGCGCCACGCCGTCCACTACCGTGCGCTTGCTGTACAGCGTGTCCACGCCATTGGCAGTGGTGCGGGTGATCGCGGTTTCGGTGGACTTCTGGCAACCGGCAAGCGCCAGTGCAGCGAGGCCTGCAAGCAGGAAAAGACGCATGCAATGCTCCTGGTAGCGGAAAGGTGCGGTGCGGCTACATGCCGCGGAACAGGCTCATGAATGGTTGGCTGACCACCAGTGTTTCCGTCCGGCCCCGCAGCCGCAGCACACCGCGCCCGGTATCGTCGCGGCTGACCGCCGCCACCGCCTTCATGTTGACAATGGTCGAGCGGTGGATCTGGCGGAAGTGCTGCGGGTCGAGTACTTCCAGCAGTTCGCGCAATGGTGTGCGCAACAGGCTCTCGCCGGCAGCGGTGACCACGGTGGTGTACTTGTTGTCGGCACGGAAGTAGGCGACATCTTCCAGCATGATCAGCTGCGTCTCGCGGCCGTTGCTGGCGGTGATCCAGGCCAGCGGCGGGCGCTCGGCAGCACCCTGCGATGGCCCCAGCCGCTGCAGCAGGCGTTCAAGCACGGCGTCATCCTGGCGTGTCGATGGCAGCCGCGACAGGATGCGCTCACGCGTCGCCAGCAGGCGTTCGTCACTGACCGGCTTCAGAAGGTAATCCATCGCGCCCTGCTCGAACGCGTCGATGGCGTACTGGTCATAGGCGGTGACGAACACCACCTGGGTGCGCGGGCTCAGCTCGGACAGCGAGCGCGCAACTTCGATGCCACTGATGCCGGGCATGCGGATGTCGAGGAACGCGATGTCCGGCTGCGTCTCGGCCAGTTGCTCCAGCGCACTGGCACCGTCCTCGCACTCGGCCACCAGTTTCAGCTCCGGCCACAACCGGCGCAGCTGTTCCACCAGTGACTGCCGCAGCAGTTCCTCGTCTTCGGCAATGAGGGCTTCAAGCGGCATGGCTGCGCTCCTTGTGTGTCTGCGGCAAGGTCATGGTCGCGGCAACACCGCTGGGGAAGTTGGCAACGATCGCCACGCCGGCCTGCTCGCCACAGGTCAGGCGCAGGCGTTCGCGCAGGTTCTTCAGGCCGATGCCGGTGCCGCTGGTGCCCTGGCCGAAGCCGAGCCCGTCGTCGGCGACGGTCACGGTCACATGGTCATCGAAGCCACGCGCCAGGATCCAGATCGTGCCACCGCCGGGCTTGGGTTCCAGGCCGTGCTTGATCGCGTTCTCCACCAGCGTCTGCAGTGCCATCGCCGGCAGGTGCACGCCATGCAGCTCATTCGGTACCTGCACTTCCACCGCCAACCGTGCGCCCATGCGGATACGCAGGATCTCCAGGTAGGCGCGCGTGCGTTCCAGCTCCACGCCCAGCGTCGACACCGACTCGTCCACCTGCGGCAACGAGCTGCGCAGGTACTGGATCAGGTGGCCCAGCATCTGCTCGGCACGTGCCGGGTCGGTGCGGGTCAGCACCTGCGCGTTGGCCAGCGTGTTGTACAGGAAGTGCGGCTCCACCTGCGCATGCAGCAGGTTCAAGCGCGCGACCGACAGTTCCTTTTCCACCTGGGTCTGTTCGGCCGCGGCCTGCTCATCGCGGCGCTGGTCGGCCACGCGGCGGCTGATCGCGCGGGTGACCGCTTCGGCGTTCTCGAAGTTGCTGCCCTCATCCAGCGCCAGCAGATCGGCCCACCAGCCAGCATCCGGTTCGAACAGCAGAGTGACGGTACTGGTGCCCTGCCCCGGCGTGACCGTCGCCAGCACGCTGTTGCGCTTGATCGCCAGCCGCGCCGGCAGGTTCCAGCGCGAGGGCTGGCGGCCATTCCAGAGGTCGACCCGGCGCACGTAGGCGCGCACCTGCAGGCTGCCGGCCGAGCTTTCCACATCTTCCACGCGCGGAAGTTCGGCAATCGCCGCTTCCACCACCGCATAGGCCTGGCCGGCATCCATCGGCAGTTCCACCTGGCGGCGCTGGCGCCCGGACAACGTGGTCGAATCCAGTCGGCCGGCCACCAGCCAGACCCGGCGCACGTGGGTGATCGCGCTGCCCAGCGCGGAGATCATCAGGAACATCGCCAGCAGGCCGAACACCCAGCCCGGGCCATCGTTCATGCCGCTGAAGATGCCGCTCCAGACCATGCCGGCGACAACCAGCGCGGCGGCCCAGGCCAGCAGGTGGCGGATCAGGAGAGAGAGGCTGGCGAACACGGCGGCGCCTTGGAGGAAGGGGGTGAGCCGAGCATAGGGCGGCCCGCCGGGCAAACAAGCGGGCTGCGACGAAGGCCGGAAAAGTGGGGATGGAAAGCCATCTGGTAGTGCCGGCCGCTGGCCGGCTCCCCACTATCTCCGCATGCATCACAGGGATGCCGGCCAGCGGCCGGCACTACCCGGGAGGCGCCGGGCGAACCCGGCGCATGCCCTTACTTGCGCTGGTCGGCGCTGGCATCACGAACGGCGCGGAACGATTCGTCCTTGCTCCAGTTCGGCCAGCTGCGCGTGTTGGCCAGCTGGTTGCCGAGCGTGTACAGCACTTCCAGGTCGCGGGCGGCACCGGCGAACACCCAGTCCGGCTGCCATTCGTCGCCCTGCTGGTGGTAGCGCTTGGCGGTGTAGTCCTCGGAGGCCTTCTTGCCTGCGGCCACCCCGCCGTCCACCCAGTCCTGGCCGGCCGACCACGACAGTGCCGGAACGCCACGCTTGGCGAATGGGAAGTGATCGGAGCGGAAGAACAGGCCGGCTTCCGGCTTCGGGTCCGGGGTGTAGCGGATATCCCAGCCCTTGGCCACGTCCTTCAGCTGGTCCAGCAGCTCGAAACGCGCGGCACCGTAGATGCCGAAGTCACGCGACGGCCCGAACGGCGCCATGCCGTCCATGTTGATCACCGCCACGGTCTTTTCCAGCGGATACAGCGGATGGGTGGCGTAGTACTCCGAACCCAGCAGGCCCTTTTCCTCGGCGGTGACCGCCAGGAACAGCACTGACCTCTCTGGACGCTTGGCCTTGGCGAAGCCACGGGCCAGTTCGATCAGCGAGGCGGTGCCACTGGCGTTGTCCAGTGCGCCATTGAAGATGCGGTCGCCACGTGCGTCGGGCTCGCCCACGCCGATGTGGTCCCAGTGCGCGCTGTAGACGATGGTCTCGTCCGGGTGGCGGCTGCCTTCCAGGCGTGCGGCCACGTTGTGCGAGGTGATCACTTCGGTCTTCACCGCATACTTCGCGTCCAGGCTGGCGCCGGTCAGCGGCACCGGGGTGAAGTCGCGCTGCTGCGCCTTCTTCTTCAGCGCCTCGAAGTCCTGCCCGGCCGAGCGGAACAGCTCCACGGCCAGGTCGCGCTGGATCCAGCCTTCCAGCAGCGGGTGGCTGTCGGCCGGGTTGTCGCGCACCACGTCGAACATGGTGTTGGTGTTGGAGCCGGCCACGGTGGCCCAGCCATACGACGCCGGTGCGGTCTCGTGCACGATCAGCACGCCCAGCGCACCCTGGCGGGCGCCTTCTTCGTACTTGTAGGTCCAACGGCCGTAGTAGGTCATGCCCTTGCCGTCGAAGTCACCCTGGCCGGTCTCGAAGTCCGGGTCGTTGATCAGCACGACAGCGATCTTGCCCTTCAGGTCCACGCCCTTGAAGTCGTCCCAGTTGCGCTCCGGGGCCTTCACGCCGTAACCGAGGAACACCAGCGGGGCCTTGCTGATGTCGACGTTGCTGGCGCCGTTCATGGCGGCGCGCACGGCAATCTGCTTGCCCTGTTCCAGCGGCAGGGTCTTGCCGCCCTGGTGCAATGCCAACTGCGGCGCGCCGACGATGTCGCCCTTGCGCAGCGGCACGGCCTGGGTCCACAGGCGCTTGCCGTCCTTGAGGTCACCGCCCGGCTGCAGGCCGGCGTCGGCGAACTGCTTGCTGAGGAAGGCGATGGTCTTTTCTTCGCCGGCGGTGGCCGGGGAGCGGCCTTCGTAGGCGTCGGAGGCCAGTTCCTTGACGTCGGCGGAGATCCGCGCGCCATCGAATTTCGGAGTCGCCGCCATCAGTGCGCTCGACACCGACAGGGCCAGCAGGCCCAGTACTACTCGTTTCATTGCTCTCTCCAGCAGGAAATCCTTCTGGAGTGTAATGGGATTCGGCAGGGCTGCGCCCTGCACCTGCCGAAACAACGGCAACAGCCGAAGCAACAGCAAAAGCTGGTTTCCTGAGGGTAGGCGGGGTGGGTCCGGTTGCGGGGGACGCTGCAAGTACATCCATGTAAGCTCGGTCGCCGCATCCATGCGGCTCACGCCCCCGCAACCGGACCCACCCCGCCTTCGACAGGTTCCCGCTGCTGTTGGTGGGTGTCGACCTTGGTCGACACATCGCTGTTGGTAGGTGTCGACCTTGGTCGACGCGGACGGAAACACGAAGGGGTCAGATCCCTTTCCCGGCGGGAAAGGGCTCTGACCCCATCGGTGTGTTGCTTGAGCCTGTTACCAGTTCGGGTCTTCGGCCGGCGCGGCAGCGGGCTTGGGCTTCGGCTTGGCGGCCGGGCGTGCGGCAGCTGCGGGAGCGGCCGAGGCAGTCGCGCCTGCGGCGGCGGCGGCCGGCTTGCTGCCCAGCTTCTGGCGCAGTTCGATCTGGCTCGGGCGGAAACCGCCGCGCATCGCGTCGACGCCGTCTTCGATGGTGCCGTACGAGGTCTGTGCAGCGACGCGGTCGATGCGGATGGTGCAGCACGGGTGTTCGCTGCGGCCCAGCGAGCGGCCGGTCTGCGGGTCCTTCAGTTCTTCGCCCAGGCGCACGGCCTGCCAGCGCTGGCCGGCCTGTACGGTGTCACCGCCCTGGCTCAGCACCACCTGGTCACCGTCCACCGAGACCACCGACACCGGAAACAGCGTGGTGACGATGCTGGTGCCGATCTGGCCCGACAGCGATTCCATCATCGCCGCGGCCATGTTGCGGCCGTTGACCACGCGCGGCAGGGTGCTGGGGCCGGTCGAGGCCAGCTGGTGGTCGAAGCTGTCGGACATCACCACCTGGCCGGTGGTGGCGTTGATCAGGCGCAGGGTGATGCGGCCGCCACCGGAGTACGAGGTCACCTGGCGGTCGGACATGCGCAGGTTGCGCACGCTGCGCGGGTACTCGAAGCGTTCGATGGTCGGTATCAGGATCAGATCGGTCGCCAGTTGCTGGCCCACGCGCGCGGTGTCCTGCAGGCGCACGTTGCCGCTGTTGATGTGGTCGATCTCGGCCTGCAGTTCGTCGCCGAATTCGCGGTCCAGCACGATGAAGCGCTGGGTCTGGGTCAGCGTGTCGGACAGGCGCGCACGGGTCGCGTCGGCCACTTCATCGGCATCCACGCGGCCATCGCCTACGGCGTAGCTGCTAGCCTTGGTGCGCGGCAGTGCAACCACGATCTTCGGCTTGCCCTGCTCGTCCGGCGCGCGGTACTGGGCGATCTGCGCGCGCACGCGCACCTTCCAGTAGCTGCGCATGCTGCGGTGGGTCACGTCGGAATCGAACGAGCTTGCACCACGCTTGGCATCGACGCTGACCTTCTCGTCGTAGCTTTCCCTGACGCTGGCCGAGGCCGAACCGCTCTTGGCCGAGGCTTCGCCGGACGCATTGGCCGACGCCGAGCCCTTGAAGCTCCAGCCTTCATCGCTGGCGCGCACGCGGGCGATGGTTTCCTCGTCCAGCTGCCGCACTTCATCCTGCGACAGGATTTCATAGCCCAGCACCGCGCCCTGCGAGCCGGCGATCATCTGCTGGGTGAACGCGTCGGCGCGGATATCGCCGACGTGTTCGCCATCCACATCCACATGCAGGCCTGCGCGCAGGCCCTGCATCTGGCTGGCCACGCGTACGCCGTTGACCTGCGCCACGGCCGACTGCAGCGCCGCCAGCACCGCCAGTTCCGGGGTGCTGCCGATGCCGTCGGCTTCGCGCGCGACCTGGGTGGTGCCGCCGAAATCCGGCGTGCCACGCAGGGGCGCTGCTTCCACTGGCGCATTGCTGGCCAGTGCACTGGTTGCCTTGTCCTTGGCGGGCGCGGCGGCCGGGGTGTCCTGCTTGCCGCAGGCTGCAAGCAGCGCGGCGGCCAGGCCCAGGCCGATCAAACGGGTTGTCATACGCATGGAGATTCGCCTCGGATCAGATCGAGTCGAGCATCGAGTCGGCGTTGGACGGCACCTTCACCTTGCTCTTCCTGGCGAAGGTCACGGCCGACTTGGTCGAACCGTACAGGCCCTGGATGAAGCCCGGCGATTCCTTGGCCACCCATGCGCCCGCTGCCAGCTTGCGGCCAACGGTGGCCAGCTGGGTCGCGCCCAGGTTCTTCATGCCGGCGGTGAAGCTGCTGGCTTCGCCGCCCAGCTTCTGTGCTTCGGCTGCCGACGCCAGCAGCGAGACCAGGCCTTCGGCGTAGTGCTGCTTGGATTCAGCGTTCAGTTCCGGCTGAGCGGCCTGGCGCTCGTTGATCGCGGCCTGCGCAGCTTCGCTGACCGACACCGACTTCTTCATCGCATCGACGCTGACCGAACCCGACGACAGCGCCTGGCGCTCGGCTTCCAGCAGCTGCACCTGCTCGGCCAGGCCGAAGGCGCGGGCGAACGAAGTCTGGGCCTGCAGCGAGTGCGACTGCGAGCTGACGAAACGACGCACCAGCGCTTCCTGCGAGGCTTCATCCGGAGCGGCGGCGCTGGAGGCGCTGCTGCTGGAGGTGCCGGTGGCGGCACCGGCCAGGTCCTTCAGCTTGCCCAGGCCCGCGTGGGCCGGCATCGACAGGGTGGCGGCAGCGATGGCCACGACAAGAGCGGTATTGCGGATCATATGAGTGTCCTTTGGGAGAGACGGCCGCGAAGCGGCACGTGGGAATCGGTAACCCCAGCGCGATGCCGAGCGAGCTCGGCACCCACCGGGTGGCGGATCAGCGGACTGCCTTGACGTTCAGTTCGTTGATCATCTGCTGGGCGGCCTTCTCGGCAGCCAGCTGCAGGGCATTGGTACGGGCCACGGTTTCATTCGGGCCGGTGCCGGAGAATTGCACCGGGCCCACCGACGACACGGTGCGCGGGAAACGGCCGGTCACATCCAGCACCTTGCCGGTGACCGTGACGAACACGCGGGTGTTGCCGCTGGCCGGATCGCGGTCGCGCATGCCGACGTCGAGGGTACCGACGGCGATGTAAGGGATGTTGGCCGCACGGATGCCGTTGGCGGTATCGCGCAGGGTGGCGGCAGACAGGTCGTTGCCGGTGCTGAAGTCCTTGCGGATGCGCTCGATGCTCAGCAGGCCGCGCGATTCGCCTTCCACGTACTCGGCTTCAACCACTTCGTAGCCGGCGGCGCTGAAGGCACCGGTCATCGCGGTGTTCACTTCAGCGGCGTTGGCCACCTTCCAGCTGATGTTGTCGCTGCGCTGGGTGGTGCTGCCACCGCTGGTGACCGACACCGAACCGTTCTGGTTGATGCTGCCGTTGGTGCTGACCGAGTTGCCGCGGAAGCTGTCGCCTTCACGGGTGTTCTCGCTGTAGCTGCTGCTGGCGTCGACGCGGCGGTATTCCTTGTCCTGGAACGACTGCACGGTGTCCTGCGAGCGTGCCATGAACAGGAAGGTCAGCAGCGAACGCTGCGCGGCGGTGGCACCGGCCACGGCCGAACCTGCGTCCAGCTTGGTCTGCAGCAGCGTGGTGTTGATCTCGGCGCGGACAGTGACGGTGTAGGTCTTGGCCTTCTTGTCTTCGGTGTCCGACAGCGGCACGGCACTGAGCACATAACGGTCGATCTCGCCGATGAACTCGGCGCGGCGGGCTTCGAACAGGCGCAGCTTGGCCGCACCGGTTTCAGCGATGTACGCCTCCAGTGCATTGACCTTGGCCTTGTTCAGGGCCTGGGCGCGGGTGTCGGCGCTCAGGCGCAGGCCGTAGCTGGCCGAACCAGTACCGCGCGAACTCGCGGTCTGCGCGGCGACCGGCGAGGCCACCACCAGCGCGATGAGGATGAGCAGGATGGTACGCATCAACGACATGACTTGATCAACTCCTGGAGGGCTTGGGTCTGCTGCTGCAACGGGCGGCCGCCCGGCTTCTGTTCGTCCAGCCATGCGCGCGAATCGGCACGCTTGGCGGCGGCGCCGGCGAAGGCATCGAAGCCGGCCAGCAGGGTTTCGTAGCTGGCCGACCACTGGTCGACCTGCCACTGCGTGACCGGCACCACCTTGGTGGCGCCCTTGCGCAGCGGCTGTTCGAAATAGACCTTGCCGGAGAAGGGCTCGGTCACTTTGGCGGTGAAGAACGCGCCGAACAGCATCGTCTTCATCGCCGGGGTTTCATTGATGACGCCGTTCTTCAGCGCATCGACCTGCACAGTGATGACGTAGTCCGGCTCGGGGATCTTCAGCTGGTAGACCTTGCCGTCGGCAAAGCGGGCGGCCATCGCACCACCGATCGCCTGGCCCGAGGCCGGCGGCAGCAGGCCGACGCCGGTATTGGACGACAGCGTCTTGGACAGTTCATGGGCCAGCGTGGCGCGCAGCGGGGTTTCCCACTTCGGGTCGGGCAGCTTGGCGCGGACCGCGTCGGACAGGGTTACGCCACCGACCTGCAGGCGACGCACGGCGGCATCGGGCAGCTTGGCCTGGGCGAGACTGGCGGCCAGCACCTGCGACAGGCTGGTATCGGCGCTGCCGTACAGCAGATCGGCGACGATCGCGTCGATATCGTCGTTGTCCGGCCGATAGTCCTGCACGTCGATGCGCTGCAGGGTCAGCGGATAGGACGCGATCACCTGGCGCTCGCGGAAATCGAAGAACAGTGCCTGCAGGGCCACTTCCACCAGCACTTTGTACTGGTTGCCGATCGGCTCGACCGAGACCAGTTCGCGGTCCAGTGCGGCGGCCAGCACAGTCGCGCTGGTGGTGCCGTCGAGCATCGCCACCGGCTGGTCGATCAGCTCCAGGTTCGCCGGCGGCCGGCGCTTGAGCGCCTGCGCCAGGGTCTGGTTCAGCGGGATCAGGCCGCGCTTTTCCAGCACGGCATGCGCATGCGGCGTGGTCGCCTGCACGGCAGCGGCATCCGCGGTATAGGCAAAACCGGCCCAGTAGGCCTGCTGCGATTTGTCAGCCGCCTGCGCGGCCATCGGCCACACGGCCAGGCACAGGGCACAGGCAAGCAGGCGCGCAAAAGCGCGCGATGCGCTCTTCGTCCTTGAATACATCCAACCGCTCCTCGGTCAATACGCACGGAATGCGGACGCTGATGCGTCCGCTGGGCGCGAAACATAGCCGCTCAGGCGCCTGCCGACAAGTGCTGCGTTCGTCGCAGTCACTCCTGGGGCGGCAGTCCGGCCCGTTGGCGCAGCAGGCCCCGCTCCGCCTGGTTCTGGCTGAGTCTGGCGGCTTCGGCAAAAGCATGACGTGCGTCGAGGTCGCGCCCCAGCGCCTGTAGTATCTCCGCGCGCACCACCTGCAGGGGCGCGTACTCGCGTAGTCGCGCATCCACCAGCAGCGGCTGCAGCTGCGCCCACGCAGCGAACGCGCCCTCGCTGCGCAGCACCGCCACGACCCGATTCAAAGCGACAACCGGCGAAGGCATCACCTGCAGCAACCGGGTATAGAGCGAAGCGATACGTGGCCAGTCGGTGGCTTCAGCCCGACGCGCCGCCGCATGGCAGGCGGCGATGCGCGCCTGCAGTACATAGGGATCATCAGCACCACCGGCGGCCAGCGCGCGGGCCAGCACCTGCTGCCCGCGTTCGATCTGCAGCCAGTCCCAGCGCGCGCGGTTCTGCTGGTCCAGCAGCACCGGCGCGCCCTGCGCGTCGGTCCGTGCCGCAGCACGCGATGCCTGCAGTTCCATCAGTGCCAGCAGACCCAGCACCGGCGGTACCGGCAGCCGGTGCGCCAGGATGCGTGCGAGCCGCAGTGCCTCCTCGCACAGCGCCGGACGCATCCAGTCATCGCCGGCGCTGGCCGCGTAACCTTCATTGAAGACCAGGTAGATCGCCTCCAGCACCGAAGCCAGCCGCTCGGGCATCGCGTCCGCGCGCGGCACCTCATAGGGCACCTGCTTCTGCGCCAAGGTGCGCTTGGCGCGCACGATGCGCTGGGCGATGGTCGGCTCGGGCTGCAGGAACGCACGTGCGATCTCGACGGTGGTCAGGCCACCGAGCAGGCGCAGGGTCAGTGCCACCCGCGCATCGGCCGGCAGCACCGGATGGCAGGCCACGAACATCAACCGCAGCAGATCGTCACCCAGGTCATCCTCCAGCGCCTGGCTGTCATCCGGTGCCGGCAGCGCCGCTGGGTGCAGTTCCTCGCCCCACTGCGCATGCTGCTGCGCCACCCGCTGATGTTGGCGCAGCACATCAATGGCACGGTTGCGCGCAGTGGTCATCAGCCAGGCTCCGGGGTTGTCCGGGATGCCCTGTTCCGGCCAGCGCTCCAGCGCGGCCAGCCAGGTGTCCTGCGCCAGCTCCTCGGCACGGCCGACATCGCCCCCGAGCAGCCGCGCCAGGCGCGCGATCAACACCGGCGACTCCATCCGCCAGAGGGTTTCCAGACGCTGCGTCAGTGCGGGATCGGGCATGCGCCGATCACAGCACGCACGCCCGGCCCGCACAAGCGCCGCAGCTCACGCTTCAACAATCGGCTTGAAGCCACCCCAGAACATGCGCCTGGTATCGAACGGCATGTCCTTCGGGCCCAGCGACGCCAGCCGCGGGTCGGCCATTACCCTGGCGTTGATGCGGTCGCGCGCCGCGCGCGAACGGAACACCACGAAGGCGACGATCACCGTTTCGCCGGGCTTTGCCTTGACCGCACGCGGGAACGAGGTGCTCTTGCCCGGTTCCACATCGTCAGCCACGCATTCCATGTACTGCAGCGCGCCATGGTCCTTCCACACCGCACCGGCCTTGCGGGCAAGGCGGCGGTAGGCCGCCACCTTGTCCTGTGGGCACGGCAGCACGTAAGCATCCACGTAAGCCATGAGGGTTCTCCCTTGCGGCGGCCGTCAGCCCGGCTCGCCGTCCATGTGTGCGATTTCCCAGAGATGGCCATCCAGGTCCTGGAAGCCGCGCTGGTACATGAAGCCGTAGTCGCGCGCCGGCTGCGGTTCGCTGGCACCCGCCGCAAGCGCCTTGTCCACCATCACGTCCACCGCCTTGCGGCTGTCGGCCGACAGGCAGGTGATCACCTCGGTGTGGCTGTGCGCATCGGCAATCGCCTTGTTGGTGAACTGCTTGAAGAACGGCTGGGTCAGCAGCATCACGAAGATGCTCTCGCTGATGACCATGCAGGCCGCATCGTCGTTGGTGAAGGTCGGGTTGAAGCCGTAGCCCAGCGCGGCGAAGAAGGCCTTGGATGCGTTGAGATCCTGCACAGGCAGGTTGACGAAGATCATCTGCGGTTGCGGTGCACTCATCGGTGAAGCTCCTTATGGATGAAAGAAAGAGAGGAATCAGGGTTGCTTCATGCAGTTGACCATCCACGGCTTGCCGTAGCGGTCGATCAGCATGCCCCAGCGGTGCGCCCAGAACGTTTCAGCGATCGGCATTTGCACCTGGCCACCTTCGGCCAGCGCCGCGAACACGCGCTCGGCTTCCTCGATGCTGTCGACGTCGACATTGATGGTGGTCGAACCACCCTCGCCACCGCCGGGACCGTCCGCCGCCATCACGATGGCGCTGCCGATCTCCAGCTGGCTGTGCGCGACGTGGTCCAGGGTTTCCGGCGGCATCTCGTTGCAGCCCGGTGAGCCATCGGAGGGCGGCATGTCGCGGTATTTCATTTCCGAAGTGACCTGGCCACCGAGTGCCTTGGCGTAGAACGCCATCGCCTCATGGGCCTGGCCACTGAAGCCGAGGAAGGGAATCAGTTTCATGGCAATACTCCGTTGTGCGGTTCAGGGCAGTAGTGCCGGGTCGTGCCCGGCAGGGAGATGAATCGGGTCAACCTTCCAGCTGTGCACGCAGACGCTGTTCCTGCTGCTGTAAGTCGGGGGTGAAGGCTTCACCGAAGTCTTCGGCGGAGATCAAGGGACGCAGTTCGAGCGTGCCGCCACTGCCAAACGGCGCGCGGCTGGCCCATTCAACCGCTTCGTCCAGCGACCGCACCTCCCACAGCCAGAAGCCGGCGATCTGTTCGCTGGCAGGACCGAACGGACCGGCCTCGACCTTGGGTGCCCCGCCGCCGAAATGAATGCGACGGCCGCGCTGGGTGGCGTGCAGGCCTTCACCGGCCAGCATGATGCCGGCGGCCACCAGTTGTTCGTTGAAGGCGCCCATTTCGGACAGTTCCTGTTCGCTGGGCATGCGGCCGGCTTCGGAGTCGGCGTTGGCCTTCACGATCACCATCACTTTCATTGCGGTCTCCCGTGGGGACGCGCGGTGCGTGCCCTTCACTGGGTACAACGAACCAAGGGGCTGGGAATCGACACGTCTGTTGGAAATTTTTTCTTCCGCGGAAAGCGCGCCTTCGGCGAGGGTCGGCGAACGGCGGAGCCCCTCCGTGGTGGGGTTGGGTTGGTCGCTGAAAGCTCGGATTCATGGGTTTGGCCGGGTGGGGAGGCAGGGCAGGGGACGCTGCAAGTACGTCCATGTAAGCTCGGTCGCCGCATCCATGCGGCTCACGCCCCTGCCCTGCCTACCCACCCGGCCTTGGACAGTTTCCTGCCACCGGCGCACACCACGGGAAGATCAAGAAAAAAGGCAGAAGCAAAAGCAAAAACAACGGCGGTTGGCTGGCGGCCTCGGCTTTGCGAGCGAAGCGACCCGCTTTTGCTCTTGTTTGTGATTTTCCGTGGTGGATCAGCTGCAGAGATCTGTCCAAGGCCGGGTGGGTAGGCGGGGCGGGGGTGTCCGCGGCATGGATGCCGCGGCCAAGCCCCCATGGACGGGTTTACGGCGTCCCCCGACCCGCCTACCCACCCGGCCAACCGCCAGAAACCCAGCTTTCAGCGACCAACCCAACCCCACCACGGAGGGGCTCCGCCGTTCGCCGATCCCCGCCGAAGGCGCCGCCTCCCGCGCTGCAACATGCCCACGCGCAATCCTGCGCGATCATGGACACTCCGCCCCCGCCAGGACCGTGCCATGCAGCAGTACCTGCTTCTGATCTACATCGAGCCTGCCCTGCTGCAGGCCCTGCCCATCGAAGAATTCAATGCGCTGATGCGCGACTGCCTGGCCCACGCCGACAAGCTGCAGGCCGAGGGCACGCTGCTGGCCGCGCAGAAGCTGCAGCCGGTCGACACCGCGCAGACCCTGCGCGTGCGTGATGGCCACAGCCGTGTACTGGATGGCCCGTTCGCCGAAACCCGCGAACTGCTGGCCGGCTTCAACCTGATCGTCGCCCGCGACCGCGACGAAGCCATGCGCATTGCCCGCGACTTCCCATGGGCGCGCTTCGGCAGCATCGAGGTGCGGCCGCTGGAAGACATGGACGCCGAGCGCGAACGCTGCGGCGCACCGGCTGCGGCTATGGCAGCAGCCGTACCCTGATCTCGCGCGGGCCCACGCCTTCGTTACCGCTGTAGTCGCGCACGCTGGCGCGCACGATGTACTCGCCCGGCGGCAGCGCCGCCGGCTGCCAGCGCCCGGTCTCCATCAGGCCATCACGCACGGTGTTGGTAGCCAGGTAACGGAACCGGGTCACCGCACTGCCATGCACCGTGATACCGCTGTCCGGTGCGTAGGCCACGCGCACCGCTTCCTTCTGCGGCGGCATGCGGTTGAACACGATGTTCCAGCGCGGCTGCTCGTAACCCTGCAGCGGCTGTCCGCCGGCATCGAGGATCTGGTAGCCCACCTGGTACATGCCCAGGCGACGACGCGGCAGGTTGTTGTCGACCTGGTCCCAGGCCTCGATCACGATCTGCACGCCGCGGCCCTGGCGCGCCACCATCACCACGCCATCGCTGCCGGCGGCCATCGGCTGGTCGTTGTCGTCCAGCAGCGCCACATCGGTGATGCGCGGTGCGAAGTGGTCGGCGTAGTTGTGGAAGCCCAGCGCCACGGCATTGGTCTCGAAACCACCGGTACCCACGGCCAGGTGCACGTGCGCCTGGTTGTTGATGCTGCCCAGGCGGTCGCCGACGTGGATGCGCATGCCGCGGCGCACGCGCATCCGCTCCAGCTTGCCCTGCTCGTCATACAACGCCTGCCAGCGCGCATCGTAGGGCTCATCGCGCGGGGTGCGGCCGACCCGCATGTGGATGTACTTGAGGCGGTCCACCGCCAGGCCCTCGGCCTGCTCGCCCAGGTTCCAGGCGGCCACCGGGCTGCTGATCTTGCCCTCGGCAATCGCCAGTACGGTCTGGCCCACGTCACCGCGCACGTCGAAACCGCCATGCAGGTGGTGGCGGCTCTCGCCGGTGAAGTTGCCGCGCACCTCACCCAACGTACCGACCACTTCATGCCAACCGTCCTGCGGTGCCAGCGGCCAGCGACCGCCCGTCTCAGGCAACGCCGCATCGGCAGCCGGGCCGACCAGTGCCGGTGCCGGTAGTTCGCCCACCGGCAGCGGGCGCAGGCGATGCAGACGGTAGCTGGCGGCGTCGGCCACCAGCACGCTGCCATCGGCATCCATCGCCAGCCCGCTGGGGCGGGCCAGGCGCGGCAGGCGACCATTGCCAACCAGCGCGATCTGGTGACCCTGCGGCGTCACCTGCACGATGCGGCCATCAAGATCGCCCACGTACAGCACACCGTCGTGCGTGGTGGCCAGCGACAGCGGCCCATTGATCACGCCACCGGCGGCGACCACGGTGCTCACCGTGCCGTCGGCGCCTACGCGGCGCACCGCGTTGTTGAACAGGTCGGCCACCAGCAGCGCGCCCTGCGCATCGAAGGCCAACGCCACCGGCGTGTCGAAGCGCGCAGCGGCGCCGGTGCCATCGGCCAGGCCCGGCCGATCGCCGCCGGCCAGGGTGCGCACGTTGCCATCGGTACCGATCACCCGGATGCGGTCATTGAAGGTATCGGCCACGTAGACCTGGCCCTGCGCATCCACTGCGATGCCCATCGGCGCATCGAAGCGTGCCTGCGCGGCAGGGCCATCGGCGTGGCCCTGTTCGCCACCGGCCAGCGTGGTCACCTGGCCATCGGTGCCGATGCGGCGGATGGCATGGTTGCCGGTGTCGGCCACATACAGGTTGCCCTGCGCGTCGGCGGCAATGCCCGACGGCGTATTGAAACTGGCCTGCAGTGCCGGGCCATCAACGCGCCCCTCGCCCTGCCCGGCCACCGTTTCAACGCGACCATCGGGCAAGCGGCGGCGGATCCGGTTGTTGTCGCCGGCATCGGTGAAATAAACGCTGCCATCGGCACTGCGCAGCAACGCGTACGGATCGGCGAAACGTGCCTGCGCGGACGCGCCATCGCGGTCACCCGGGTGGCCATCGCCGGCCAGCGGTTCGATCTGCGCGGTCCACGCCAGCGGCGTGGGAACCGGACCCGCCGGTTCAGCCAGCGTATGCAGCGGTGTCTCCCACCAGGTTGCGGCCAATGCCACTACCGTCGCCAATGCTACGCCTGCCGCCATCCATTGCCACCGTGCCATCGTGCTGCGCTGCCTGCCTGCTGTCTGAAGAGGCACCGACAATAGTCGCTGAACGCACGATCCGCCATGGCCAATCGTGCGGTCAAACGCCAGAGTTCCATCCATCGCGCTTGTTCTCGCTGGCTGCAGCGGGTTCAATGCGGTTCCCACGGATGGAAATCCTCCATGCCCCGCATCCTCCCCGTCGCCGCCCTGCTGTTTGCCGCATTGGCCAGCACATCCGCCACTGCTTCGATCACGGTGGTGCCGCAGAAGCCGGCCGTCACCGCCGATGCGATGCACCAGGCCTATGCCACGCGATGGGATGAAGCCATCCAGCAGTCGCGCAGTGGCAACACGCTGGGCGCACTGATCGCAATGGAACGGCTGATGGAAGATCCGATGCTGGATGATTTCGATGCCGAACACCGCGGCCGCGCCGCGCAGGTGGCCGGCTGGACCGCAATGGTGCAGAAGAAGCCGGATCAGGCCCGCCGCTACCTGCAGCGCGCACAGGAAGCACTGCCGGACGACGCGCAGATCCTGCTGACCCTGGTCTCGGTGGAACTGTCCGAGAACCAACCGGCACCTGCCACGAAGCACCTGGTGCAGGCGCTGAAGCATGCCGACGCGCCGTTGCCGGTGGACCACCACGCGATCAACTACCTGCAGTTCCGCCTGCGGGACCAGCCCCAGCAGCGCATGGAACTGCTGCAGGCGCTGTTCGACAACGGCTGGAAGAGCGGCGGCCTGGAACCCACCGGGCTGTGGCTGGCGCTGGCCACGCTGCAGGCCGACAACGGCCGTGGCGACAGGATTCCCGCCACGCTGGCGCGCATCACCGGCCCCGCCGAGATCATCCGCCTGCGCAGTGACAAGCGGTTTGATCGCTATGTCGACCGCGCCGATGCCCGCTTCGATCCGGTGCAGGCTGCACAGAAACACCTCGACGAACTGCGGGTCTCCGGCCTGCTCGACCGGGCGCTGGACGCACGCATGGCCGAGTTCAGCAGTACGCTGCTGATGCTGGACCGCAACGAGGAAGTGCTGGCACTGACCGATGGCATGGCCGGTGCGGCGGCCGAAGGTGAGTCGCCCTCGGCGGCGGAAGCCGAATGGGTGGCATGGCTGCTCAACAGCCGGCTTACGGCGCTGCGCCGGTTGGGCCGTACCGACGATGCGCTGGCCACAGCCAGGCTGGCCGCACGCATCGGTGCGCTGGGCCCGGATGGTGCCGAGCACCAGTTCAACGTCGGTTTCGTGCTCAGTTCGCTGGGCCGCATGCAGGACGCTGCTGCCGCAGTGAATGACATGCCAGGCCTGGCCGGTTACGGCAAGGCGGCCCAGGCACTGCTGCAGTTCGCTGCCGCCCGCGAACGCGGCGATGCCCAGGCAGTGGAAGCCGCCCGCTCGGTGATCCTTGCCCAGCGCGACGACGCACGCCTGTTCCATCGCGAGATGCTGCTGGACGAAGGCAACCTGGACGGCGCAGCCGCAGTGCTGATCGAACAGCTGCGCTCCCCCACCGACCGTGGCGAGACGCTGGCCTCCCTGCAGGACATGCGCACCTACCCCTCGCTGCCCGGTGACGTGAAGATCGATGCGGCCTGGCGTGCGCTGAAGCAGCGCGCCGACGTGCAGGCCGAGGTGGCACGCGTCGGCCGCATTGAGCGCTACGACCTGGTCAGCGCTTCCACTTCGCGCTGAGCCGATTTTCTGTGGCGCCGAGCGTGGGCTCGGCACTACACCTTCCGCCTAGCGGGCTGGCACCTCGGTACGGATGCCCATCGCTTCGCGGTAGCGTGCATACAGGGCCATCACCTTGTCCACATAGGCCAGGGTTTCGGCGTAGGGCGGCACGCCCTTGTAGCGGGTGACTGCACCGATGCCCGCGTTGTAGGCGGCCGCCGCCAACGGGCGATCGCCGTTGTAGCGGCGCAGCAGCGCGCGCATGTAGCGCGCGCCGCCCTCGATCGACTGCTGCGGCGAGAACGGATCGCGCACGCCATATTCCTGTGCGGTCTCCGGCATCAACTGCATCACGCCCTGTGCGCCCTTGGTCGAGACCGCCAGCGCATCGAAGTTGCTTTCGGCATGGGCAATCGCGCGCAGCCATGCGTCATCGACACCGGTGGCCTTGGCCGCGGCCTTGAACTGCTTGGCGTGCTGCGCCAACTGCGGCTTGCCGACCTTGCCCAGGCCTTCGTGGGCAGGTTCGCCCGGCGGCGTGGCCACTGTGAACTTCAGGAACACCCGCGAGCCGGGCAGGTTGCGGGTGGAGTAGACCAGCGCGCCATCCTGCTCGCGCTCGTACAGCACGCCGCTGAACACGCCCATGTTGCCCCACAGGTTCGGGGTCTGGATGGCGTTGTCGTCGATTTCCTTCGCGGTGCAGCGTGAACCGGGTTCCGGCGCGGTGGCCAGGCTGACGGTGTTGCCCTGCACGCAGCGGTAGACGGTGCGCGCGGCGGCCAGCCCGGGCCACAGGCTGGGCAGCAGCAACAGCGCAAGCAGGAGAGGGTGACGGGGCATGGCGGCCGGATCATCCGGCCGCGCCCGCTAATGTTGGGTGAATGGGGGCCGGCAGGGCTGCGCCCTGCACCCGCGCGGGCACCGGCGCCGGCGCCGGCGCCGGCGGGGGGAGAGTCGACTGTCAGTCGACTATCGCGCGCAGCGCGGGGTTTTCCGGTGGCCCACGGGAGAGCAGTCGACTAACAGTCGACTCTACCGACGTTTCCGATTTCCGGCATTGCCGCCCCCGCATCCCCGGTCATTTCGCGGTCCTCCGACGCACCCAATACCCCACGCCCAGCAGCACGAACCACACCGGGCTGGCGATCAACGCCTGGCGGGTGTCGGCCTGCAGGCTCAGCAGCACCAGCACGGCGGCGAAGAACACCAGGCAGGCCCAGCACATGGCAACACCGCCGGGCATCTTGAAGATCGATGCGGCATGGCGCTCCGGGTAGCGACGGCGATAGGCCATGTAGGCCACCAGGATCAGCGACCAGACGAAGATGAACAGCACCGTCGCCAGCGTCGTCACCAGGGTGAAGGCGGTCACCAGGTTCGGAATCAGGTAGATCAGCAGCGTGCCACCGAGCAGGCACAGGCACGAGAACAGCAGGCCGCGGGCGGGCACGGCGGCACGTGACAACTTCGACAACCCGCGTGGGGCGTGACCCTCTTCGGCCAGGCCGTACAGCATGCGGCTGGTGGAGAAGATGCCGCTGTTGGCCGAGGACGTGGCCGAGGTCAGCACCACGAAATTGATCAGGCTGGCGGCGGCAGGGATTCCGGCGAGCACGAACAGCTGCACGAACGGGCTCTTGTCCGGCACCATCTGGCGCCACGGGGTGACGGCCATGATCGCGATCAGCGCCAGCACGTAGAAGATGATGATGCGTACCGGGATCGAGTTGATCGCCTTGGGCAGGTTGCGCTCGGGGTCGGCGGTTTCGGCGGCGGTGGTGCCGACCAGCTCGATGCCGACAAAGGCGAACACCGCAATCTGGAAGCCGGCGAAGAAACCGACCAGGCCCATCGGGAACATGCCGCCGTCGTTCCACAGGTTCGACAGCGACGCGGTGTGGCCGCTGGGCGAGGTGAAGCCCCACGCCACCAGGCCGGCGCCGGTGATGATCAGCGCGCAGATCGCCACGATCTTGATCAGCGCGAACCAGAATTCCATTTCGCCGAACAGCTTCACCGTCACCAGGTTCAGCGACAGCAGCAGCATCACGCACGCCAGCGCCGGCTTCCAGGCGTCAAGCCCGGGGAACCAGAACTGCGCGTAGGCGGCAATGGCGATCACATCGGCAATGGCGGTGACGATCCAGCAGAACCAGTACGTCCATCCACAGAAGAAGCCGGCCCAGGGGCCGAGCAGATCGGTGGAGAAATCGATGAAGGATTTGTACTGCAGGTTGGACAGCAGCAGCTCGCCCATCGCGCGCATCACGAAGAACAGCATCGCGCCGATGATCAGGTAGACGAAGACGATGGACGGGCCGGCCAGGCTGATGGTCTTGCCTGAGCCCATGAACAGGCCGGTGCCGATGGCACCACCGATGGCGATCAGTTGCAGGTGGCGGTTGGACAGGCTGCGGCGCAGGTGCTCGGGGGGCGTTGCGGGCTCGGTCATGGGCGCGGGCAAGAGGGCGGGCGAAGCGTTCGACGGTAGTCCTCCACAGGCCGGAGCGCCAGCGTCGGATGGGCCAATCCCGTCAAACTTGGCCGCTTTCATCACAATGTGACCGAATACCGGATTCATCCCATTCCGCCCGGCCCGGCGCCATGCTCAGATAGCCGCACCTGCCCAAGGATCGGCCCCGACCATGCGCCCTGCCCCGCCCGCCCCGCTGGAGCCCCGGCCATGAGCCGGCTGCGCGTGATCATCGGCGGCACCGCACTGGCGCTGCTGGCCGCAGCCGTGCCGATCGCGGTGATGGCCTATGCCACCTGGGACCGTGCGGTCAGTGTCGAGCAGCAGCGCCTGCGCGACATCGCCGGCCGCACCCTGCGCCGCGCCGACCAGTCCTACCTGGAAGCGTTGGCCGCGTTGAAGTCCGCCGAGGCCGGCGCCTACGATCCGTGCGGGCCGGACCACATCCGGCGCATGCAGACGCTGGTGATGACCTCGCCGTCGGTCGACCAGATGGGCTACTTCGAGGGTGGCAAGCTGCGCTGCACGTCGTGGGGCCCGTTCCTGTCCGACGTCAACCAGCCCAGGTCCGACCACGTCACCAGTGATGGCGCCGGCATCGCCGTGGATGTGCGCCCCGAGGCAAGCGGACGGCGCCAGGTCCTGTCGATCCTGTATGGCAACTACGACGTGCTGGTCGATCCGCGCCGCTTCGTCGATGTCATCGCCGACCCGAACGTGCGCCTTGCCCTGGCCAGCCCGGACGGCCGCCTCCTGGCCAGGCAGGACGGCATGGATCCGGCATTGCTGGAAACCCTGCTGCGCGCGCCCGGTGAGGGCCTGGACCACAACACCCTGTACGCCACCGCGCGCAACGAAGAGTGGCTGGCGATCGCAACCACGCCACGTACCGCGCTTGCCGCGACCTTCCGCCAGCAGGCCTGGCTGTTCGTGCCGATCGGCGTTCTGCTGGCCGCCATCGGTGCCGGCCTGGTGATCTGGCTGTCGCGTCGCCGCCTGTCCCTGCGCGGCGAGCTGGCCACGGCGATCCGCCGCCGCGAGCTGTACCTGCACTATCAACCCATCATCGAACTGGATACCGGCATCTGCGTCGGCGCCGAGGCGCTGGTACGCTGGCAGCGCCCGGATGGCACCCAGGTGCGGCCGGACCTGTTCATTCCGCTGGCCGAAGAGGCCGGCATGATCGCCGCAGTCACCGATCTGGTGATCGAGAACGTGGTGCGCGACATGCGCGAACTGCTGGTGGCCGACCGCAGCGCGCACATTGCGATCAACCTGGCCGCCGAAGACATCAGCAGCGGCCGTGCGCTGAAGATGATCTCCAAGCACATGGCCGGCAGCGGTATCCTGCCGCAGCAGATCTGGATGGAAGCCACCGAGCGCGGCTTCCTCGATCTGGACCGCGCCCGCACGATGCTGGCACAGGCACGTCGGGCCGGGCACAGCGTGGCCATTGATGATTTCGGCGTCGGCTTCTCCAGCCTGCAGTACCTGGAGCAGCTGCCACTGGATGCGCTGAAGATCGACAAGTCGTTCATCGATGCGATCGGCACCGAGAGCGCGACCAGCCCGGTGACGCCGCACATCATCGACATGGCCAAGGAGCTGGGCCTGTGGGTGGTGGCCGAGGGCGTGGAAACCGAGGCACAGCTGGCGTACCTGCATACCCGGAAGGTCGAGTTCGCGCAGGGCTGGCTGTTCTCGCGGCCGCTGCCACGGGATGAGTTCGTGGCGTTCCATCACAAGCGGCAGCAGCGCTATGGCGCGGCGCGGGAGCACATGCAGAATCCGCGCAGCGTGCCGATCGAGCGTGAGGGAGTGGAGTAGGACGGCGAACGGCGGAGCCCCTCGTGGCGGGTCGCGTATTGCTATCCCAGGGTTGGCCGGGACGGTCGGGTTCGCGGGGGGCGCCGTAAACCCGTCCGTGGGGGCTTGGCCGCGGCATCCATGCCGCGGACACCCCCGCGAACCCGACCGTCCCGGCCTCTGACAGGTTCCGGCGGCGTCCCGCCACGGAATCAACGGAAGAAGGCAAAGGCAATGGCAAACGCGGGTCGCAGCGCTCGGTGGATCCACGCCATGCGTGGATGGCGGGGACCACGGTAGTGCCGGCCGCTGGCCGGCACCTCCGTAACGTTTGCTCTGGGCCTACACCCAGGCCTTCGGCCGTGCCAGCAGCCACGCCACGCTCACCGCCAGCAGCAGCAACGGCAGCCATCCCAACTGGTTCGGGCCGCCCGCCTGCAGCAGCACACCCCCTGCAACGCCTCCGGCGGCGATGGCGAGGTTCCAGCCGGTCACCAGCATCGACTGCGCCAGATCCGCGGCGGCACCCGCGCGCCGTGCCAATGCGGTCTGGAACAACGTAGGCACCGCACCGAAGGCCACGCCCCACAGGATCGTGGCCAGCAGCAGCGCGGTCGCGTCGCCCGGCCACAGCAGCAGCGCCAGCACCGGCACGATGAAGCCGATCACCGCCGCCCACACCAGCGTGCGCAGATGACGGTCCACGCCCCAGCCGGCAATGCCGATGCCGGCGATGGCGGCCACGCCAAAGGCCAGCAGCAGGCGGTCCAGCCACGGGCCGGCGCCGGCCTCCACCGCCAGCGGTTCGATGTAGGTGTAGAGCACGTTGTGCGCCAGCACGTACAGCACCATCACCGCCAACGCACTGCGCACGCCGGGCATGCGCCACACCGTAGCCAACGAGGTACGCTGACCGGCCGCCGCCGCCGGCAACGCGGGCAATGCCCAGCGCGCGTAGGCCAGCAGCACGACCGCCAGCACGCTCATCAGCGCGAATGCCCAGCGCCAGCCGATCTGCTGGCCCAGCAGCGTGCCCGCCGGTACGCCCAGCGACAGCGCCAACGGCGATCCGACCATCGCCACCGCGATTGCCCGGCCCTGCAGCGACGGCACCACCATGCGCGCCGCGTAACCGGCCACCAGCGACCACAGCAGGCCACCACTCACGCCGGCCAGGAAACGCGCGGCCAGGATCAGCGGATAACTGCTGCTCAGTGCGGTCAGCGTGTTGACCACCACGAAGCCGGCAATGGCGGCCAGCAACAAGGGGCGTCGCGGCAGGCGCTGGGTCAGTGCGGTCATCGGCAAGGCGGCCATCACCGAGCCCAGTGCGTACACGCTGACCAGCTGGCCGACCGCCGCATCACTCACGCCGAGGCTGTCGCCCATCGGCCGCAGTACACCGGCCGGCAGGGTCTCGGTCAGCAGGGTGATGAAGCCGCCGCCGGCCAGCGCCAGCAGGCCTGCCCACGGCAGGCGCGTGGCCTCACCGGCCGGGCTGGCCGCGTCGATGGCGTGGCCGCTCATCGCACGGTCTCCAGATCGGCATAGACCGCATCACGCAGTTCGTCGACGAAGGCACCATCCATGCCTTCGTACAGGGTATTGGTCAGTGCCACCACGCTCAGCCCGCGCACAGGATCGACAAACCAGCTGTGCCCGTAGGCACCGCCCCAGCGCCATGTACCTGCGTTCTGCGGCGTACCGGTTGCGGCCGCATCGCGCAGCACCGCAAAGCCCAGGCCGAAGCCCCAGCCGGCCGGTTCCGGCGGTCCCTGCTCGCCGACCTGCGGGCTGGCCATCTCCGCTGCCAGTGCGGACGGCAGGAGGCCTGAACGCTGCACATCACGCAAGGCTTCCAGCACCGCCATCACGTCATCGGCGGTACCGACCAGGCCGGCCCCGGCCGAGGGGAAACGGCTGGCATCGGTGGCGCGCGCGAGGCTGTATTCGATGCCGACCGTACCCTCGAACGGAGCGACCACCTCGCCTTCCTGCAGGCGATGCGGCTGCGGCGCGTCGCTTACATAGGGCGTGGCCAAGCGTGCCGCGTTGCGCGCAGCAAAGGCGGTGTCGCGCAGGCCCAGCGGTGCGGCCAGCAAGCGCTCGTACAGTGCCTGTAGCGTTTCACCCGTCGCTGCTTCGGCAACGGCACCGGCAACGTCCACGCCCAGCGAGTAGAGCCATTGGCTGCCCGGCGCGAACAGCAGTGGCGCCTGCGCGATGCGGCGCACGTTGTCGGCCAGGGAGAGCGGGTTCGCGTCCAGGCCATCGCTGACCCCAGCGCGCGCATACGGGCCGTCGGCATCGGCTTCGAGGAAGCGATAGCCCAACCCGCTACTGTGGCTGAGCAGTTGGCGCAGGCTGATCGGCGGCATGCTGCCGTCGGCCAGTGCCGGGCGGAAGTCCGGCAGCCAGCGCTGCACCGGCATATCGAGGTCGAGCACGCCCTCTGCTACCAGGCGCAGGATCACCGTGGTCAGCAGCGGCTTGCTGACCGATGCCAGCCGGAACAACTGGTCGCGCTGCATCGGCGTTGCCGACTCGCGATCGGCCAGCCCGGTCGCGCTGGCGTGGCGCAGCACACCGTGCTCGCGCACCAGCACCACCGCACCGACCAGGCGCTGCGGGTGCACCTGCTGCAGCAGCCGCTGCACCGATGGCAGCGTCGGCGTGGGTTCAAGGGAAGGAGCGGCATTCATCGCGGGAATCCGTGGGGAGAGGCCCGCCACGTTAGGCAGCACGGCGCAGCGCAAAAAGCCGGTTGCCGCTCCGGGCATCATGGACCGTGCAGTCCGCAATCGGCATGATGGCCGGAACCGCAAGGCCGCAACGGTCTCCACGCCACCCCGCACCACAGTGTTGCGATGGCGGAACCGCCCGCTACGGCCGCGCCAATCTACCCTGCCGCTTTCATTGCCCGCACGCCCATGTCAGTCCTGGACAACCTCGCCAATCTGCAGACCTTCGTGCACGCGGCCGATACCCGCAGCTTCGTCGAGACCGGGCGCCTGCAGGGCATCTCGGCCTCGGCCGCCGGCAAATGCGTTGCGCGGCTGGAACAGGCATTGGGCGTGCGCCTGTTCCACCGCAGCACGCGCAGCATCACCCTCACTGCCGAGGGCCAGCTGTTCCTGGCACGCTGCAGGCGCATCCTCGACGAGCGCGATGCCGCGCGCACCGAGCTGGCGCAGCCGCACGCCACGCCCCGCGGCACGCTGCGCATCGGCCTGCCGTTGGTGGGCGACCTGACCCTGCCGCTGATGGCCGAGTTCATGGCGGCCTATCCCGATATCCGCCTCGACCTAGACTTCAGCGACCGCCTGGTCGATGTCATCGAGGAAGGTTTCGATGCCGTGCTGCGCGTCGGCGAGCCCAGCGACTCACGCATGAACGCACGACGCCTGGGTGTGTTCCCACGCCGCATCGTCGCCTCACCCGCCTACCTGCAGCGCCGCGGCACGCCGCGCACGCCGGCCGACCTGTTGCAGCACACGTTGCTGCACTATCGCTTCCCCAGCACCGGCAAGCTGGAACTGTGGCCGATCCACTGGCCCGACCATGAAACACCGCAGGAGCTGCCTGTGCACATGGTGGCCAACACCATCGAAGCGCGGGTAGCGCTGGCACTGCGCGATATCGGCCTGGCTTTCGTGCCGGTGCACTCGGTGCGCGATGCACTGGCCGACGGCCGGCTGGTAACCGTGCTCGACGAGCATGTGCATTCCTGCGGCATCTTCCACCTGCTGTGGCCCTCGGGCCGCCACGTGCTTCCGAAGCTGCGGGTGTTCATCGACTTCGTCAGCGCGCGCCTGGAAACCGTGCCGTAGGAGATCGATCCACCCCATGCCCGGCCCAGAGTAGATCCACGCCATGCGTGGATGCCTTTGTAGAGTCGCGCCATCAAACCATTCAGCCAGCCCCGCTATACTGGCCCCTCATTCCTCCCAGAGGCTCGCGACCAATGCGCCATTGATGCCGCCGTCTTCCCACCAGACGGCCTGACTCTTCCCGCCCCTGCGCGCAGGGGAGAACCCGGCATCCATGGAGGTCGCATGACCCCGCATTCCCTCACGCTCGATCGCGTGTCGTATCGATTGGCCGACGGCCGCCCGCTGTTTTCCGATCTGACGTTTTCCTTCGAACCGGTCGCCACCGGCCTGGTCGGTGCCAATGGCGCCGGCAAGAGCGTGCTCGCACGCCTGCTGGCCGGACGGTTGCTGCCCGACACTGGCCAGGTGCGCGGCACCGGCCGCGTGTTCCTGTTGCCGACGCCCGGCTATCCACCCGCCGGCACGGTCGGTGAACTGGCCGGCGTCGGCGCGGAACTGGCCGCACTGCAACGCATCGAAGCCGGCAGCGTGGACGAGGCCGACTTCGCCTGCGTCGGCGACCGCTGGGATCTGCGCGAACGCCTGCAGCAGCAATGGCGGGCGCTTCGGCTGCCCGACGATCTCGATCCCGCCCTGCCGGCCGCGCGCCTCAGTGGTGGCCAGGCCATGCAGGTCGCGCTGTCCGGTGCCTGGGCCAGCGGTGCCGATTGGCTGATCCTGGACGAACCCAGCAACCACCTCGATGCACGCCATCGCCAACAGCTGTACGAGCAGTTGCAGCAGTGGCGCGGTGGCCTGCTGGTGATCAGTCATGATCGCGAGCTGCTGGCGCACATGCAGCAGATCGTCGAACTCGATGGGCGCGGGCTGCATCGTTACGGCGGACCGTGGCAGCACTATGCCGATGCGCGCGCCGCCGATCGCGAATCTGCCGCCGCCCAGCTCGATCATGCGCGCGCCCAGCACCGCCAGCAGCAACGCAGCGCGCGCGAACAGCACGAACGGCAACAACAACGCCAGGCGCGTGGCAACCGCGATGCGAAGCAGGCCAACCAGGCCCCGATCCTGCTCGGCCGGCAGAAGCAGCGCGCCGAGGCCAGCCACGGCCGCGCACAACAGGTGCAGGCCGAACGCCTGCAGGCCAGCGCAGAGCATCTGCGCGCAGCGGCATCGGCGGTGCACGCGGCGCCGGAACTGGCACTGTTCGCCGGTGCGGGTGACCGTGGCAGCATGCGCCTGCTACAGGCCGAGGCGCTGGTGCTGCCACATGGCTGCAGTGCACCGTTGCAGCTGGAGATCCGCCGCGGCCAGCGCATCGCCGTGGTCGGTGACAACGGCAGCGGCAAATCGATCCTGCTGCGTGTGCTGGCCGGCCAGCTGCCGGCACGCAGTGGCGCCGTGCAACGGCATGCGCCACTGGCCCTGCTCGACCAGCAGCTGCTGGGGCTGTCCGGCGAGCGCAGCATCCTCGACACCGTGCAGGCCGCCAACCCGGGCGCGGACCCAGGCGAGCTGCGCACGCGGCTGGCCCTGCTCGGGCTGGATGCACAGCGCATCCAGCGGGCAGCCCACAGCCTCAGCGACGGCGAACGCGTGAAAGGTGCGCTGGCCAGCGTGCTGTACGCCGATCCCGCGCCCCAGCTGTTGCTGTTGGACGAACCCGGCAATGCGCTGGACCTGAGCGCATTGCAGGCATTGGAGGAACTGCTTGCGGCGTGGCCGGGTGCCCTGATGATGGTCAGCCACGACCTGCATCTGCTGCAGGCATTGCGACCGACGCAGGTGTTGCAGGTCACCGCCAACCACTGGCAATGGCGCGACAGTCTGTAGAGTCAAGCCATGCTCGACTCCGCCATGCATCCATCCACGCATGACGTATCGACCAGGGGGTAGTGCCGGCCGCTGGCCGGCAACCCATGGATCCTCAATGCACCGTCAACGCTTCCACACCGGGAACGCCTGCGGCAACTGCTGCCACAGCAATGGCCCCGCACGCAGCTCCTGGTCGTTGAGCAGACACGCATCCAGCTCCGCACGCACCGCGCGCTCATCCATGTGCACGCCAATCACCACCAGTTCCTGGCGGCGATCCCCCCACAACGGGTGCCAAAGCCGCTGCATCGCCGTGTGCGCTGCCTCATCCGGGAATTCTTCAGGCCCCGGGAGCGGCGCGCTCCAGCAATCGGCCTGCTGCCGCGCCCATCCGAGGTCGCTGTAAGGCAGCGGCGTGGGCGGCAACAACGGCGCGGTGTCTTCCAGCCCGGCCCGCACGCGGTCACGTGCGGCGTACCAGAAGCCCGCCGCCTGCGTGCGCGTCGCCGCGCCCACGCTGTTCAGCTCACCCACCCAGTCCATGCGGTTGGCCAGCCAGAACCAGCCTTTGCTGCGGATCACGCCGGGCACGCCGGACTGCAGCGCGCGGGCGAAGCGCGCCGGGTGGAACGGACGTCGCGAGCGGTAGACGAAGCTGCCGATGCCGTACTCCTCGGTTTCCGGTGTGTGCTCGCCCCGCAGTTCCTTCACCCAGCCCGGCGCACGTTGCGCACGCTCCATGTCGAAGCGACCGGTATCCAGCAGCTCGGCCAGCGGCACATCGCCGAAGCTGGACAGCAGCAGCTTCGCGTCGCGGTTCAGGCCACGCAGCACGGCCAGCGTGTCCTGCAACGCTTCGTCATCCACCTGGTCCACCTTGCTGACCACGATCACGTCGGCGAACTCGACCTGCTCGCATAGCAGGTCAACCACACCTCGATCATCCTCCGGGCCGGCCTGTTGGCCGCGCTCGGCCAGTCGCGACGTCGAGCCGAAGTCGGCCAGGAACGCGCTGCCGTCGACCACCGTCACCATCGTGTCCAGCCGCGCGATATCACTCAGGCTGAAACCATGCTCGTCGCGCACCGCGAAGGTGGCCGCCACCGGCATCGGTTCACCGATGCCTGTCGATTCGATCAGCAGATAGTCATAGCGACCCGCATCGGCCAGGCGCCGCACTTCCTGCAGCAGGTCATCGCGCAGCGTGCAGCAGATGCAGCCGTTGCTGAATTCCACCAGCGTCTCTTCAGTGCGGCGCAGCTCGGCGCCACCCTCGCGCACCAGCTGCGCATCGATGTTGACCTCGCTCATGTCGTTGACGATGACCGCCACGCGCAGGCCCTCGCGGTTGCGCAGGATCTGGTTGAGCAGGGTGGTCTTGCCGGCCCCCAGGAAGCCGGACAGCACGGTGACCGGAAGGCGACGGTCGGCGCGGGAAACAGTGTTCATGTCGGAGCGGGTTGGCTGCGGAACGGGAATGTTACTGTATAACACTTACTGCGCAAGGAACCTCCCCCGATGAAGTCGCCTTCTGCCGCCCTGCTTGATGCCGGCGCGGTCGCCCTGTCCAGCCTGTGCCTGCTGCACTGCTTGGCGCTGCCCCTGCTGGCCGCCGCGCTCCCCCTGTTCGGCACCTGGGCCGAAGCGGAATGGGTGCACTTGCTGTTCGTGGCCATCGCCCTGCCGCTGACCGGCTACGCGCTGTGGCGCGCCGAGCGCCGTCACCCGCTGCCCGTACTGGCCTGGGCCACCGCCGGCGTCGGTCTGGGCCTGTTGCTGGCCGGCGCGCTGGCGCTGCCCTCACATGACTGGGAAACGCCGATGACCGTCACCGGCAGCCTGCTGCTGGCGGCGACACATATCTGGAATGCGCGACACCGGCACGCGGGGTAGAGTCGACTGTTAGTCGACTGCTCTTCGCTCGGGCTGCATAGAACCCCGCGCTTCGCGCGATAGTCGACTAACAGTCGACTCTACCGCCCCCCGGCCTATTTGCCGTAGCGGCGCAGCAGCTCCACCAGCACCGCGGCCTCGTCTGCCCGCTGCTGCGGGTCGTCGGCACCCACCACGTGTTCCTGCAGGTGCTCGTGCAGCAGCTCCATCAGCAGGCTGTGGGCGGCACCGCGCACGGCGGCGACCTGCACCAGCACGTCCGCACAGTCGCCGGCTTTACCCTCGGGCTGGTCCAGCGCCTGCTCCAACGCCGCCACCTGGCCCGCGATGCGGCGCACCCGGGTCAGCAGCTGCTTTCGATTCCTGTGTACATGGGCCATGGCGGGATCATATACCCTATGGGGGTATCCACTCCACCCCCTTGGTCCCCCCATGCACTTGGACGCCCTCGCCGCCGCCCGTCGCCACGAACACCGCTTCGACGACGGCAACCCGCTGGCCGAACGCAATACCCGCCGCGCCCTGTGGCTGACCGTCGGCATGATGCTGGTGGAGATCGTAGGAGGCTGGTGGTTCAACTCCATGGCCGTGCTCGCCGACGGCTGGCACATGAGTTCGCACGCGCTGGCGCTGGGCCTGGCGGTGTTCGCCTACCGCTGCGCGCGCCGCTACGCGCACGACCCGCGCTTCGCCTTCGGCACCTGGAAGATCGAGATCCTGGCCGGCTACACCAGCGCCATCGCCCTGCTCGGCGTCGCCGCGCTGATGGCCGTGCAGTCACTGCAGCGGCTGTGGGTACCGGCGCCGATCCACTACAACGAAGCCATCGCCATCGCTGCGGTCGGCCTGGGCGTGAACCTGCTCTGCGCATGGTGGCTGCACGACAGCCCGGGCCACGCGCATCACCACCACGGGCATGACCATGGCGATCATCACGGGCATGACCACCAACACCACGATCACGGCCATGCGCACGGTCACGACCTCAATCTGCGCTCGGCCTACGTGCACGTGCTGGCCGACGCCGCCACCTCGGTGCTGGCCATCGTCGCCCTGCTCGGCGGCAAGCTGCTGGGCCTGACCTGGCTGGACCCGGTGATGGGCCTGGTCGGCGCCGTGCTGGTCACGGTGTGGGCTGTAGGCCTGCTACGCGACAGCGGCCGCATCCTGCTCGACGCGCAGATGGACGCACCGGTGGTGGCCGAAGTTCGCGAAGTGATCGAACAGGGCCCCTGGCCGGCGCGCCTGGCCGACCTGCACGTCTGGCAGGTCGGTCGCGGCAAGTACGCGGTCAGCGCCAGCGTGGTTACCAGCGACGCCCGTCTGGATGCCGATACCGTGCGCAAGGCGCTGGCGATCCATGAGGAGCTGGTGCACGTGACGGTGGAGATTCACCGCATCGTGTGATCCATACCGGGTAGTGCCGGCCGCTGGCCGGCAACCTCATGAGCTTCGGACCCAAACTGCAGTTGCCGGCCAGCGGCCGGCACTACCGCTAGAGCTTCAGCATCATCCGCAGCAGGTACATCAGCAGCGGCAGCGCGCTCAGCACCGCACCACCGATGCCGATCCACGGCCAGCGCTCGCCGCGCACGCGCGAGGCCACCGCCAGGCCGCAGCCCACCAGTGCCGCGCCCAGCACGCCCACGCCCAATCCCGCAGCCATGCCATTGCCGCCTGCGGCCACCGCCGCCTGCGCCGCCAATGTGCCGGCTCCCCAACCCACAGCGATCCCCAGCCAACTGGCCATGCCGCACCACGGTGCCTTCCCCTGCGCCATCCGAAAACCCCTTTGTTCTTGCCGAATTTCTGTACGGGCGACGCCCGAGTGCCGCCTACACTAGCCGCACCTGCCCTGTAGGGACATCCCATGCGCATGCTCCGCCTGCTGCTGTCCGGTGCTCTCCTGCTGCTCACCGCCTGCGGTGGTGATGCCGGGCTTCCTTTCAGCGCCGACCCGTTGCAGGGCTGCTTCGCCACCGGCGCGCGCAAACCGGCCGACTTCCGCATCGACAGGGAAGGCGGCCAGTACTTCGTCTCCTTCAGCCGCGGCGACCAGTGGCAGCGCGAGCCGAATGCCCTGCACGAGGCCACCCGCAGCGAGACCAGCCGCTACTTCCGCGATGACGCCGAGCAGATCGACAGCGCGTTGATCCGCATGGCGGGCGGCTTCGGCATCTTCCATTTCAACAAGGACGCGACGTTGAAGGGCAAGGCGAGCGATAGTGACTACATGGCGTTGATGCTGATCGGTGCTGGGCCGGTGTATGCGGTGAAGTGCCCGTAAGGCGCAATGATTCTGATGGCGGCTCAGGGCACTATGGGCGCATCCTGTCTTCTGAGGAGCGATGCCAATGCTGCTGTTTCTGCTGCTTGCGGTAAGCGCGCCGAAGACCCAGGGGGCCTATGACGAAGTCCGGCAGCTGCCTGATGGCCAGACCCTGATCATGCGCACCCTGGACTGGGATCTCGGTGATGGTCGCCACGAGCGCGTTACCGTGCATTGGCTGCTGCAGGAAGACGGCAGCCTGCGCTACGACTTTGATCGGCAGCCACCGGAAACCCAGGACGTCCATCGTCGGTCGTGCGCGCTGCAGGACATGCAGCCCTCGCGTGGCGTCAACATGATTTCAGGACAAGGAACCACGCACGGCTTCAGCTGCACCAGCCAGCGGTAGCGCCGAGCCCACGCTCGGCTCCTCCCGTCTACATCCACGCATGGCGTGGATCTACTGCAGCAGCCACGCGTGGCCCCGGCAACAGCTGCGGTACCATGCCCTCCCCCGAACCGCCCCGGTACCCGCCGTGCCCCACTACACCGGCCCCCTGCTGACCCGCGACAGCGCTGACACCCTGCGCCGTGCCCATGACAAGGGCGCTGCCGACTGGCAGGGTTCGCTCGACCTCGGCCGCAGCGAGGACAGCGTGGCGCTGGATGCCGACGGCTTCCACTTCCGTGGCCAGCCCTACCCGTGGCCGGGCAAGCTGAAGGACCGCACGCTGTACTACTGGGACGGCGAGGACTTCGCACCGATTTCGCGCTACAGCGGTTCGCTGATCAAGCTGGTGCCGACCGAATGGGGCGCACCGACCTTCGAGATCGACGGCATCAAGATGCTGCCGACCTCCAAGCTGTCACCGTTCGAGGACGCGCGCCGCAAGGTCGAGCTGGTCGCCCCGGCCGGCAAGGTGATCCTCGATACCTGCGGAGGCCTGGGCTACTTCGCCGCCTGCGCGCTGGAGGCCGGCGTCGGCCAGATCCGCTCGTTCGAGAAGAACGCCGACGTGATGTGGCTGCGCACGCTCAACCCGTGGTCACCGGATCCGGAATCGGCTGCGGCCGGTGGCCGCCTGCAGTTCAGCCACGGCGATGTCTCGCAGCAGATCGAACAGGTGGCCAGCAACAGCGTCGACGCGATCCTGCACGACCCGCCGCGCTTCGGCATCGCCGGCGAACTGTACTCGCAGGTGTTCTACGACCACCTCGCCCGCGTCATCCGCAAGGGCGGGCGCTTGTTCCACTACACCGGCGCGCCGAACAAGCTGACCAGCGGCCGCGATGTGCCGCGTGAAGTGGCCAAGCGCCTGGAAAAGGCCGGCTTCAAGGCCGAACTGGCGCTTGACGGCGTGCTGGCCGTCAAGCGCTGAGCCTCATTCCGAGTCCACCTTCGCCAGCTTCATCACCCACTTCGGCACTTCCGGTTCACCGGCGTAGAAGTCCTTCGGTTTCTTCTCCGCCATCGCCCAGCGGTGCAGCCAGCTCGGGCCGTAGCGACCACTGTAGCCTTCGGCACCACGTGCATAGGCCGGGTCACGCATCGCCTCGTCCAACGAAATGAAGCGATAGCCGCGGCGCTTCGTCGCCGCCACCAGTTCGGCGAACGTGGCTGCATTGAGTTCATTCGCGTGCATCAGCCAGACCTGCGGCAGCGCGTAGCCCAGCAGCGCCTGCGACTGCTTCTCGTAGTAGTCCAACTTGTTCAGCATGTACGGCACATAGCCCTTGCGCAGCTGCGCCAGCGTCGCCTCGCGCGCCGGGGAATCCGGCTGCTCGTTCATCACGTTGGCATAGGCGAACGCCCACACCCACTCGCCGTTGTCGACCGTCACCGGTGCCACGCGGTAGCCATGCTGCTTGAAGAACACGTCCATCTCCGCGCGTTCTTCCGGCGTGCGCCCGGCACGCAGATAGGGGTGACGCATCCACTGCGGCTTCAGCCCGCGCTCGGCCAGCAACGGCCGCAGCACCGTCTCGCCACGCAGGAAATCCTGCTGGAACGCCGGCACGCCCTTGGCGTTCAGGTCCATGTGCGAGTAGGTATGGTTGCCCAGCACATAGCCGGCCTCCAGCCAGTCGCGCAGCATCTGCACCCGCGCCGGCTGCACCTGCCCTTCGATCTCAAGCTTGTTCTCGTTGACGAAGCCAACTACCGGCACACCCGCCTGGTGCAGCTGCGCCATCAGCGCTTCATGCCGCGCCTGAAGATCCGGCGGAACGATCTCGTCCACCCGCGCCCAGGGCAGGTCGTCGATGGTCACCGCAATCCGGCGGTCCACCTCGGCGGCGTGTACCGCCAACGAGCACAGCAGCAACGGCACAGCACGCAGCAACCAACGCATCAGCACTTCCTTGCAGGGGCGAGGTGCGGACTTTAGCGCGATTGCGGGCGCGTGGTCGGTCACACCGCCTCAGGGGCTGGGCGACTGCACCTGACGTTCGCGCACGATCGCCCGCCACAGCATGAATCCTGCAGCCATTGCCACCAGCATCAACGCGACCAGCACCAGGGCAAGGTCATCGGGATTGCGCAGCAGCGGCGCATGCTCATGGGTGAGGATCTCGAACACCACCTGCTGCGCCTGTGCCAGCGGCAGCCGGCCCTGCTCGCCCAGTTCAACCAAGCATGCCGCCGGAGACAGCTTGGCCACGCTGGTCCATGCCATGTCGTACAGATGCAATGCCCTGAGCGCCAGCGCCAGGATCGCGGCGTGCAGGGCCATCACCCCACAGTTGGCGCGTCGCAGGCGTTCGGACAGGCGACCCAGGCGGTAGACGCTGATCGACATCGCGCCCAGCAACGCCAGTACCACGCCCGCCATCGGAATCCACTGCAACGGTTGCCATGGTGCAAGCGCAGCGGACCGCGCCAGCAGCTGTTCTGCGACCTGCATGCGCGCGACAGGATCAGGCCCACCGCATGCGTCATCCACCGGCTCCAGCAGCAATCCCACGCGGTAGTGGAAGAAGCCGGCTGCAAGGGCTACCGCCAGCAGCGCCACCACCTGCAGTGCCAGCAGAATCGGGCCGGGACCACAGATACGACAGAAACGGGCAGCAGCAGAGACCATCGGTTCATCCGTGACAACAAAGGACCATCCTAACCAAGCGCCCTGTGCTTGTCGGCTGGCGGATACGACAACCGCCGCGTGGTCCCGGTAGGATGTGGATGAGCATGGATGGTCGCATGTAGAGGTGTTGTGGATGGTCACGCTGTATCTGTGGGTGCGAACGCTGCTTCCGCTGCTGGCGTTCGTGATCGCGTGGATGCTGCTGTCGCGCCTGATCAAGGCCCGCGTGGCGCGCCTTCCACGGGTGCCCTTGAACCTGCCCGAGCACAGCAGCAGCCCGCGCAGGAAGGACCGGCGCATCTACGCTCGCAAGCTGCGGCGCAGACCGGGCCTGCGCACCGCAACGCGCCCGGCCACCGCGCCGCGCAGCTGGAACCTCGCGGCGGTGTTCGTTTCGTTCTCTGCGTTGATTGCCGCCGTGCTGGTCATGCCGGATGGCGCGCGCTTCCAGGTGCTGGTCGAGAGCCTTACAGGCTACCCGGCCACGATTGCTGAAGTACATGTTTCCGCTGCCGGGCAGCCCCTCGTGCTGCAGGCGTGGCAGCCCGCACTTGCGCAGCTGTCACGGCCGGTAACAATGCGCTACCCGATCGGGCGCACCGGCGGCCAGCATGACGCGCACGCCACGCTACCGGTACAGGTGAGGCATCAGAGTGATCGGCTGCAGGTGGCTACGGCCGCGCCGGTGGATTCCGAGCTGCTACGTGCAGAGCTTGCGCGCTTGGCGGGGCTGCCGACGGAGGCAATCACCGTCCGCCAGAGCGAGATCTCACCGTGGCTGGAACCCGGCTGGACGCCGCTGGACGGCATGTAGATGCCGGGCCAAGCCAGGCTGCTGTTGCAGTAGATCCACGCCATGCGTGGATGGGCACCGTGCGGGGTCGAGCACGGCTCGACTCTACAGATCAGGATCCGCGCGGCAGCTTCGCGGCCCACATGTTGTCCACCAGATTCGGATAACGCCGCCCATTCTCTTCCGCCCGCTGCCGCGCCGCCTCTTTCTGCGCAGGCGACAGCGGCTGCGAGGTCTGGCCCTTGGGGTTGGGCTTCTTCCACGGGGGTGTCTTGGTCTGGCGCATGGCCGCAGCTTACCGCTTCAGGAAGTTCAGCAGCGCCAGATTGAAGCGGTCCGCATGGCTGGTATTGCACCCATGTGGTGCGCCTTCCAGGATCACCACTTCGCTGCCCGGAATGGCCCGGTGCGTGCGCTGGCCCGAGCCTTCAAACGGCACGATGGCATCGCTGTCACCGTGCAGGATCAGGGTTGGCACCGTGATCTTCTTCAGATCGTCGCGGAAGTCGGTAGTGGCAAACGCCTGCATGCAACCCAGCGCCGCCGTCTGGTCGGATTGATGGCAAAGCGCGATTGCGGCCTGGCGCTCATCCTCGGTCACCATCAGCTTGCCATTGGCACTGAAGAAATCGCGGGTGAAGCCATCGAAGAACGCCTCGCGATCCTTCTCCAGACCGCTGCGCATTTCGTCGGCCTTGTCCTGTGTGAGCGGACCTTCCGGGTTGTCCTCGCCGCGCAGCAGATACGGCGGCACCGCTGCTGCAAACACCACGCTGTGCAGGCGCTCCTGCCCGTGATTGGCCACATACCGCGCAACCTCACCGCCGCCCATCGAGAAACCGACCAGGGTCACGTCGCGCAGGTCACGTTCCTCGATCACCCCGGCCAGATCCGCCGCCAGCGTGTCGTAGTCGTAGCCCTCGGCGGGCTTGTCGGAACGGCCGAAGCCTCGGCGGTCGTAGCTGATCACCCGGTGTTGGGCGTCGCGGAGGATCGACACCTGCGTCTTCCATGCATCGGCGGAAAGTGGCCAACCGTGAATCAGAATGACCGGTCGGCCGTCGCCACCGGTGTCTTCAACGTGCAGGCGGACGCGGGGAGCAGGCATGGAACCTCCTGTGGAAGGGGAGGATTTCAGCCTATGGGCCGGCCCCTATCGCGGCCGTGATGGAATCGCCGGTCGCCATGACATCCCCTGCACAGACCACGGCCCCGACGCTGGAGCCGAGCCGCCAATGCGGGCATTCACTCCATGGAACGGCCGTTTCGTCGGACGCCGGCTGCAGCGCCCCGAACGCCATGCGAGCCTGCGTGAACCCTCCTTGGAGCTTCGCCATGCTGCTGCTCACCCTGCCCCTGCTGGCCGCCGGCCTCGCCGCCGCACCCGCGCCCTCCGATGACCTGCGCGAGCAGATCCGCCAGGCCGACACCCAGCTGTTCGCCGCCACCTTCGAGGCCTGCGATGCCGACAAGGCCGCCGCGATGACCACCCAGGACATGGAGTTCTTCCATGACAAGGATGGCAAGTCGGCCAGCAGCCGCGAAGACTTCCGCCGCAGCGTGGCCAACATGTGCAGCAATGCGCGCAAGGGCGGCTGGAGCCTGCGCCGCGAGCGGGTGGAGCCTTCGCTGCAGGTGTTCCCGCTACACGACGAGCGGGCGCTGGAGATCGGCGATCACCGCTTCCATGAACGCGGCAAGGACGGCGTGGAGCGCTGGGTGGGCCAGGCCCGCTTCATCCAGGTCTGGCGCCGCGTGGACGGGAGTTGGCTGGCCGAACGGGTGATCAGCTATGACCATCGGCCGGCAGACTGACCCGTCGGGCGCACTTGACGGGCCGGATCTATACTTGGTGGGTTCACCCACGACCCACCGCTACCGTTCGATGGCCATGGCCGAGATCACCCCCAACCACCCCGACTATGGCCTCAACCAGCAGGTCCGCCAGGGCGTGGCCGCACTGGATGCCCAGCACGGCCGTGCGTTCGACCAGACCAGCGAGCGTCTGACCGCCAGCCTGACCGTGCTCGCCCGCGAGCAGGGCCTGCAACAGGTCGACCACGTGCTGGTCAGCAACGCCACGGCCCAGCATCCGGCCGGGCACAACGTCTTCGTGGTGCAGGGCGACCCGGCCAATCCGGCGCACCTGCGCGCGATGATGCCGACAGCTGTGGCGGCGCAGACGCCGGTGGAGCAATCGATGCAGAAGCTGGGGCTGGGTGTGCAGCCGCAGGTCGAGGTGCAGGCGCACGAAATGCAGCATCCTGCGCCTCGGTTGGGGTAAGCAGGCGCGGAAGCGGTTTCTCTCCCGCTATTTGAACTCTGAAACGAGCAGGCCTTCCCGCTTCAGGACGTCTCTGGCCTGGGTGACATAGCTGCTCACCGTCAGTCGATCCAACGGAAGCATCTCGCCGTGCTTCTTCGCCGGCAGCAACCTTCCCGCCTGCTGAAGACGGAATGCCTCGTGGTCCTTCTGGATGTTGATGGATGACACCTTTCCATGGACCTTCAGCAGCTCCAGCACGCACACATGGAAGACCTGTGGCCTGCATTGTGAGATGAACTCCTCAATGGACATCTTCGGGTCGACGAAGTACGGCTTGAACCGTTTGAAGAGCCCCTTCCTTGCACCGTCCTCCAGGTTCTTGATGTAGGCATCCAGCGGAACGTCGATGTTCGAGAGATCATGGATGTACTGGTTCCTGATCTCCGCAACGGCCTTGAACATCGATTTCTGTTCACTGTCGATGATGTTCATCTTGCGCAGAAAATTGATCCTCACTTCCTGCGGGAGATTGCTGATCACATCGAATATCAGCGGCTCGCGCAGGGCATCGACGACGGCCCGCGTGAAAACGGCCTCGACGAGCTGCGCCAGCTTCGAGATGAAGCTCCACGAGTCTTCTTCTTTGTAGAGCGCTACGGCGAATCCCTTCGGTATCGCCAGCTCTTTGTTCAACCTTTCAAATGCGAGCTCGACGAACGCGGTATACGTACTCATTGGATAGCCTCCCCTGGAAGGCTGAAGACGCTACATGTACCGCCCCACTGCAACAAGCGCTGCCCCTGCTTTTGCAACACTTCCTAGTCCAGCGTCATGCGAGCCGCATAAATGGATGAGGCCCGCTCCACGGCCGACGGCCGAGGACACGGGCCTCGTCAATCCAGCGCGAATGCTTACAGCTGGATGCGCGCCACACTCTCGTCAGCGCCCTTGTCATCCTTCTCGCCGTTCTTGATGCTCACGAACAACACGTTGTTCTTCGCATCCAGCGCCAGGCTGTTCGGGTGGGTCGGCACGGCGTAGGTGGCCACCTTCTGGTAGCTGTCGCTGTTGTATGCGGTCACGGTACCGGCTTCGCGGTTGGTCACGTACAGGCGCTTGCGCGGTGCATCCAGCAGGATGCCCAGCGGGCCGGCGTCGGTCGGGATGCTGGCCAGTTCCTTGCCGGTGCTGCGGTCGAGCACCAGCACGCGCTGGCCCGGATGCTTGCTGACCAGGCCGCTGCTCTTGGCCTGGTAGCCACGCAGGAACTCCGAGCCCTGGTCGGTCACGAACAGGCGCTTGCCGGCCGGGTCCAGCGCGATGTTCATCGGCTGCTCGGCGGCGATCTTGTGCTGCGCCACCACCTTGTTCGAATCGGTGCCCACCACCACCAGGTCGGCCAGCAGGTTGCTGGTGTAGACGCGCTTGTTGGCCGCATCCAGCGCCAGGCCCGGCGCCTTTGCATTGCCCAGGCCGTCGATGGTGTTGATCACCTTCAGCGTGGTGGTATCGATCACGAACAGCACGCTGCTCACGTCCGGCTGGCTGCTGTGGCCGGTCACGTACAGGCGGTTGGCGGCGCTGTCGACCACCAGCTCGCGCAGGTCGTGGGTGTAGGCAGCCTTGCCGTCCTTGCCGGTCTTCTTCTCCATCAATTGGATGGTGCCGACGGCCTTGTTCTGCGCGGTGTCGACCACGGTCACCGACAGGTCCACGGTGTTGCCCACGTACAGGCGGTTGTGGGCGTCATCCAGCACCACGCCGAACGCCTTGCGCTCCAGCGGAATACGGGTTTCCACGGCCAGCGTGGCCGGGTTCAGGCGCAGCACCTGGGCCGGGCCGGCGTCATCGCCGAAGCCGCCGGACGAGGCCACGAACACGGCGTTCTGCTTCGGGCTGTAGGCCAGCTCGTACAGGCCCTTGGCCACGGCCTGGCGCTGCACGGCGGCGGTGGCACTGGCGGCGGGTGCGTTGTGGGCGAACGCCGAGGGCGCGCCGAGGCTGAGCGAAACGGCAACGGCCAGGGCGGCCGAGCGGAAGAGAGGATTACGGAACATGCGAGCGTCCTTGAATGGGCACGGGAAGGTGTCCTGGCTCGCTGGGCCGTACTGCGACGGCCCGCCCCGCATCTGTCTGCGCGGGGTGGGCTGGCTGGGGTTGCGGGGGAATGGTAGCAGGTGGGGGGCGTGGCGTGCGCCGGCGCGCGTATGGCAGACGCGCGGGTTACTGCTCCTTCAAGCGCAGCGAATCGGCCACATCGGTCTTGGCCGCCACCTCGGTGGCGATGCTGGCGCGGCGGTGCCCCGGGTCGTTGCGGTCGCCCTGCACGATGAAGATGCTCTCGGCCGCATGGCTGCTCTTCGTTGGCTGGCTGAGCAGCACGTGGTCCACGCGCGAGAGATTGTTCTGCTTGGCCAGCACCAGCAGGCTGGCGCTGATGCGCTGGCTGGCCGCATCGAACGGGCGGCCATGCGCAGCGTCCAGCTCGGCCACTTTCTGGATCAACTGCGAGAACAGGCGATGGTCTGGATGCGAAGGGTCCAGCAGCGTGCCGGCCACTTCAATCGGCGTCGGTGGCGGCTCATCGCTGGCGCGGTCGCCCTGGCGATGATGTTCAGCCTCGCGCTCGGGCATCGCGTGATGGGTTTCGGCATTCAGATCGCTGCCCGGGAACGGCGCAGCAATGCACTGGATTTCCGGCAGGTTGAACAACACCGCGAACTCGCCCAGGTTGCTGCCGCCATCCAGCGGCGCCGGCAGCGGATGCAGGCCGGCGTAGTGCAGCGCCGCCCAGACGAAATCGCTGCAGCGATTGATGGTGGCCGGGCGATCCACATCAAATTCGAACTCGGCCGGTTCCTCGGCGAAATCACGCAGGCAGCCGTAATGCTCCTCGGTGATTTCCAGGGTGCGGCTGTAGTACGGGTCCAGATGCTCGTCCGCATCATCGTGGCGAACCTGCGCGTACTGCACGCCGGAGCGGGTTTCGCCCGGCACTTGGCGCGGTGGTGCGAAGCCATAGCTGTGGGCCTCGCCGCCCGCGGCTACCTGCAGGTACATGTGGCCGCGCGGCGAGATGCCCCCGCTCTTCAGTGGGGTGCCGGGGGCGGCCAGGTACAGCGTTGCCGTGTAGCGTGTTGCCTGCTCCATGCCTGTTCAGCCTTGATGGGTGCTGCGGTCCTGGCTGGATGATGGCATAGGTGGGATGGGGGGCAGGTGGAGAGCTCAGGCACTCTCAGCACTGGATGGCTGAATGTGTGAACCAGCCAGCAAACGCAGGAGGTCAATGCCCGGCGGGTAGAGTCACTCGGGGTCGGCCCCGTATAGTGACCTCTCCACTGCAAGGGACTTGCCGATGGGCACCGCAATCCAAGGGGCGCTAGCTTCGCTTCCCGCGATCTCGACTTGGCGGCCTCTACTGCTTCCGCGTCATGTGATCTCGCATTTAGCTCACGTTGGCGCAATTTCCGGACTGTCGGCCATGCTTGCCCTGACGTCTGCATGTGCGCGATCGCCGGATACGTCTGCCCTCAATGAACGTGCCGCTGCCGCAGATACGCACCCTGCCCGCATATCCATGACCGAGCTGCAGAAGCGGATTCTCGCCTATGCGGATTCGCTCAGGTCACGGGCGGATATCAGTCCGGACAAGTTCGGCACTGCAATCGGTGTCTCGCTCGTGCCAGACGAAAAGGTCAGCATCAGGCACATCGCAAAGGACCTGGCAACGACGGACGGCTACAACTATGGGGCGTCTTATCTGTCGGTTGAGTCGGCACGTGAGTTCCCCAGCCAAGAGGTGATCTTCTATCAGTTGGGCAAGCAGCCAGTGACGGATGCTCCGAATGGCGTGTGCTACTGGGAAGCCGAAAGTGCCGGACGAGCCCTCGAAGCCCTCGGATACAGGACCGGAGGAGAAGTGCCATTTCAGAGAGGGGGCATCAGGCAGTATCGGCGCCCCATCACCGGTGGTAGCCAGGGTATGGATACCAGCCTGTTGACTTATCGTTCCAATGAAGGTGATACCGCGAGAACCTGCGTCTACGCGGTCCAGTTTGGAGGAGGAGACAAATGAAGGGAATCGAATCCAGCGTCGAGCCACTGTTGGCCGATCTGCGCGCAGACAAACAGCTTCCAAGTGGTGCCGAGGATGCGATCCGACGCAGCATTGCAGGCTCCCCCTACCTCAATCACCTTCTGGCAAACGCAGCCACCAGCGGCCAGGTCAGCCGGATTGCCGTGTCCTACGGACATCACAATGGTGGCCACTTCCAGGATGGGTCGGATGGAAACCCGCCAACGATCTTCATCAGCGCCTCCAATTTCCAGAATGTAACCGGCGCCCGGCTTGAAGAACGACTTACCGAAGTGCTGGGCCACGAGGCCATGCACGGCATCCTGACCAAGGAACGCGCCGCAGCACTCAGGGACTTCAAGCAGACCTACAGCGAGGAACTGATCGCATCACACGATTCCCGGTCAGGTTCGGTGAACCTGACCGAGCCGGTGCGCACGCTTCTGGACAAGGGACGACAGGACGAGGCACTGGCGGAGGTCTCGGGCCTGCGGGCATTGGATAGCCGATTCAGAGCGTTGAATCCAACGTTGGATGACAACGGACTGGAGGCAATGCTTGCGTCCCGCTCGCTCTCTCGATGCGTTCGGGCAGAGGGTGCAACCAGAAGCCTGGCGGAGGGCATTTCATATGATGCGCTTGCCAAGCGCCCCAACAATGACGGCGTCCAGCTCACCAAGGCCGTCGAGCAGTGCTTCTACGACGGCACTGGCACGCTGGGCCGGCACGGCGATTCCGACTACCGCAACTACTACGGCACCTATCCGTTATCAGTGATCGGGACGAGCCATGCCTTTCTGGCCGAAGGCCGCCAGCCCCCGGCAATCCGCATCGATCTGCATGAGCTTGGACTCGACCCGAAGCAGCTTGAGCGCAATGGCCTCGACTTTGGCAGCACAAAGATCCTGCCTGTTGGCGACTTCGGAAAGGACGGACTGGGCTGGGTGGAGCTGAAGAACACCGGCAGCGCCCACACCATTTCGCCGCCGACGCAGAGTATTGAAGATATGCAGTCCTCGCCCATCCGCTCGCTAAGTCCTGCAGATCAGGCGCTGCTGGACCAGATTCGGGGCAAGGTGGAAGCACTGGACAAGGCCAACGGCCGAACCTTCGATGACGCCAGTGAACGCATGTCTACCAGCCTGCTGGCTGCAGCCAAGGATGCCGGAATCACCCGCGCGGACCATGTGGTGCTGAGCAGACAGACAGTTGCCTCCCCGGCCGCACACAACATCTTTGTGGTGCAGGGTGCGATGTCCGACCCTGCCTCCCTTCGCACTCACATGGCGACTGCAGAGGCCGCCCAGCGGCCAGTGCAGGAGAGCCTGAACCAGGTAGAAGCAATCGGCCACCGCCAGGCGCGCGAGCAGGCAGACATGCAGCGCACGCAGGAGCAACAGCAGCGGGTTTCGGCGCCGTCGATGTAGGCTACTGGCTTCAGCTAGCTCGACTGTTCCACCGGCGCCCTCGTCTCGATGGTCCGGCGCTTTTCTTCATCGAAGAGAAGGCACTCGGCAAAGGCTTCATCCAGCCGCAGCACGTCCTTCTGCAGATCCGGGACGTCGGTAAGAATGGCGAGTTGCTGCCCCGCCATCATTGAAAGGTTGTTGCTCATCCGGATGACGTTGATCGCCAAGGGCATGGGGAAGCCATCGCGACTCCGGCCCATTGCGTGTACCCCTGCGTGTACGAATGAGTTCAGCGGAGCCCAAGCGTGGGCCTTCAGCTCGATGAGGTGCGAGAGCAGATTGTCCAGTTCCGCTACTTTTGCGAATGCTTCCAGCATCTTCGAAAGCATCGGCAACCTTTGCTCGCTCGTTCCAGCTTCGGGCGGCAGGGATAGCAACGCCACCTCCCCCTTGGATGCGCAATGCAGGATCCAGACGGACCGCGTGAACGCCTCGTACTGGCAGCGCATCAATGCCATCGCAGAGGACGCCATGCGGGCCTGCAGCAGCGTGCGAAGGGCGTCTGCGTGTTCAAGGCTCAGCAACGCTGCGTCCATTGACGCCAACAATCTGGGCGAGTCCTCCGCCAGTGGATGATCCACCGTAGAGAGGATCGCCTGGCGAAGCAGCGCGGATCGATTGAGCAGGTCTTCCATGACGATGACTCCTGGTATCGGCGGGTGGAGCATATCCAGCGGAGGGAGCTGTCCGCCAGAATCCATGCGGAACTGATCCCACGCTGTGAGGCAGCTCCAGACCATCCTCCCCTCCCCCCCACCGGAGGATGCCCATGACCAGAATCGACCCCACATGGCTGGAAGCCTTCGACCAGGAGCTCCTCCACCTGTTCGCCATCGACCACCGCGATGCCGGCATGGATGAGTGCCTGCTGGGCTGCTACGCAGACCTTCCGCCGCGCGAGGCGGCGCTCGCCTTCGGCAGCGACTACGACCTGGAGCGCGACGATGCGCTGTGACCAAGGCCGGGCATGCCTGTGTGAACCGTGCGGCCGCCCGGCATGCCGGCATTCAAGGCAAGCGATGCCAGGGGATGACCGCTATGCTGGCAGCGCACTGGAATGGAAACCACGTATGCCCCGTTTGAACACCGCCCTGGCACTGAACCTCGTTCTGATGCTGCTGGGCGCTACACCTACCATGGCCATGGCGGCAGACCCGCAGGTCTCCACTGAAGTGTTCGTAGAGCGCGGTGACAACCCCACCTTCGAGCTACAGCAGGCGCCTGCCATTGAGTATTCAACGGCCCCTGCCACGCCGCCCGATACCTTCCTGCAGGCTCCCATGCAGGTGGTGCTGGTTGCCCAATTGGATGAGCTGGGCCACGTTTCCAACGTGATGGTGGTGCGGTCCAGCGGACTGCGGGAGATTGATCGCGCGGCCTTTACCGCGGTGGACCAGTGGCGCTTCGAACCGGTCGTGGTTGAGGGCGTCGCGCGGCATGCGCGGGTTCGGGTGCGTTTGAGCTTCGTGCCTCCGGCCGAGGCGCCGCCCGGCTGAACCGCTGGTCCAATCTGTCGCGATCGGCCCTGCGCCAAGGCGCTGACTGCGGGTAATCCTGCGCTTGGGGCCAATAACGCCAAGCCCTCCAAGACCGTTGCAGCGCAATCGCTTGCTGGCTTAACACCGTGTGCGACAATGCCGAAAGCGTCAGGACTGGCAATCGTCGGTTCTGCAGTTTCTTGGCATTTGGTAGCTGTACGGGTATCTCTTGGCGTGCCACCGGAAAAGGGTGGCGCGGGACTCGAAAACCCGTCTGAATACCCAGTGCTTTACGCTTGCCAGTCGGCGTCATCTTCGGATGGCGCCGACTGGCAATCCGTTCGCGTTCCATGGCGGGCGGTGCGTGGGGGCCTTCGGGCCCGCCGGCTTGGATATTCACCGGTTTTCGAGACACGCACCGTCCGCCGCCTTTATCTGGTGGCGCTGCTATCTGTCCTGTACGGAGCATTGCCATGAACACATCGGACTTCCGTTCCCTGCACGCGCAGTACGATCCGGACAACGCCGAGACCGAGCGCGAACCCTCCCCCGATCCAAACTCCTTCGTCGCCACGCTGCACCGCATCGGAACCGGTGCGGCCGCGGACGGCCAGCCTTGGCCGGAGCGGCATCAATTGCCTGGGCGGTGTCTTCAGTTGGCGGATGCGGATTGCGCGTTAGCCGGGCTGCGTGTGGTGGCGGAGCTGATGCTGGCTGCGGAGCGGACTCGGCAGAACGGCGCGCCAGAAGAATACCTGGGGGATCGGGTTATGGAGGGGTTGAAGATGGCGTGTGTGGCGTTGACTGCGCAGGTGGCTGAGCGGTTGCACGTGCGGGAGTAGTGCAGTTGAGTCTGGCCATCTGCCGCGTGGTTGCTGGTCATCCACGTGTTATCGGCGGTCCATTCGCCTTCTAGTTCATTCCCTCTCTGCAGAGCGTCCAATGAGGCCTGTGATCTATGGTGCCGCCCTGCTGGCGGCGCTATCTGCGACGATCGCCAGCTGTCATGTACCCAAAGCTGGCTTGGATCTGCGGCCGTTTCGGAAGGTATCCGACGCTGAGTTTGCTGTCATGCGCGAGGAAGCCGTTCGACTTGTGCACGAGGGCCTGGTACAGGACGCGCGCTACGCGGGAGAGAGGTACTTTGAGGTCAGCTGTCACGGTGCACCCGTGATGCTGGCGGACAACTCGTTGGAGGTGCTTGTGATTGTGCTATTTGCGGATAGATGGATTGATGTTCCGTGCGTTGTGCCGCTGATGCCGCATTGGAGTGGGCGGATTGTTGCGGAACGAGCGCGCACATAGCGAATGTGAGTACAGCGAGATGGGAGGCCACGCTGGACCACCTCTGTACGGCCCAAATTCTGCTAGGACTAGCCGCCACCACTGCGGCCTGCATCTGATCTCGTGCTGCACATGCAGGTCGTCCGCATGCAGTTGGCCGACGCCAATTGCACCCTAGGCGGCCTACGCTCCCTGGTCACGATGGCCTTGGCTGAGGAGCTCACGCGGCAGAACGGCGCGCCAGAACAGCGTCTGGGCGACCGGCAGATGGAGGGGCTACTGATGGCGGTACTTTCGCTGACGGTGATGGCCAGCGAGCGAGTGCAGGGGCAGCGGTAGACCCCTGCTCCGGCATCCCCTCGATCACGCGCAAGGAGTTTCGCCATGACCAGCGCACTGGCACGCCGATTGGCCTGCGCCGCGCTAGTGACCGTACTGGCTGTCAGCGGCCGCGTAAGGCCGCCATCCACGGGCTTGGATGACAGCACCGCCGCCACGCTCACGGGCGCCACCAGTCCCCGCACGATGGGCGACCGCACCCGCACGACGCGGCCGGTGGAGACCAATCTGGGCCCGCACCGTTTCATGCTTCCGGGCAACCTCTACTACAACCAAATCGACCCGTTTGCCGGTGGCGGGATGATGCTGGCAGTGTTCTGGAAGGACTTCGATACCCCGCCGCAGGGGGATCATCCTATGCAGTCGGTGGAAGATGGATACCGGCAGGTCTCGATAGAGCCTGCAGTAGGTGGATGGTGCGGCTGCGGATTATCTGGCGCAGCGTTTGGCGGGGCTTGCGACGCTGACGCCGCGCTGGGGGCTGATGCCTGTGCAGTGGATCGCTCGTGGGTGCCTGACGATGTGCGGGAGGTGACGCCGGACTGGTAGGTGGTGCGGGATGGGGATAGACGCGTGAGTACGTTGATCAATTGTGACCCTTGGAAGTACATGCCAGACGATTCGCTGATGGAGAGCGGGAAGCATGTGCGGTCAAGTGGCGATCGCGTAGCGATGTGCCAGCATTCCACGGTGGATGCCGCGAATTGCCTAGCCGTAGAGATGAGCTACGCGTGGGTGCTTCTGGACGACTGCTGGCGATTGGAAGCGACCACTCGCGAAACGATGCAACGGCACAAGGTCGGCTCCACTCGGTAGGAGTACCCTGGCCCGCGTCACCTTGATGCTGATGCTGATGCTGACGATCCCAAATCTGTCTGTATCGCGCATGATCAGCACGACATCCCACGCGGTTTCGGCCCAGAATGGATCAAGCTACATTACGGCCTGAAGCTCCGAACAAGCTTCGACCTCAGCCAGATCGAGTGGCAGGCCCCACCTACCAGCTGGACAGGTCCTCTATCTGGCGTCAGGTACCGAGTCGAGTTATAGGAACAGTTCTGCATCTGGGGGATTGGATCAATCAGGCCGAAGTCGAGCAAGTGGCTCAACCGCAGGTTCAGTTTGCAGATGACCTCATTGATTACCAGCTGGAATTTTTGGATGAAGTCGTCGCTACTTTAATCGATCGTTGGCTCGATTCCGTCTTGGTGGGCGAATCTACCTAATCAAACGATCCCTGGCGATCAGCAGTTACGGAGCGCCAAGCGCTGGTCCCACAACTAGTATCGGCCAGCGCTTGAATTATGCATCAGGAGAACAACCACCTACACGTCCTGATCACCAATCGCCAGCATTTCCACCTCCACATCCGTTCTACACTCACGACGGACGCTTAAGCAAATTTCTGGAGCAGCGGAAGATGGGAGACATCCTTACAAAGGAAGCTCGAAGTGAGCGCATGTCACAAATTGGCTCGACCAACACCAAGCCAGAGCTAATCGTTCGCCGAGAATTACACGCGCTTGGATTCAGATTTCGGTTGCATGTGCGCCATCTGCCGGGAAGGCCTGACATTGTGCTACCTAAATTCCGGACCGTAATCTTCGTTCATGGGTGTTTCTGGCATGCGCACCGCTGCCAAAAGGGGCGAATCCCAGCTTCGAACTCAACTTTTTGGCGTGAAAAATTTCGATCCAATCAAATTCGAGACGCAAGGGTTACGAGAGAACTCCGAAGCTTAAATTGGCGAGTTATAAAAGTATGGGAGTGCGAGTTGCGAACTGCGGAAATGCGCAAGAGAACCATTACTCGGGTGGCACGACTAATTCGTGCCACCCGGCAAAGCCAGTGAACTATGGGCGCGACGCTCTACGACTCCCCGGCAACATCGTAACGGGCAAACTGAACCCTCATCCGTCCATTACCAGTTTTAATAATTGCATCACCCTTACCGGCCAATTGCTCGGCCCCGCCCTCGTCGAGAACCACTCGGCTTTCAGTGGCAGTATTTACCCGAAGTGCGATCTTTCCCGGCAGATTGCCCTTGACCACGGTATTAACAACGGACACGACAGGCTTCTGTGTCGACACGATGACATGAATACCTGCGGCACGGGCCTTCTGGGAGATTCTTCGCAAGCTCTGCTCAATCTTCTTCCGCTCGTCATCATCGCTTGTCAGATCAGCATACTCATCAAGCACCAAGATCCAGCGCGCCATTTCTCCGCCAGACGCTTGGTACTCAGAGATATTCCTCACGTGGCCAGGCATGGATTTGAACAACCGGTACCTATCTTCCATTTCATCAACAGCGCTAGCAAGGAGCTCCACGGCATCCTCAGCCATGCTGCCAATCGGGCCATCGGTATGCGGCAACCCCTCGAGGGTGTTGAGTTCCGTCCCCTTAGGATCAATGAGCTTCAGCTTGAGCTCTTCAGATGAATAGAATTTCGCAGCACCATGAAGGATGGTAAGAAGTGCTTCTGACTTACCACTACCTGTCACGCCAGCAATCAACAGGTGAGGTGAATTTGAGCTAGAAAAGTCGATCTCGGCAATTTCACCAGAGGAATCCTCCCCCACCGGAACTACGAAACCTTTGCGCGGGCGCTTCCAGCGCTGCCACATCTCCTCCGCATCTACAAAGTAACGCTCGGAGTCATCCTTCGGGACGGATATAACAATGTTTCCCATATGGGTCGAGCAGCCCAATTGCATATCCGCGGCGAGCCCCATCCTCAGCTTCAGATTTTGGATCTGGGCCTCAACGCGATTTACGGAAACGCCATAGGCCGGCACGACAGAATATTCTACGAATGCGGGCCCCTCTTTGTAGGGCACTCCATCTTTAGGTCGGTTCACCTTTACATGAAATTCCGAAAGAGCCGAGATAAGCTGGTCGTACTTATGCTCTAGCACCTTACTGCTTAGCCTCGTTTCAGCACAATTGGTAAAAGCAGTCGACACCGTTGCAGCGACCTCAGCTACGCCATCGGGAGACTCGCCATTAGGGGACCGACTATCGACATCGGCGATTTTCACATCGAGTTCAACCTCGCCCCCTTTAGCCGGTTCGGGCGAGGCCACTGGCTGGCCGTCAAGCTCATCAGCCTCACGAACCTGATCTTCGTTCGCCGCCGAAAGCGCTTGAAGAACAACATCGTGACAGCGCCCCACAGCGGAAGCCCCCCAGTAGCTAGAGTCATATTCTGCAGGATTTATGCGGATTTCAATCCGTCGATCTGACTCATCGCCATAGTCGCCACCAAATTCGTCCCAAGTAGCAGTCTCTCCATCCTCAGTTCTGGCGAATGCTTGATACCAAATGAGAATGCCGGTACCAGTGGCGAACTGAGCCCTTCCCTCCGCTACAGACCGAAGGACTTCGACAGCATCGGCGCTCTGGGTGTTGTTCAGCTGCAACCCGGCATCGAGCACTGCAAGTAGTCGCTGCCTAAGCATGGACGCCTTGCTTCCAACTGCTGACGTCACGCCGGCGCAAAGTTCCGCAAGTTGCATCTTATACATCTTGAGCTGTTCGGCATGCTCGCGAAGACGCTCCTCGCCCGCCTTGGGGAACCCTACTTCGCGCTCAGTCTTGACTAGACCGTAATGCTTGATTTCGATTGGAATCAGGTTCACGCGGTACAGGCCGCTGTTCGTACTCTGAGCCGATATCGCGATGAGGTCAGCTCGACGTCGATTGTCCCCCTTTGGATAACCGACGGTATCCCTAAGGAAAGGATCCACAGCATCGACCGGAAGTACCAGGCGCAGTTCTCCTGCTGGGGCTTCATCCACCCAACGCTGTAGAGAACTGAGCGCAAAGAAAAATCCAATCGCGCCAGTTGCCTGATGGTGACCAACAGAAAGTAGAGTGTTTAGGCCAATGGCGCGCTTTGCCAGTGTCGTAACAAGTAGCTTCGCACGCTGCCGTATCTCATCCTCAGACGCAACTGAGTTGAGACGGCTCAACCGATCGCGAATAGCACCACTGAGAGCACCGGGGACGCTCGCGAGGACAAAGTACGGCTGCACCCGCATAGCCCCGCCTCTTCCGGCAGAAACAGTCGTAGCCGGGCGCCAATCCCAAAGTACGTAGCTACCGCCGACATGGCTGGCTACAGCTCCAGCCAGGGACTGCGGATCCACACCAAAGTCTCCGGCGACTAGCCAGTTGGGGTTCGCTGTCGCGCCAGAAAAATTGGGCATTATCTTCACGGCCCATGCTTTGCCGCTATCGCTCTGTTCATACGCAAGCAAAGCCTTGGCGAGTCCACTCTCTCGCGATGCCTCGCTGTTCAAACTGTAGTCGAGAACTGAGTGATTAATGGCACTTTTTCGAACCGGCGTCCTTCGAAGCGGCAGATCAGGCAACCATCCAAGCGACTTCCCTATAAGGGAGAATCCGGCTCTTGCTGCGCCTCCCTCCACAAAGGTGACATGGTTCTCAGCGACATCACCATCTGGCGCGGTGTGCCAGGTGAGATTGAATCCAGGACGTGCCGACAGCAAAGCCTCCCCAAGCCGTCCAAGCGGCGGGATATCCCCATGTCGATTGACTGAATCCTTGATGTTTACGCTGGAGACCCCCTCGAGCTCTGCGCTTGACTCTGCCAATTCCCTGAGCTTGCTAAGGAGCCCCTCATCCATCACGTTGGATCGTCGAGTGGGCACATTGCTAGTTACTGCGATTCTAAGCGTCTGAACTTCTGGCGAAACCCGCAAGAAGTCATCTACAGCAGTAGAAATTGACGAGGGAGTCAGGGATGAAAGCCCCTCTGCTGGGAATCGCTCTCCCTGAAGCCAGTCAGGAATAGCTGGCGATCCCGAAGAAACCGGAACGCTCACATGCCATCCTATATACAGATCGGAAGGCCGAGCATCCACAGGCACCGGCAAGAAGGCCTCCTCTTCCTGGAATGCATCGAGGTTGCTGACCAGTGCAGGGAAGTTGGTGCCATCTAGTAGTGACAGTGAGGCAGAAGGGCTTGCTGAATCGTCATACGCCTCGCGAAGGCCGACCTGAACCTCCCAGCTCCATGCAAGACGAATGGGATGCAAGGGACTCAGCAGGACTGCACAAACTTGCTGTACACCACTACCAACAGGGTACACCGCGACCGAGAAAGGATTCCTGGCCCAGAATCGATCTGAAGGCTGGAGAGTGGCCGAGACTGAGAGCACTTCCCTATAAGCCGACAACACGGCCCCGATCCGCTCTCGATCCAGCGAGTCGAGCGGAAGTCGAGACACTGTCAGCTCGCCAGACTTCTCCCTGCCCTCTGTATCGAGCGAGAGCTCTACCAATCCAAGTTCTGTGTACGATTCACGCAGCCTTTTGTACTCAGGCAGCTCGAGCAGAGCAGCAGTAGGTTGAGCAGGATATATGTCCAAGCGACCAGCCAGGCTCGTAGCAGCCTTTGTGCCGGGACAGATAGTCTCGAATTGCTCAGCAACTTTGGAACTACTTGCTTGAATTGCGCCCAGTGCGTGCCCTTCAGCTAGTTCTCTGATGATGCAATTGAACTCTGCCTCGAGCTTGCCAAGCACCGAAGGCTCGAGCAGCCTATCTGTCGCAGGGCGTGCACCAGTAGCTGCGGCTACGAAAGGAGAGAGAGGCCTTGCCGCCGTAGATGCAACGTCGAGCAAAATTTTCAGGTTGCAACCAGGGTCAGGCTTGGGCTTGAGTTCAACAGTCGACGTGAGGTCTTCAGTGCCAATAGCGAATGCACCATCCGCACTTGACCATGACGAGCACTCAAGATGCTCGTCGCCCAGTTGCCAAGTGGACTGATCGAACGGGAGCTCATGCCCCCATGCAAGAGCAAATTCATAGCGAGATGGTTTGTTGACAAGAAGGGTCGCCTCCATTGCCCCATGAGCGTCGACAACGCAGAAGCGTGGCGCCTGACGTTTTGATGACTCTTCCTTCAGCCAAAGCCCACACTCAGATGAGCGAATCTGCACAAACTTCAGAGGCTCCACCTTTCGGAGGTACTCAGGAGCCTCCAGCAATATAGCAGGGTCGCTCTGCTTCGCTTTTCCAGTCTTGATGGTGAGGTCGCCCAGCAGGTGCATGCTCCCTGCGACCTTGACAGCAGACTTAAGCGTGAATGAAGAGCCTCGATAAGTTCCGACGCCTTGCACTCTTACTTGTGGAAGCTCAAAACCATCGAGCACGGCAGAAGGCACTTCAGCGCCGTCAGAGAGCGGAACGACGATCTCGATATTGAGGTACGTAGAAGAGCGCGAACCCGGTTCAAACTGGTCTCCGGCTGTCGCGATTAGTACTGGTACGGCATTCGGGAACGGAGAAGGTAGCGTTTTTCCATTTCGCCGCATCTCCATCTGCATGCGGTCATTTCTACTAGACGACTTGAACGTCGCTTCGTCGATCGCCGCCCAGCCCTCTGTCTTGAGCTCCTGATCAGCAGTTGCAGACGCAGCGACTCGCGCCACCGCCGAGCCGCTGTCGTACTCTGAGCTCTCAACAACGTTTGCCCAATCGATTTTCTCCAGCGTCTTCGCGCCAGAAGCCTCGTCACCCAGCATCCCGAGGCGACCGAGCTCTACACGAATGCCATCCGCATCGATCCAATCGCTTTCGAGCTTCCGAACGTAGTCTTTGGGCGCGATAGCAAGGCCATCGGAGGAGACAGGATTCGGCAAGCCCGCGGCGCCGTACAAGAACGCTCCCGTCCTGGAGCCACGCCCCCCTGCGAATGCCACTACATTCTCGGCCCACTGCTTAACGTGCAGCCACCAGTCGCGGGAAACGCTTGCCTTCCCACCGACGGAGAGCTCGTAAGCATCCGCGAGAAATTTCACAATCCCCCGGGTGACTGAAGCAAGTTGCTCATGTGAGATTTCGAGGGAACTACACTCCTCGATGAGGACAACCGCCAGAGCAGCTGAGAAGTCTTCAAGTGTTGCTACCCCAGCTCCTGCCTCGCCAGACTGGATGGAGGGGAAACCACTGCTAAGAAGTAGGGGGTAGACGCTGCTATAGGTGGACATCCCGCGATTCTTGCTCGCATATGTCACTGCGAGATGCCGCCCTTGACGGAACATCGCAAGCTCGCGGAAATCCACGCGAGGCATGATTTCCTTGACGTCATCCCGCGCCTCATGAACGAACATCGCGAATTTGATTTCTTGAACAATCCGCTCGTTTGCCCCGTCAACAATTTCCCGCACGAAACTTGGCGGCAGGTCATCCGGCAGCTCCAGCATAAGCTGGCCACCCATACCTTCAGCGATGAGCGCAATTGCCTTGCCTATCAATGGCATGTTAGTTCCCCCCAATACCCAAATTAATCTGTATCCCCTCGTCGCCATCTGAAGCACTGACGCAGAGCCCTGCGCGCTCCAGCTCGGCAAGAAGGAAGTCAATTCGCGGTTTCAGCCCCAGCGAATCAAGTTGCCTCTGTACGTCACCAAGGCGTAGCTCTTGCGTGGGAGAGGAGGCGGAAACTGCTGCCATGACAACAATCCACTCCGGCCCTGGCGATACATGAGTGTAGTTCCTACTGATCCTTCTCAATAGCGCATGATGATCTGGAACATCGGACGCACTACGTTCGATTAGCGAATAGCGCACTGTCTCAACGAGGTTAGTCGTGCCAGATACGTCTCCGACCTCCAGTTTTTCCCTGAGCGCCGCAGAGTGGTCGTGCCTCAGCAGGTTAATTACGTCAACAAGATTTCTGCAGGGGTCGCCTTCTCCTTCTAGCACCTCGCCAAGGGCTTTGCGATATGCCGACCCTTGAATCAATGCCTGTTTTATCCCAGGCATGACATCCATTTGAGCAATGCTCCCTTTTTGGTACGCAATCAGCGGCCGCGTTGGCACAAGCGCACTTCGCGCGACAGCAGAGGGTTCGCGCGTAATATCTCTAACGCCGCGAACCAGTTCCGCAAAGAAATTTGCCTCCCACAGGAAGGAGAACCCCAGCGCATTGCGCAGCACACAAACCGCCCACGCCGCCCACTTCCTCGGCGTCAATGCTGTGTACCAACTTTCAGAGCACAGTCTGTCCCAGCTGTCGCGGAACCAGGAGAATGGCGTTCCAATCTGCTTCGCAATCACGTCCTCATGCCACCAGGAAGGCAGGGCCGTCGATTGGGCTCCCTCGTGTAGCTGCACTGTAGTCGGCGGCCAGTCTGCAGGCAGGAATTCGCTCAGAGTCGTTTTTGCCAGCGCAGCCTCTATGCGACTCAGTGTAGGATCGGCCGCATAGTGAGTTGCAACTTTGAACCAAAGCTCGGATGCAGATCCCTCACCCCCTCCAAGCGTGTACATCGTATTTAGAAGACTGGCAAAGTTAGGGGGATTTGGTGCACCTAGACCTCCCGCAGGATCCTGAAGCAATGCGCCACACAGGCCGATAGCAGACGATGCGTATCCGACCCCCTTTTCAGCACGCGCACCCATCAATGAGTCCGTAACGGCCTCAACGACGAATTCAGGAAGTGTCCCGTCGTGAATGACGAACCCCTTCTTCTTTAGGATTTCTGAAAACTTTGTCAGATCCTCACCTACAGGCCTGGTAGGGTGAGTATTGAACTTGGATGCTGATGGCCGTGTTAAGTTGTTGCTGTCCTTTCTAACGTATATCAGCCCCGTATTGCGGGGAGCACTGGCTGGCCTAGGTACTACCGACCATGCCAAAGCCGAGAGAAGAATTTCCGGGCTCGATGGATACTGCGGTCGCTTTAGCTCAGGGAAATAATTACTCATCTCTCAACTTCCTTGTAGGTTCCATTGGCCACAACCGCAAGTCTTCGCTGCGTTCGATCAATTGCAGCCATGCTTGAAGACCTGCATCTTTCGATGCGAGGCTCAATGTAAGTCGTGGATTCGGTCTGGCCACAGAGTCCCTGGTTAAACGCCTGCGCCTCTCGAATCAGTGCGAAGTCAAGCACAAGCTGGCCAATCGGCGCTGGATTACCTGCGATGTAACATTCGATAACCAACCTGCTTCCCTGCCTTCGGACCTGAAGGCTTACACTCGCGACGGAAACGATCTCAACGAGCTTTGGCTGCACTTGTTCCTTAACAGAAGAGACAGGCTCCGCCCTAACGGAGAAGGCGGGCAACAGCATGCTACTGGCGGGACCGTCAGGATGCGGAGGAAATATAAGCGCGCTGATCGACTGCTCGAGCTCGATTGGGAGCCTCGCGGATCCAGAGATGCAGGATCGATGGCATCTCCGCCACTCTTCTATTACATTGACGTTTCCATAGGCACCTCGCGCCACACCTACCAGTCGCGCGACGTATGCGCCGTACCAAGAAATCAGTCTGCGACGTTCGATGTCATTACACTTCGGACTATCTACGTATTCGAGCAGAGTCCTTTCCAGATATTCGTCAAACTTAGACCAGACATTAGGAACATCGGGTATCTTCAAGAGCTCTCTGCTAGGAAGCTCGCCCATTGCTATGCACTGCATAGCTGCTTCCACGCTTTTCGAGTCAGCGCTTCTCCATACCGCAGGATCAACCAATGCCAGCCCGGCGTGGATCGGAGTCGCAGGTGGAAACTCGGTGCCGTCAAGCTCTATCTGTGGAACTGGAGAACGGAAGACTGCGCAGTGTGCGCGATGCTTTGAGAGCGAAATAACTGCGGCAAGTCGGCCTCGAGCATCGGGGCAGTTGGTCGCAACACCTATTAGCGAATCCAAATACTCTAGAATTTCTTGGTTTTTTGATCCAAGATTTACCCTTGGACCTAACAGCGACATAGCTGCAGCACCCCATACGTCTCGATAGCTATACAACCGACCTGACGCGATCTCTGCAGATGACATCAGCTGCTGCCAAGAGCTCTGACCCGTTTGAGATTGCCACTGGATGATATTGGAGCGAATCGGGCACAAGTCCGGTCGTTCTCCTTCCACACCATCAAATCTGGCGAGTAGCTCTGCGAACAATGCCTGGCCACGGGAGTGTCCAGCACTGCCATCCAGCTCGAAGAGCGAGTAAGAGTCCACGGCAAGGGAAAGCAACCTTACGCGACGACCCGCAAGTACAAATTCCAACTCTCGTGTAGCACTCTGAACGTCGTGCTGCAGGGCCCTCAGCTCAGTCGCACCGATCTGATCGAACCTCAGATCTTCAGGATTCGCTAGCCATCGAAGGATCGAGAATGAAAGCGAAGGCTCAGCACCCTGAACCTCTTGCAGCCCACGAATCTCATCGGCCACGATGCCTCGATTGACGCAACAGAAGCTGCGCACCAGCATTTTGGAGGATTGCTCGAACCAGTCGAGCAGGTCGGTTGCCAAAGCAATCTCTTGATTCTCGTAATCGCCCCTGGGCGCGATGGTCGCATCATTCAGCAGATAGTACTTGGCGCCATCAACGGTCGCAGTGTAGGTTCGCTGCGCCAGCGCGTCTGGATTTTCGTTGCGAAGCCCAAGGCGCTCACCCAGCTCTCTTGCTGCGAATGATTTTCCGTTTCCAGCACCTCCCATAAGGAAGACCACCTCCATCGCCACTTCCGGCGATGGATTTGTACTAAAGCGATCAATTGCGGCTTGAACTCCCGGAAGAAGTGCCGCTCGAGGCCACCATTTATCATCCGGCTTCTCGGGCTTGGCAGCGACGTCTTCGCCGCCAAATGCTCTCCCCTGCAGACGTTCCAATCCATCGCTGATGGCTGTAGCGCGCGCGCATTCAAACTTACGATCTGATGATGTATCCATAACCCCCCCCTGCTCCTTAATCCATGGAAATTCACGTTCGCTTTGGGCTACCGCTTCGCAAGAAGGATTCCCGCCAAGTTTTTTCCGATTTCCCGAGCGAGCGGCACCGGTACCGCATTGCCAATTTGGGTGTATTTCGGCAGTTCTCTGAAGTGAATTCCTTCTTGAGGATTTCCTGCGCGTCGAATCCCGCCCGTGGTCCGCTTCCCACGGAACTGGTACCAGTCGGGAAAACCCTGAAGTCGCGCCCATTCTCGTACAGTCAGCGTTCGCGCTTGTTTGAAGTGAACGTAGTCATCGGGTAGGGAGGTCGCTGTGATCATTGGCCCTTTAGCGCCCCAAACTGGAGGCAGCAGACGTTGGGCAAATTTCTTCGTCCCTACGTAGTGGTCACCATTGATCATTGCCTGAAACTTCGCCTTCACGTGGTCACTATGCTTGCTATATTCATGATCCGTCAGAGGCGCGCCCATTTCAGCTACCTCACCAGAAAGTTTTTTCCTGAGTAGATACTGGATATCAGCCGAAGGCCCTTTCGGATAGACAGCGGTCTGCCCGCCATTTGTATACTCTGGATCTATTAAATCGCCAAGAAGATCCATCAGATCTGGGGCTCCACCGATCGGCCGAGGCAAAAAACCAAGACCGATGGCGGTGTCGTCTATTTCATCGATACAGTCGACGCGAGTAGCCGCCCCCGCAATGTCGTCGCGGATTCCAACGAGCATTACTCGCGGCCGATTCTGCGCAACCCCATAATCCTTTGCATGTAGCAATTGGGAAGCAATTCTATAGTTGCCAATGCGTGCGAATGCACGCTTGACCGCCCACCAAATTTCGCCAGGCTCCCCTTCGGGAGTCCAACGCGCAGTAAGCAAGCCCCTCACGTTCTCAAAGACGAACGCCTTGGGCTGAAGGTGGCGAATGATGCTCGCCATGTCCTTGAAAAGATGATTGGATGGGATGTCATGCTTGTCTACGGAGTAGGAACGACGATGGCCGATTCCTGAGAAACCCTGACAAGGAGGCCCGCCGACGACAAGGTCGATCTCCCCGTGTTTTATTCCGAAAGTCGACTCGAATCTGGACTCCAGATCATCGAGGTAGGATTTCCTCGTCATTTTTCGCGCATCAGAAGAGCTAAATGGATTTAGCCAACGCGATTCATCCATTCCTTCTCGAAAATGAGCGTAGCGATCTCGCCTATTTACGAGGTAGGTGCTGCGGGCATCGTCATTAAGCTCGTTGACGAAGATTGGCGTGAATCCCGCCTCTTCAAGACCAAGTCCGAAGCCGCCACAGCCTGCGAACAGGTCAACAACACTCAAAAAGTTCTTCTGCAAGATCTTCCCCAATCGCCGCGTCGAGATGGAGCTCGCCGCAACATAATTCACTCGCCCACGGTCTCGGTCCATGCATAGCGAGCTGGCGATACGACACCCCAATCGAAAGGATGACTCACGTAGCAGCGCTCCCTGACCATAACCCTGGGGCCGCCTGCGCCGGCGCCTTCCGGAAGGAGGCCGCATCAGTCACAGTCTGGCGTATTTTGACAGGACAGTTGAGGCCGGGCTAGCCCGTTGGAATGGCGCTGACGCCATCAGTACGTTGGCCAGCGAATACCCTTGGGCCAATTCTGGCCAGATATGAAGTTCACGAGTGCCCCGTGAGCCTGTCATTCCAAATTACACCTCGCCGTCTAGAGAAGGTGCTGCTGGTGAGCTTGTACGAGTCCTGCTCGTCATCAACATCAGTTCGGTCAAAGGCCTCTGCTTGGCACCAGACGTCGACCGTTGCCCGTGCGGATGGGGTCGTGATGACTGAACTACAACCGCACTCACGTTTTGTCGTTAAGGCCGCAAGGCAATCAGCCCATTGATCTCGCCGGTGGCTTCAGAGAAAGTGCCGTCACCTAGATTGCCCTGCGGGGAGTTGTTCGCAGAGGGAGACCTTCTTCATGATCAGCGGAGACACCCCTAGCAAGAACAGGTGGCCTGGCCGGATCAGTTGATCTGCGCGAAGTGACTCTTGGGCGCCCGCTCCAACGCATTTCTAGACGCTTAGACGTCACAAGGTTGGCAGACATCTTTTCACTAGGTTCCCGCACCAAAAACAGCAAGGGCGACCAGTGGCCGCCCTTGCTGCAGATCGTCATCAATTAATCAACCAATTGACCGCATCAAACCCCAACAGGATTAGCCTTCTCCGGATCAATCTTGTACTGCTTGATCGCCCTGGCCACATCCTTCGCGGTCATCTTCCCTTCCTTCGCCAGCGCCGCAATCGCGGCATGCGCGATGTAGTAGCGATCCACCTCAAAGAACCGGCGCAGGTTCGCACGCGTATCCGAGCGGCCAAACCCATCGGTACCCAGCACCGTGTAAGACATCGGCACGAACGCACGGATCTGGTCCGCATACGCACGCACATAGTCGGTGGCGGCAATCGCCGGGCCCTGGCGGCCTTCCAGCAGCTCGGTCACGTAGGCCTTGCGCTGCTCACCTTCCGGATGCAGGCGGTTGGCACGTTCCACGTCGAAACCATCGCGACGCAGTTCGTTGAAGCTCGGGCAGCTCCAGATGTCGGCGGTCACGCCGAAGTCCTTGTCCAGCAGCTCGGCAGCAGCAATAGCTTCGCGCAGGATCGTGCCCGAACCCAGCAGCTGCACGCGCAGCTCGCCCTTCTTCGGCTTGCCGGCGTCGGTCAGCAGGTACATGCCCTTGACGATGCCTTCGGCCGCGCCTTCCGGCATTTCCGGGTGGGTGTAGTTCTCGTTCATCAGGGTGACGTAGTAATACTCGTCCACCTGGTCTTCCATCATGCGCTTGGTGCCGTGCTGCAGCACCACGGTCACTTCGAAGCCGAAGGTCGGGTCGTAGCTGCGCACGTTCGGAATGCCACCGGCCACCAGATGGCTGAAGCCATCTTCGTGCTGCAGGCCTTCGCCGTTCAGCGTGGTGCGGCCGGCGGTGCCACCCAGCAGGAAGCCGCGGGTACGCATATCCGCCGCCTGCCAGGCGATGTCGCCCACGCGCTGGAAGCCGAACATCGAGTAGTAGATGTAGAACGGCAGCATCGGCACGTTGCTGACCGAGTAGCTGGTACCGGCGGCCATCCACGAGCTGATCGCACCCGGCTCGCTGATGCCCTGCTGCAGCACCTGGCCGCTCTGGTCTTCCCGGTAGAACATCAGCTGGTCGGCGTCGACCGGCTTGTACTTCTGGCCGAACGGCGCGTAGATGCCGATCTGGCGGAACAGGCCTTCCATGCCGAAGGTACGGGCTTCGTCGGCCACGATCGGCACGATGTGCGGGCCCAGTTCCTTGTCGCGCAGGGTGATGTTCAGGCTCTGCACGAAGGCCATGGTGGTGGAGTAGCTGCGCTCGCCGCTGCTCTTCAGCAGGCGGTCGTAGCTTTCCAGCTTCGGTGCCACGAAGGTCTTGTCGGCCTTGCGGCGGCGCTGCGGCAGGTAACCGCCCAGCGCGGCACGGCGTTCCTGCAGGTACTGCACTTCCGGCGAATCCGGGCCCGGGTGGTAGAACGGCACCTGGCCGTCGGCCAGCTGCGCGTCGGTCACCGGAATGTTGAAGCGGTCGCGGAAGTGGCGCACCGCTTCGTCGTCCAGCTTCTTGGTCTGGTGGGTAGGGTTCAGTGCTTCACCGGCGCTGCCCATGCCGTAGCCCTTCACGGTCTTGGCCAGGATGACGGTCGGCATGCCCTTGGTGTTCACGGCCTGGTGGTAGGCGGCGTACACCTTGTGCGGGTCGTGGCCACCACGGTTCAGGCGCCAGATGTCGTCGTCGCTCAGGCCGGCGACCATCGCAGCGGTTTCCGGGTACTTGCCGAAGAAATGCTCGCGCGTATACGCGCCGCCGAAAGCCTTGCAGTTCTGGTATTCGCCGTCGACGGTTTCCATCATCAGCTTCTTCAGGACGCCATTGGTGTCCTTGGCCAGCAGGGCATCCCAGTAACCGCCCCACAGCAGCTTGATCACGTTCCAGCCGCCGCCACGGAACACGCCTTCCAGTTCCTGGATGATCTTGCCGTTGCCGCGCACCGGGCCGTCCAGGCGCTGCAGGTTGCAGTTCACCACGAAGATCAGGTTGTCCAGGCCTTCACGGCCGGCCAGGGCGATGGCACCTAGGGTTTCCGGCTCGTCGCTCTCGCCGTCGCCGATGAAGCACCACACCTTGCGGTCGGACTTCTCGATCAGGCCACGGTTTTCCAGGTAACGCATGAACTGCGCCTGGTAGATGGCGGCCAGCGGGCCCAGGCCCATCGACACGGTCGGGGTCTGCCAGTAGTCCGGCATCAGCCACGGGTGCGGGTACGAGGACAGGCCACCGCCGTCCACTTCCATGCGGAACTTGTCCAGCTGCTCTTCGCTGATGCGGCCTTCCAGGAAGGAACGCGCGTAGATGCCCGGGGCGCTGTGGCCCTGGATGAACAGCAGGTCGCCCGGGTGGTTTTCGCTCGGGGCGCGCCAGAAGTGGTTGAAGCCCACGTCGTACAGGGTGGCGCCGGAGGCGAACGAGGCGATGTGGCCGCCCAGGTCACCCGGCTTGCGGTTGGCGCGGACCACGGTGGCCATCGCGTTCCAGCGGATGATCGAACGGATGCGCCATTCCAGCTCGGCATTGCCCGGGCTCTTGGCCTCGAACTGCGGTTCGATGGTGTTGACGTATTCGGTGGTGGGAGAGAACGGCAGGTAGGCGCCCGAACGACGGGTCAGTTCCACCATGCCTTCCAGCAGCTGATGCGCGCGCTCGGAGCCCTCGACATCAATAACGGCCTTCAACGACTCGATCCACTCCTGGGTTTCCACAGGATTCGGGTCGTTGTTCAGCACCTCGTTCAACCAGTTCATTAGCGCTCCCATAACCGCACGCACGCGCGCGACTGTTGTATAGATTTCTAGACCGCAAAGTGTAGCGCACCAAGGGCTTTCGTCACTTGGCTACGCAGGCGTATGGATGCAACCGGCCAGTGTCCGCAAGGGGCTTGCCGGGGCCGCTGAAGGCCCTGCGGCGGGCCTTGGTGGCTGCGCGGGCTGTCGCTTGCGGGCCGCTGCGCCCATGTGCAGGACGCAGTGTTACCGCTACCGATGACGGTTGTAGGGCAGCGCCATGCCCACCTGTATCGGCTGCGCGTGCCGGCGCTGAACCGTCGACAACGTGTCGCACCTGCCTCTGGATTGGCCCCTGCGGTGCCCTCAGGGTAGACCTCGAGTGTTGGCCTCGCCCGCCTCGGTCCGCCGTCTGGCCCTGCCTCACTCCCTTCCACAGCATTGCCCGGGGCGCCTCGCAAGGGGCGCCCCTTTTGCTGTGGGCGGGGCCGGCCGTGGCCCAAAACAGACCTGCTTGTGGCCGGATCGATGATTGCCGGCTTCGATATATCGATATATCGTTTGCACACTCGTTTACCGATATATCGAAATGAGCCGTACCCCTTCTCCCAGAGCCCGTTCCACCGACTCGGCCGTGCCTCGCCGCAACGGCCAGCCGCGGGTGCTCAGCCGTGGCGACCTGCGCCTGCTGGTGCTGGCCCTGATCGGCGAGCAGCCGCGCCATGGCTACGAGCTGATGCAGCTGATCAGCAACCAGTTCATGCAGGCCTACACGCCCAGCGCCGGCACCATGTACCCGCTGCTGGCCAGCTTCGAGCAGGCCGGCTGGATCGAGGCCGAGGAAGTGGACGGGAAGCGGATCTTCCGCATCACCGCCGCCGGCGAGTTCGAGCTGAAGGTGCAGCGCACCCAGGTGCGCCTGGCGCAGCGACGTGCCTTCGACCGTGCCCGCGAGATCACCAAGGCCTCGCTGCCGCCGCCGCTGGCCGGTGCCCTGCGCGAGTTCAAGCGGGCACTGGTGCATCACCACGGCCGCTGGGCCGAGGGCGAAGCGGAAGAAGTAGCGGCGCTGCTGACGCGGGCATCCGCGTTGCTCAACGGTACGGCCGGTAACGAGAGCCCACCCATTTCAACGACCCAGCCAGACTGAATCCAGCCAGGTCTCCCCTACGCCGCGCGCCCCCGCGCGACACCCTTGCAGGTAACCCCATGACCGAACACAACAACACGCGCCTGCGCCTGGATGTGCGCTTCCGTGAACTTACCGTGCTGCGCACCGAAGAGGTCACCCCGCACATGCGCCGCATCGTGCTGGGTGGCGCCGCGCTGGCCGGTTTCGATTCGCCCGGCGCTGACGACCACATCAAGCTGTTCTTCCCCAATGCCAGCGGCGAGATGGTGCTGCCGGTGGTCACCGCCGAAGGCCGCAGCTATCCGGCCGGCAAGGAGCCTTCCCCGGCCCGCGACTACACGCCGCGCTGGTGGGACCACGAAACCGGCGAGCTGGCCATCGACTTCGTCCTGCACGACCAGGGCATTGCCGGGCCGTGGGCCGAGCGCGCGCAGCCGGGCGACACGCTGGTGATCGGCGGCCCGCGCGGCTCGTTCGTGGTGGCCGACAGTTACGATGCCTATGTGCTGATCGGCGATGAAACCGCGCTGCCGGCCATCGCCCGCTGGCTGGACGTGCTGCCGGATGGTGCCGAGGTGCAGGCCTTCATTGAAGTGAGCGATGAGGCCGAACGCCAGGACCTGCCGCAATACGAGAATGTGCGCATCCACTGGCTGGAGCGCAATGGCTTCCCGGCCGCCAGCAGCACGCTGCTGGAAGACATGCTGACCGACTTCGAGGCGCCGGACGGCGATGCCTTCTACTGGATCGCAACCGAATCGCGCCGCGCACGGATGATGCGCAAATTCATCGAAGGCCACCTGGGCGTGCCACGCGACTGGATCCGCTCGACCGGCTACTGGAAGGCCCACCCGGACGAAACCGACGGCGATTGATCCAAAGACGGTGGGTGCGGCCCCTCCTTGGTAGGTGCGGACCGTTGGTCCGCACGCCCTGCAACAGGTAGTGCCGGCCGCTGGCCGGCAACCTCATGAACCTTCTGCAGGAACCCGCAATTGCCGGCCAGCGGCCGGCACTACCACCTGCTGCGCCCACCCGAACCGCTGCGCGGCCCAGATCTCCAGCGCCAGCATCCGCACGCCCTCCAACAGGTAGTGCCGGCCGCTGGCCGGCAACCTCATGAACCTTCTGCAGGAACTTGCAATTGCCGGCCAGCGGCCGGCACTACCACCTGCTGCGCCCACCCGAACCGCTGCGCGGCCCAGATCTCCAGCGCCACCAGCAGCGCGATGACCAGCAGCGGCAGCAACAGCCCGAAATACACGCCGGGCATCATGCCGTTGATCTGCGCCTTCACCAGCCGCAGCACACCACGGGTGTGCAGCAGCTCATCCACATGCATCGTCAGCGCTTCGCGCACCACCTTGGGTTCCAGGCCGAGGGTGCCGGCCTTGTCCACCAGCGTGTCTTCCACCATGCCGCGCAGCAGGCCTTCGCGCACCTTACCGATCACCCAGCCGGTGCCGCGCGCCAACGGGCCGTTGCCAAGACGATCAAGGCCGGGCAACGGGTGTTCGCTGAGGTAGGCCGAGGCGATGGTGTCGGCCACATCGCCCACCGTGCCCTGGCTGCGCAATGCCTCGCGCATGCGCGGGTCGTCCGGCGAGTCGGTGAAGCCTTCGCTCCAGCCTTCCACCAGGGTCTGCAGGTGCGGCTGGAAATGATCGAGCTGCTTGAACAGCGCGCGATGCGCACCGGCGGTGAAGCCCAGCTGCAGCCCGAAGAAGGCGGTGGCCAGCGGCAGCACCACCACATAGCTGGCCAGCAGCCAGTGATGCCAGCGCTTGCGCCGCTGCAACCAACCACGGTGATGCAGCCAGCGCCAGCCGAGGATGCCCAGCACCAAGCCAAGTAGCGTGCCGAGCAGGCTGCCGCCCAGCAGATCGAGCACGCTCAGGCCCGACCAGAATTCGTTCAACCAGTACTGCGCGTCCTGCATGGGTCTTCCTTCCGTGGGTGCGGCTGCGCCTGAAACGCCAGCCAGGTAGAGTCGACTGTTAGTCGACTATCGCGCGCAGCGCGGGGGTTTCCGGCATCGCGCCAAGAGCAGTCGACTCTACCAAACGGAAGACCGCCGCTCCGGAACACGCCAAGCAATGCGACAATCGCGCTCCTTTCCTGCAGCAACGAGGCCCACATGGCCAAACTGACCCTGGCCAGCGTGGATGCGCTGCGTACCCGCTTTGCCGATGACGCCGCCTGCGATGCGGCACTGGCCGCCTTCGCCGACACCGCCGCACTGCGCACGCCGCTGCGTGAGCTGGTGGAGGCACAGCACCGCTACCTGCAGGCCGAATTCGAAGTGGCGCAGGTGGCCGATGTATTGCGCCGCGACCAGAAATACGCGCCGGTGGGCCGGCCGTCGGTGCACATCGTGCAGCTGCGCAAGCAGCAGGCCGCGACCAAGCAGGCGGCGCTGATCGCACGCCAGGTGGTGGCGCAGGCCGCGCAGACCTTCGTGCGCGTGAGTGGGCTGGCGGCGAAAGCCAAGCAGAGCCCGAGCGAAGCGTGCGTGGCATGGTTGGGCGCGTTGCGCTGAGGGATCGTGCGGACCAACGGTCCGCACCCACCAGATGCAGGTTGGCGTCTACCGGGTAGTGCCGGCCGCTGGCCGGCAACCCCATCAGCATCGGGCACCCCGCATGCAGCCGGCCAGCGGCCGGCTCTACCGGCACCCAAAAAGAAGGCCCGCTTTTCAGCGGGCCTTCTGCCTTCTCACGACGAGTGAGCGGGGTGCATCAAGCCGCCGGCTTTTCGCCGGTGGCTTCGGTGGTGATGCGGATCTTCACTTCATCGCTGACGTTCGGGGCATACGCGCCGACGCCGAAATCGCTGCGCTTCAGGGTGGTGGTGGCATCGAAGCCGGCGGCCGGAACCTTGGCCATCGGGTGCTCGCCGCCGCCGTTGACGGTCACGTCCAGGGTGACCGGCTTGGTGATGCCCTTGATGGTCAGGTCACCGGTGACGGTCAGCTTGTTGGTGCCAGCGGCTTCCACCTTGGTGCTCTTGAAGGTGGCATCGGCGAACTTGGCGGCGTCGAAGAAGTCGGCGCTCTTCAGGTGCTCGTCGAACTTGGCGGTGAAGCTGTTCAGGCCGCTCAGCGGCAGCTTCACTTCCACGGTGGACTTGGTCACGTCTTCGGCGTTGTACACCAGGGTGCCTTCGACGTTGCCGAAGTGCGCGCTCGGGTTGGAGAAGCCGAAGTGGCTCCACTGGGCCAGCACGTCGGTGTGGGTCGGGTCCAGCTTGTAGGTGCCCGAGGCGATCTTGATCGCTTCGGCGGCCGGCGCGGCAGCGGCGGCATCGGCGGCCGGGGTGGCGGCCTGCTCGGTGGTGGCCGGGGCGGCGGCATCGGCAGCCGGGGCAGCGGTGTCGGCCGGCTTGGAGCAGGCGGCGATGGCCAGGGTCAGGGCCAGCGGCAGCAGCAGTTTACGGGTGGCGCTCATCTGAGGAACTCTCCGGATCGTAGGGTGGGTACACGGTGCAGCAAGAGCCTGCCACGGGACAGCAGGCCCGAAACCGATACAACGACTTACGCGATGCGCGCCGCTTCGTCGAACGACAGGCGCGGCAGACGCGGGAACAGGCCCGCCGGGTCACCGTAACCCAGGTTGACCAGGAAATTCGACTTGATCGAAGTGCCGGCGAAGAACGCTTCGTCCACCTTGGCCGGGTCGAAGCCCGACATCGGGCCGGCATCCAGGCCCAGCGCGCGTGCGGCCAGGATCAGGTAGGCGCCCTGCAGGCTGCCGTTGCGGAGGGCGGCTTCGTGGCGGCCTTCCTGCGGGCCGTCGAACCAGGCCTTGGCATCGGTGTGCGGGAACAGGTACGGCAGCTTCTCGTGGAAGTCCAGGTCGAAGCCGATGATGGCGGTGACCGGAGCGGCCATGGTCTTGTCGTGGTTGCCTTCGGACAGGGCCGGGGCCAGCTTGGCCTTGGCTTCCTTCGAGGTGACGAAGACGAAGCGGGCGGGCGTGGTGTTGGCGGCGGTCGGGCCCCACTTCACCAGGTCATACAGTTCCTGCAGCAGGCTGGCCGGGACCGGCTTGTCGAGGAAGGCGTTCTGGGTGCGGGCAGTACGGAACAGCTGGTCGAGGGCAGCAGCGTCGAGCGCGTGGGACATCGGTGGATCTCCAGGGCGGCTAAGGGAAGTCAGTGCCCGCGGGCGGCGCGGGGCGAAACGACGAGCCGCAGTGTAGAGTGTCGCGACTGTTGCAACACCCAGCAGGGCTGAAACGAATTAATGCCAATGGTGAAACGATCGAGCGCGCCATGGACGGTCACTGACGGCCGTGCGGGCAATGTCCGCCAAGCGGTCGCGCTGGCCTCGGCGCTGCGCCAGGGCACCCACCGACCGCTGGTCCTGCAGCCCCGCGCACCCTGGCGCTGGCTGTCGCCGCGGCGCCTGCCGGGTGATGTGAACGGCTATGGCGAGGCTTTCGCGTCATTGGCTGCCGAGGCCCCGGCGCTGGCGATCGGCTGTGGCCGCCAGGCCGCCGGCGCACTGCGCGTGCTGCGCGCACGTGGCAGCCAGGTGGTGCAGATCCTCGACCCGCGCATCGGCGCACGCCACTGGGATGTGGTGGTGGTGCCCGAACACGATGCCCTGCGTGGCAGCAACGTGCTGACCCTGCTCGGCAGCCTCAACCCGGTGGACGACGACTGGCTGGCCTGGGGCCGCGCCGCGTTCGCCGGCTTCAGTACCTTGCCCGGCCCGCGCACCGCGTTGCTTGTCGGTGGACCGACGCCGCTGGCGCCGTGGGATGAAACGGCGATGGTGGGCGTGTTCCAGGCGCTGGCCGGGCAGATCCGCAGCGAAGGCGGCAGCCTGCTGGCGACCACCTCGCGACGCACGCCGCCGGCGTTGGCCGAGATCCTGCGCGCGACGTTCGCCGACCTGCCGCATGTGATCTGGGGCGACGGCGGCGACGGTACGAATCCTTATGGCGGCCTGCTCGGCTGGGCCAACCGCGTGGTGGTCTCGCCCGATTCGGTGAACCTGCTGTCTGAAGCCTGCGCCACGCGCATGCCGGTGATGGTGGCGCTGGCCGATACCGCGCAAGGCCGGCTGGCGCGCTTCCAGCAGCAGCTGCGCGAGCGCGGGCGGCTGCAGGCGCATTGGCTGGACTGGCAGTACGACCGCATCGAACCACTGCGCGAGACCGCGCGGGTGGCCGCGGAAGTGAAACAGCGTCTGGCATTGGGGTAGTGCCGGCCGCTGGCCGGCAATGCTCTACGCGCTACCGAAGATCCTGACGTTGCCGGCCAGCGGCCGGCACTACCGGGTGCGCAGCGTTTTCTGAACATTTCGATCCGACTGTGCGGTTAGAGTCCAGCGTCCCCCATCACGCTGAACGTCTTCATGCGCACCCTGCTCCTGCTGCCCCTGGCCCTGCTCGCTGCCTGCTCCACCACGCCCACCGAGCTGGATCCGATCTCGTATCAATGCCAGCAGCAGCTGGACGCGTACCGCGAACAACCGGCGCTGCGCGATCCGAAGACTGGCCAGCGCCCGCCGCTGCCGGTGGCCCCGATCAGCGACGCCTGCGACAAGGAACTCCAGCGCAAGGGCCTGGACCGCCCGCTGCGCTGACCGGCGTATGATCGGCGCGCGGGCCTGCCCGCCGTTGAAGGTATCGACATGGATCGTTTTTCCCGCCTGCCCCGCGCCGCGCTGCTGATCGCCAGCCTGCTGGCGACCGCACCCGCTTGGGCCAACAGCACCGAATGCCGCGAGCGCTACCCGAGCGTGGCCGCGCAGGCGGCGATGCTGGACGTGGCCTGGACCACCGCCGAGCGTCTCGATGCGCTGCCCGATGTGGACGTGGTGATCGCCGCGCGCGGTGGCCAGGACCTGAGCCGCTACGGCCTGCGCCACAGCCACCTGGCCTTCCTGCTGCGCGAGGACGACGGCCGCTGGCGCGCGATGCACCTGCTCAACCGCTGCAAGACTGACAGCTCGCAGCTGTACCACGAGGGCCTGGGCAACTTCGTCGGCGAGAGCGGCGGGCATACCGACCTGCGCATCGGCGTGCCGTCGGCGCCGCTGCGTGCTGTATTGAAGGCGATGCTGGTGTCGCCGTCGATCCAGCCCAAGGCGCTGCACGAGACCAGGTACAACGTGGTCGCCTACCCGTTCGCCACCGACTACCAGAACTCCAACCAGTGGGTACTGGAGGTGCTGGGCGCGGCGATGGCGCAGGCCGATGGCGCACCGGCCATCGTCAAGCGCGAACAGGCCCAGCAATGGCTGCGCCAGCAGAAGTACCAGCCCAGCGTGCTGCATATCGGCCTGGGCAAGCGCGTGGGTGCACGCCTGTTCATTGCAAACGCCACCACCACCGACCACCCCGCCGGCGAACGCATTTCCGGCAACTATTCGGTGGTGACGGTGGAATCGGTATTCGACTTCCTGCACCAGCGCAGCCAGCTGCAGCAGGAACTGGTGATCCCCCATGTGCCGGTGGCCGGTGCTGCTGCCGCCACGCCCTGAATCCCGCGAGGAGAACGACATGCGTCCGCTGCCTGTTTCCCTGATGTCGATGGTGATCATTGCCGGCCTGCTCGGCGCGAACACCGCCCATGCCGAACGCCGCATCATCATCCTGCAGGACCCGGGTCCGCAGGGGCCGAGCCTGGAAATGTCCGCGCCCCTGGTTGCTTCCGCGCGCGCCGCCGCTGCCAAGGAAGCCCGGGATGCCGGGCTACCACCAGGCCACGGTGCATCGGTGAAGCTGCCGCAGATGCAGGTGAGCGCCATCGCCACCACCGTCGACGGCCGCCGCGAAGTACTGCTGCGTGATGCCAACAACCCGCAGAACACCGCGTCGATGCAGTGGCCGAAGCGCCCCGGCGATCCCGCCGTGCAGTTCACCGTGGGCCAGACCGTGAACTTCGAGCCGACCGGCACCGACCAGGGCTGGCAGGTGAAGGACAACCAGGGCCGCCCGCTGGAATACCTGCCCGAGGCCACCGGCCCGCGCGACATCTTCGATACCCGGCGCTGAGCCGCCGCCCCCACGTTGACCAGGAGGTCTCCATGTTCCGTTGCCTGCGCATTCCCGCGTCCGCTCTGCTGCTCTCGGCGCTGCTGGTGCCCACTGTCCATGCTGGCGCCGCGCCGCAGTTGAACAGCAGCGAGGCCAGCGTGATCGTAACGTCGTTCGTGGTGCTGTCGTTGCCACTGGCGGCCTCGATGGGCTTGTCCGAACTGTCCAAGGCGCCGTTCAAGGCCAGCGAACGCAACGGGCGGGCCACGCGCACCAAGGCAGTGCCGCTGCCGCCGATGGAGGTGAAGAAGGTGGAGACCACGCCGGAGGGCGAGCGCCAGGTACAGCTGCAGGTGCCGGACAAGGCCGACCAGACCGCCACCGTGCGCTGGCCGGCGCGCGTGCATCAAGACCAGGCGGCAGGCTTCGTGGTCGGCCAGCAGGTGCACTTCGACCCCACCGAAGCCGGTGCCGGCTGGACCGTGAAAAGCGCGCAGGGCCAGGCACTGGCTTACGTGCCCACCGCCTACGCCGCTGGCGACGTGTTGAGCGAAGCGCTGTAAAGCTGAACGACCGGTTTTGGCTTTGACGCGGGCCGGGCGGATAATGGGCGATCCCCTTTGTCCCCCTGGCTCGCCATGTCCGTGCGTCCTGCCCCTCTTTTTGCCCCGCTGACCCCGCGCGCCCTGGTGCTGGCGGTACTGGCGATGGGCGCGGTGGTGCTGCTGTCCAACGTACTGGTGCAGTACCCGATCAACGATTGGCTGACCTGGGGTGCCTTCAGCTATCCGGTCGCGTTCCTGGTCAGCAACCTGATCAACCGCCGCTTCGGCCCGGGCCCGGCGCGCCGCGTGGCGTGGATCGGCTTCCTGGTGGCGGTGGTGTTGTCGGTGTGGGTGGCCACGCCGCGCATCGCCATTGCCTCGTGCTCGGCCTTCATCGTGGCGCAGCTGCTGGACATCACCGTGTTCGACCGCCTGCGTCGTGGCAGCTGGTGGCGCGCACCGATGGTGGCCACCACCTGCAGCGCGACGGTGGATACCACCATTTTCTGGTCGATCGCGTTTGCCGGTTCCGCCCTGCCGTGGGTGAGCTGGGCCACCGGCGACCTGGCGGTGAAGCTGGCGATCGGCGTCTGCCTGCTGGCCCCGTTCCGCGCATTGTTGTGGAAGATGGCGCCGCTGCGGGCCACCAGCTGACCGCACATGCTCTGGTGGGTGCCGACCTTGGTTGGCACGCCCTGCAGAACTCATCGCTGCCGACAGATTGTGCCGACCAACGGTCGGCACCTACCAGGAGCGGGCATCGCAGGGCCATTGATTCGGTGGGTGCCGACCGTTGGTCGGCACGCCCTGCAGAACTCATCGCTGCCGACAGATTTTGCCGACCACCGGTCGGCACCTACCAGGAGCGGGCATCGCAGGGCCATTGATCCGGTGGGTGCCGACCGTTGGTCGGCACGCCCTGCAGAACTCATCGCTGCCGACAGATTGTGCCGACCAACGGTTGGCACATACCAGGAGCGGGCATCGCAGGGCCATTGATCCGGTGGGTGCCGACCGTTGGTCGGCACGCCCTGCAGAACTCATCGCTGCCGACAGATTGTGCCGACCAACGGTCGGCACCTACCAGAAGCGGGCATCGCAGGGCCATTGATTCGGTGGGTGCCGACCGTTGGTCGGCACGCCCTGCAGAACTCATCGCTGCCGACAGATTGTGCCGACCAACGGTCGGCACCTACCAGAAGCGGGCCATCTCAGGGCCATTGATTCGGTGGGTGCCGACCGTTGGTCGGCACGCCCTGCAGAACTCATCGCTGCCGACAGATTGTGCCGACCAACGGTCGGCACCTACCAGAAGCGGGCATCGCAGGGCCATTGATCCGGTGGGTGCCGACCAACGGTCCGCACCTACCCAAAGTTGTTGCAGCATTTGCCCCCGCTCAGGCGAACGGCAGCTCCGCGGCTCTGCACGCTGCCGTAATCGCGGCACACGCCTCTTCAATCGCAGGCGTGGTCGGTGCCAACCGCGGGCGCCGATCCAGCGTGCAGGCCAGGCCCACGTCCAGCAGCGTGGCGTGCGCGCCATGCAGTGCCTGCGCGGTGGCATCCGGCAGGAAACCGGCAACCGCCAGCGCATCGATCAACGACGGCGTATCGCGCGGCTGCAGCAGCGCCGCATGCTGCGCACTGCGTGCCAGCACGCCGGTCTGCAGCAGGAACTCCAGGTCCACTACGCCGCCGGCACCCTGCTTCAGGTCCAGTCGTGCGGCATCGCTGCGGTCCAGTTCGGTGCGCATGCGGCCGCGCATCTTCAGCACGTCCGCATACAGCACACCCGTGTCGCGCTCACGCCCCAGCGTCTGTGCACGCACCTGCTCGAAGTCGGCCAGCAGGCTGGCATCACCGGCCACGCCGCGTGCGCGCACCAGGGCCTGGTGTTCCCAGGTCCATGCGCGTTCGCGCTGGTATTCGGTGTAGCTGGCCAGCGAAGACACCAGCGAACCCTTGCCACCGTCCGGGCGCAGGCGCACATCGATGTCGTACAGGCGGCCGGCGGCGGTAACCGCGCCGAGCAGGGCCATCACTTTCTGCGCCAGGCGCGCATACCAGCGGCCCGGCTCCAGCGGACGCGCACCATCGCTGGCGTCCACCCCGGCCGGGTTGTCGTGCAGGAATACCAGGTCCAGATCGGAACCGAAGCCCAGTTCAAGCCCACCCAGGCTGCCGTAGCCGATGATCGCGAAACGTCCGCCGGGAATCCCGCCGTGTGCGGCGTGCATGTCCGCTTCGGCCATCGCCAGCACGGTGACCACCACCGCCTGCGCCAGTTCGGCCAGTTGCCGGGTGCTGTCCACCGCGCCCTGGCGGCCATCCAGCGTAGCCATCGCCATGCGGAAGCTGAGCGCCAGCCGCGTCTCGTTGAGCCAGCGCAGCGCGGATTCGGGATCCTCCACCGCCAGCACCTGCTGGCACTCGGCCAGCATGCCGGCGGCATCCGGCATCGGCCCGGACACGCGTACGTCCAGCAGTTCGTCCAACAGCAGCGGATACGCCGCCAGGCGCTCGGCAAGCAGCGCGCTGCGCGCCAGCACATCCACCAGCCGCGCCAGCGCACTGGGCTGCTCGTCCAGCAGCGCGAGATAGCTGGTCCGGCGCAGCACCGCCTGCAGCAGGCCAAGCACACGCTTGAGCGCGGCGTCGGGTTGTGGCGAGCGCGTGGCCGCATGCAGCAGTGCGGGCAGCACGCGATCCAGCCGCGCACGCGCGGCATCGGACAAGGACTTCACGCCGGTGCCCTGGGCGAAATCACGCAGCGACTGGTCGGCGCCGTTGGCATCGAGGAAGCCGGCTTCGGCCAGCAGTGGTGCGTTGCTGCCTTCGGGCAGGCTGCGCCAGTAGTTGGCCAGCGCGTCGGGCGCGGCCTGGCCCTTGCGCGGCGCCAGCAGCGCGGCGAATTCAGTACTGACGCGCTGCTGCTGTTCGGCCAACGCCGCGCGCAGCACGTTCCAGTCCGCATAGCCAAGGCCGACGGCGATGCGTTCGCGGTCCAGCGCGTCGCTGGGCAGTACGTGGGTCTGCGCGTCGCGCAGCATCTGCAGTCGGTTCTCCAGCCGGCGCAGGAACAGGTAAGCCTCGCGCAGTGCACTGCCATCCTCGGGCGCGATCTGACCGGCGGCGACCAGTGCATCCAGCGCCACCAGCAGGCGACGCTCGCGCAGTGCCGGTTCACGGCCACCGCGGATCAGCTGCAACGCCTGGCACAGGAATTCGATTTCGCGGATGCCACCGGCGCCACGCTTGATGTCCTCGTGCAACTCGCGGCGCGCGACCTCGGCGGTGATCGCCGCCTTCATTTCGCGCAGGCCATCGAGCGCGGTGAAATCGAGGTAGCGGCGGTACACGAACGGGCGCAGGGTCTGCAGCCACGCTTCACCGGCGGCGATGTCGCCGGCCACCGCGCGCGCCTTCAGCCACGCGTAGCGTTCCCAGTCGCGGCCCTCGCGCTGGAAATACTGGTCCATCGCCGCGAACGACAGCGCGACGCGGCCGGCGCTGCCGAACGGACGCAGGCGCAGGTCGACACGGTGGCTGAAGCCATCGACGGTGGTTTCGTCCAGCAGCTTGGCCAGGCGCTGGCCGAGGCGGGCGAAATACTCTTCGGCGGCCAGCGCGCGCGGGCCATCGGATTCGCCGCCGTGCGGATAGGCGTAGACCAGATCGATATCGGAACTGAAGTTGAGCTCGCCGCCGCCCAGCTTGCCGAGGCCGAACACGACCAGCTGCTGCGGCGTGCCTTGGTCATCGGCGATGACGCCATGGCGCTGGGCGAATTCCTGCTGCAGGGCCTCCAGCGCAAGCCGCAGGCAGTCTTCGGCCAGGGTGGTGGCGCCGGCCAGGGTCTGCGCCACGTCGTCCAGCCCGGCAAGGTCGCGCCAGATCAGCCGTGTGGACATCGCCGCACGCCAGCGCCGCAGCTGTGCCGGCCAGTCGCTGGGCTGCAGCGGGTCGAGCACCGGCGCCGGGATCGGCGGGCAGCCGGGCGCGGCCAGCTGCGCCAGCAGCGCGGGTTGACGCACCAGGGTGTCCAGCGCGAAGTCGCTGGCCACCGCCAGCCGGGTCAGCAACGGCAGCAGGTCGGCCGGGATGGGCTCGGTCAGGACCTGGGCCAGGCGCGCCAGGGCGCGGTCGACAAGAGGCTGCAGGGAGACGGGCAGATCAGCGGGGGCGAGGGTCATGGGCTGATTGTATCGACCCGGCCGGGGCGCAACGGACCCGGTAGTGCCGGCCGCTGGCCGGCAACCCCGGTAACCTTCGGCAGCATCATCGGATCTGCCGGCCAGCGGCCGGCATTACCAACAATGGAGGCCGCGTATTCATACTGGGCGACAGGCAATAAAAAAGCCCGCTTGCAGCGAACTGCCAGCGGGCTCTGCTCCCTCCCCCACGTCGGGATGCAGGGCCATCGTGCGGGCTGCGAAAGCACTTTGCACGCTGCACTGCAAAACAAAACCGACGGGTTTGGGTGAGCCCCTGGGGAAAAGCCATTCCACGAAGGTAGAACCCCCCGTACGGATGAGGATGGCCGATAATCGGAATTCCCCCCAGCAACACGTGTCGTCATGTCTGTTGATCGCATCGCCAACGCGCGTCTCCGTGACCGCGTGGTCTCCGCAGAGGCCGCAGCCGCGCTGATCCAGCCCGGTGAAACCGTGGCCATGAGCGGCTTTACCGGCTCCGGGTATCCCAAGGCCGTTCCCGTCGAACTGGCCCGCCGCATCGAAGCGGTGCATGCCCAGGGCAACCCTTTCCAGATCAAGCTGATGACCGGCGCCTCCACCGCGCCGGAACTCGATGGCGCGCTGGCCAAAGCCGATGGCATCGCGATGCGCATGCCGTTCCAGAGCGACCCGGATGCGCGCAACCGCATCAACGAGGGCAAGCTGGACTACATCGACATCCACCTCAGCCACGTTGCCCAGCACGTGTGGTTCGGCTTCTACGGCGAGATCGATACCGCCGTGATCGAAGTCTCGGCCATCCGCGAGGATGGCTCGCTGGTGCCCTCCACCTCGGTCGGCAACAACAAGACCTGGCTGGACCTGGCGAAGAAGGTGATCGTCGAGGTCAACGAATGGCAGCCGGCCGGCGTCGACGGCATGCATGACATCTACTACGGCACCGCGCTGCCGCCGCACCGCAAACCGATTCCGCTGGTGAACGCCAACGACCGCATCGGCGACACCGCGCTGCGCTGCGACCCGGACAAGATCGTGGCCGTGGTACGCACCAACGGCCCGGACCGCAACAGCCCGTTCAGCCCGATCGATGCGACCAGCGAGCAGATCGCTTCGCACCTGATCGAGTTCCTCAAGCACGAAGTGAAGAAGGGCCGCCTGCCGCCGAACCTGCTGCCGCTGCAGTCGGGCGTGGGCAACATTCCCAACGCGGTGCTGGCCGGCCTGGCCAAGAGCGGTTTCCGCGACCTGGCCGCGTTCACCGAAGTGATCCAGGACGGCATGCTCGACCTGCTGCGCGACGGCGTGCTGAGCTATGCCTCGTGCACGGGTTTCGCGCTGAGCCCGCAGGCCAACGAGACGTTCAAGGAGAACATCGATTTCTACCGCGAGCGCATCATCATGCGCACGCAGGAAATCTCCAACCATCCGGAACTGGTGCGCCGCCTGGGCTGCATCGGCATGAACGGCATGATCGAGGTGGACATCTACGGCAACGTCAATTCGACGCACGTGATGGGCACGCGGATCATGAACGGCATCGGCGGTTCCGGCGACTTCGCCCGCAACGGTTTCCTGTCGGCGTTCCTGAGCCCGTCCACCGCGAAGAACGGCACCATTTCGGCGATCGTGCCGATGGCCAGCCATGTCGACCACACCGAGCACGACGTGTCGGTGATCGTCACCGAACAGGGCCTGGCCGACCTGCGTGGCCTGACCCCGCGCAAGCGCGCGCAGGTGCTGATCGACAACTGCGCGCATCCGGATTTCCGTCCGCAGCTGCAGGATTACTTCGACCGCGCCAGCCGCGAGAGCTACGGCAAGCACACCCCGCACCTGCTGCCGGAAGCGCTGTCGTGGCACCAGCGTTGGCTGGATACCGGAACGATGAAGGGCTGATTGCGTTCGGGGTCGGATCCCTTTCCACAGGAAAGGGCTCTGACCCCAGCTACGGAATCGGGTAGAGCCGGCCGCTGGTCGGCTTCCCCAGCAGCCGGCCAGCGCCCGGCTCTACCTTCACGCGATGCGCAGGCTCGCCAGCGACTCCGCCTGCAGACGCTCATAGATCTCGAACTCGTCATTCACCGCCACGCCCAGCGCCTGCTCGAAGGCCTCGCGGTTGGCATGTGCGGCATAGGCGCGCTGTTCTTCACCACCCAGGTTCGACTGGAAGATGCCCGCGGCACTGACCGGCAGGAAATCCTCATAGACGATCGGGTCGGCCGTGGCCAGGCCGGCGGCCACCAGCACTTCAGCCGGCAGATCCGCCACGCGCTCGGGCGCGGCACGGCCGGCGTCGGTCAGCTGGTAGCGGTAATAGCCCAGTCCTTCCTGGCGCAGCGTGTCATGGTCATCCGGGAAGCTGGCGAACACCGCCTGCAGGCGTTGGCCGTAGTCGCCACCGGTGCTGCCTTCGCCACCGGCATCGCGGGCCTGGGACAACAGCTGGTCGTACAGCGCGCGGCCCTTCGGGGTCAGCGCAAGGCCGCGTTGTTCGATCTCGCCGAAGCGCGCGGTATGGGTGCCGGCATCGCCGCCTTCGCCGCCCGGGAAATGCACGGCCTCTTCCAATGCCTTGAAGCTGGTCTGGCGCAGCAGGATCGGGCAGGCGCGGCGCGGCGGGCCTTCGATCACCGCCTTGGCGGCCATGCCGTGTTCGATCATCGCCGCCTGCGCAGCGTCGATGTCCAGCGTGCGCGGGGTCAGGTGATTGATGTGCGGGCCACGGAAACTGACCACGTCGGCCACCAGGCGGTGCGCGTTGTGCAGCGCGTGGTAGGTCGGCAGGTCGACCGTGGCATCGCCGTGCCAGCGGAAGGTTTCCAGTGCTTCCTCGACGAAGCGCTCGGCATCGGCCTGCGCCAGGCCGCCGTCACGCTCGGCCTGGTCGATCAGTGCCAGCGCGCCGTCGGTGAAGATGCGGCGGCGCGCAAGGATCTTCGCCGATTCGGCACGCAGCGCTTCGTCTTCGATCAGCTCCAGGCGCAGCAGCGAGGTGAACACGCGGAACGGATTCTGCGCCAGCGCCGCGCCGGTGAGCGGGCGGAACGCGGTGGAATGCACCGGCACGCCCGCGACCGACAGGTCGTAGTAGCCGACCGGGTACATGCCCATCACCGCGAACAGGCGGCGCAGCGTGGCCAGTTCCTGCACGGTGCCCACGCGGATCGCGCCATGGCGTTCTTCATCCAGGCGCGCGCGCTCGTCGTTGCGCTGCAACTGCGCGGCCAGAGCGGGGTCCTGCTCCAGCACCTGCGCGTTGATCCGCTCCACCAGTTCCACCAGCGTGCCGTACAGCGGCACTTCGGTGCGGTACATGCGGGACATGGCCTGTGCGAACAGGCGGCGGATCACATCAGGCGAAACCAAAGAGGCGCTCATCAGTCACTCGATTACGGGAACGGGGGAACAGCTCGGACCCGTATTGTCGCCGGAGCGCGCGGTGGCGGCGATATGCAGAGCAACATGAAACAAACCGGCAGTGCCGGCCGCTGGCCGGCAATCTCCGGATGCCTGGAAGGGTGCGATTGCCGGCCAGCGGCCGGCACTACCGCTTGAGCTGGCGCTTCAGGGTGGCATCCAGGGTGATCGGCCGGTCCCAATGCTGGTAGCTGGCCACGATGGCGTGGCGCACGGCACGGTAATGCAGGTTGTCCGGCTTGGTGGGCATCCGCTTCACCACCGCTTCCCAGCCGCCGTCCGGGTCCTGGCTGAAGGCGCGCACGCTGTCGCGGCAGGTCTGGCCGCTGGCCTTGGCCCAGAAGCAGGCGAAATAGATGTCCCCGGCCTGCCAGCCATGGGTGGTGAACAGCGCGCTGATGTAGCCACGGGGCACGTCGGCATAGCGCGATACCTCATCGAGAAAGGCATCCGGGTAGCGTTCGGCGTAATGGTTGATGTCCTGCAGCTGGGCATCAACCCAGCTGTCGCCGGTTGCCACCTCATACGCAGCCGAACGCTCGGCGGTCTGCTGGGCCAGCACGGTGGCCGGCGCCAGCAGCAAGGACAACAGCAACACGCGCAGTCGGTAATTCATGCCCCGATTCTGCCGCAGCCGCCGGGCCCTGTCAGGCCGCCGCAGCGGCCTTGGCTTCGATCGCCGCCAGTGCGGCCGGCCAGTCGTGGGCGGTATCGGCGGTGACCATGCGCGGTTCATCATCGGCCACGCCGTGCTGGGTCTCGTGGGCCCAGGTCACTGCGTACGGGGTATGCACGCCCCAGCCACCCAGGGTAACCACCGGCTCGATGTCCGAACGCAGCGAGTTGCCGACCATCACGAAGCGCTGCATGGGCAGATCGAATTCGGCCAGCACGCGGGCGTAGGTTTCCGGGTCCTTCTCCGAGACGATCTCGATGCGCGGGAACAGCTCGCCCAGGTTGGCGACCTTGATCTTCGCTTCCTGGTGGAACAGGTCGCCCTTGGTGATCAGCACCACCGGGTAGTGCTCGGCGATGGCCGCCACCGCTTCGCGCACACCGTCGATCAGTTCGACCGGGTGGCCCAGGGTGTCGTGGCCGATATCCAGGATGCGCTGGATGTCCTTCGCTTCGATGCGCTGCCCGGTGATGTCGATGGCCGCTTCGATCATCGACAGCGTCATGCTCTTCACGCCGTAGCCGAAGGTGCCCAGGTGGCGCTGCTGCACTTCCAGCAGGTGGCGCGCGGTCTGGGTGTCGTGCACGTCGACGTAGCGCGACAGCAGGTCAAGGTAGTCCTGCTCGGCCTTGCGGTAGTAGTCCTCGCTCTTCCACAGCGTATCGTCACCGTCAAAACCGACCAGGCCGATGGCGCGCGACGGCGCAGGCGTGGAGGTGTTCATCGCGCAAGGATACAGGGGCCGTGGTGACGAAAAAAACCCGGGCGACCGAAGCCGCCCGGGTTCCCATACGCCCCGATACAGGTCTTACCTGCCCTGCGCACCCTGCGCTGCGCCGCCGGCGCCGGCCTGCTGGGCGGCCACATAGGCCTTGTACTCATCGGCGCTCAGCTCGCCGTCCTTGTTGGTATCAGCCTGGTCGAACACCTGGGCCAGGCCCGCGTTCACCTGCGCCTCGGTCTTGCTGATGGTGCCGTTGCCATCGGTATCGATGCTGGCCCAGGTCTGGCCACCGCCGTTGGCCTGCGCCGATGCGGCTGCGGCAGCGTTGGTCGCCTGGTCGGCGGCCTGGCCGGCCTGTGCAGCCGCCTGCTGGGCCTGTGCGGCCTCGTTCTGCGCATGCGCCGCCTGCTGCTTGGCCGACTGTGCCATCGCTGGAATGGCCAGCACGCTGCCAGCGGCGACGATCAGGGCGATCAGGGGCTTGCGGTTGCGAATAGTCATCAGGGGTGTCTCCTGCCAATTGGGTGGTGTTGCGCGGCGTGTTGTCTCCGCACGGCACCTACCCTGCCACCCCGTTTCTGAATCGATTTTGCCCCGCGACCGGCGTCAACACGCACCATTAACCACTCGCCCCCGCGCATGCATTAGCGCGGTGGTTAGCAGCAAGTGAGCAGCTCATAAGATGCGCATTCAGCGCTGCCGGATTTAACCGGCAGCCAACGAAAAACCTGCGTCAGTCGACGGTTTTTTCCGATGACCGCGAACTGAACAACACCCAGCCGAGCGCAACACCGGCGAGCGCACCGGCGATTTCCAGCACCACGCGGCTGCCGAGTTCGTTCGGATCGTGGATGGTTGCCAGGAACAGGCGCGCGTACAGCGGCGACTCCAGCCGCACGATGCCCATGTAGAACAGCTTCCATGCATCGATGCCGGCGGAGATGATCACGGCGATGACACAGGACCACCCGATCGCGTGACCCGCGGTCCAGTGCAGGAGCCGGCACAGCTGCGACCACAGGAAGTACACCAGCAGCCCGACCAGCAGGGCGATGGCGCCGGCTTCCAGGGTACCGAGCAGGCCGAAGTGCAGGGGAAGGTTCATCGGGTGGGCAGGGATGAAGAGGCGGCCAGTGTAAGGGATCTGCCCCGGACCCAATCCGGTAGCCCCAGTAGCAACTGTCTTGTCAGGGGCAGCCGAGGGCCACCTCGGCGTCTCGCTTACGGGCGTTGAGGATCACCAGCATTTTGCGCATGACCGCCACGAGCGCCACCTTGCTCGCTTTGCCCTTGGCCTTCAGGCCAGCGTA